>NZ_JAWHOO010000025.1:0-90375 GCF_032586855.1 Pseudomonas syringae group sp. J254-4 | reverse complement strand
TCCCCATGTGAGAGTAGGTCATCGTCAAGATTAAATTCCAGAAACCCTCATCGCTTACGCGTTGAGGGTTTTTGTTTGTCTGGGGTTCCACAAACCTCTGCATTCTCCTGAACTCATAACCCCACCTTTCAGTACTGAAGCCAGAGAGTCCCCCTCCAGCTCAGTTGAACGCCCCCATGCCTGCCAGCCTGCTGCCGGGCCGCAGATGGAAGCTGCTCAGTACTGGCAGGCTTCCGTCTGGCTGGCGCTTCGCATCCCAACCAGTGTCCGAGACATCTTCAAAGTCAGCGTCGGTTACAGGCGTTGGCAATGCCCATGAGTTGTGGGCCATATCCAGTCCTTCGCTGTTTACGGTCAACCGTCCCTTGTAGGCAATATTGTTGAGCAGGTGGCCGAGAGGGATCAGCGAGCCATCTGGCGCGATACCTGCCATGTTGTAGTTTGCGCCATTGGAAAAAGCCGTGTTGTTGATGAAGTCCAGTGCCAATGTATGGTGATTGGCGTAGAAACCGGCGGATTTGTTGTCGAAGGCAACTGAATTACGGACGATATGTTTCACACCGTTGGGCACATACTTGCCACCGTATCCGCCCGCTTTGATGCCATTGCCGTTGCCCGCTTCAAGTTTGGTGTGCGTGCCAGGCAGGTAGCCTTGCTGCCATGCCCACGAGTTTTCGATGGTTACCGGCGAGAAGGCATTGATCAGGTCAAAGCCGTCGTCGGAATTGGCCCAGGCTCTGCAACCGCGAAATACATTGCCTGGATGGCCCGCCTTGATGTGCGCGCCGAAGCCGTCAGCGCTCTGACCTGCGCCGTTTGAGGTGTAAGGGTCGTAGTTGTGGTGCGAGTCGGTATTGAGTACCAGGTTATAACCGCCGTTCTGAATGAACAGGCCTGGCCCCATGTTGTGATGCAAGTTGAGTTGCTCGAAAGTGTTGTGGCTGCCGCTGTTCCAGATGCCCCAGGACTCGTGATTGAGATGGTTATCCGGCTGCTGAGGCACGCCGGTTACCTCCAGCCCCTTCAGGTGCAACCAGCTACCGGTAACGTTGAAGCCTTTGACGCGACAATCGTCTTTCATGGCCGAGAAATCAAACACCGGTGTTTCGCCCGGATAGGACCAGTAACGTATAGGTTTGTTTTCGCTGCCGCTGTTGTTCAGGGTGATGGCATTGACGGTGTCTGTACGGGTAGCGCAGCTGTTGATGCCTGCTGTGTAGGCATAGACTCCGCCGCGAAAGTACACCGTGTCGCCAGCTTTTGCGGCTTGCTGTGCACGCATGATGGATCGCAACGGTGCGGCTTTTGTACCGGCAGCATGATCATCGCCATTGGGGGCAACGTAGTAGTCGGTTGCATGCGCTGTTGCAGCAACGGTCAGCAAGACCGTCAGCAGTATGGTTTTCATGAGGTCACTCCAGGCCAGCCTCTCGTAATCGTATGCGTGTTTGCTGCACCCCATTGTGAATTCAATGAATAAAGAGTCTGTTTGTGCAAGGCCTGCAATATGGCCTCACTCAATTCAAAGACAATAAAAAAGGCCGCATTCTCATGCGGCCTTCTGACTACAGCTAACGACCCTTACGAAGCCAGCTCTGGAACCGCTGGCTTCACTTCATCGCGACGCTGAATGTATTTCCAGTCAGCTTCATCGATGTATATCCCGTTAGGCCCGCTGCCACCTTCCAGGTCGATGGCCACATGGGCCGATACCTGTGGCTTCACACTTGCCAGAATCGGAACGAAGCCCAGCTGCAGGCTCGTTTCCAGCAGCGCAGCCTGGTTCTTCTCATCAATGTCTGCTGCTTCGTCGAGGTAATAAGGCAGGCGCACCCGACCAGCCTGATCCCGATCCATCAAGTGCAGCAACAGGTACATGTTGGTCAATGCCTTGATGGTCATCGTCGTGCCGTTGGACGCTGCGCCGTCGATATCGGTGTGGATAACCGGCTGACCATTGACCTTGGTGATCTCGAATGCCAGTTCGAACAAGTCCTTCAAGCCCAACTGGTTATGATTGGCAGCCACAAGTCGCGCCAGATATTCCTTGGCCTCTTCGTTCTTGTTGTCCTGCTCGGCGCTCTGGCTCAGGTCGAAGACAGACAGCGTCTCGCCTTCTTCATATTGCCCGGCGCTGTGGATAATCTGGTCGATGTGCTTGAGCGCTTCCTTGTTAGGGGCGAGCACGATACGGAAGCTTGCCAGGTTCGACACCTGACGTTTGTTGATCTCGCGGTTGAACAGTGCCAGTTGATGCTCAAGGCTGTCGTAGTCACTACGAATGTTTCGCAGGGTACGGGCGATGTCAGTAACCGCAGCGCGACGAGCCTTGCCCAGTGTGAGCGCCTCATCGGTACGGTGTGCGTAGGCATTGATCAGCAGTTGCAGGCGACGCTCCATGTCGTCCTCGCTGTCGAACTTGGCCACGCCCTTGAGGCGAACCTGGGCATACAGCGCTTCGATCTGCCCATCGCTGCGCAACAGACCTTGCCAGCTGTCCTGGTAATCGTTGAGCAGTGGCAACAGGTTATCCATGGAATCATCAATCGGTTCCATGAACGGCGTGCCGAACGGCAGATCCGCCGGCAACAACTGGCGGCGGCGTAGTGCGTCATCCAGCGTGCGTTGCTTGGATTCCATGTCACCGATCTGACGGGCGATCAGTTGCAGCTTGGCCGAGAGCTGCTGGACGCGTTCGGTGAATGCATCGCTGGAGCGTTTCAGTTCATCCTGAGCGGCTTCCATCTGCGCCAGCTCTTCCAGCTTGCCGGACTCCTCCGCGCTCAAGGTCTGGCAGCGGCGGAAGTCTTCAAGTGCTTTTTGAGCATCCAGCACCTGTTGATACAGCGCCTCGGTCTGGGTCTTGCTCGCCGCGCGGTCGGCGGCCACAGCCTGCTGGGTTTTCAGTTGCTTGAGTTCTTTTTCCAGGCGCTCTTTCTGATCGCGCAGCGCAGCACGATCGGCCAGCGCCTGCAGGGCAGGAGGTTCGATACTCGACAGGTTGATGGTCAGCCCGGGTACGGTGAATTGATCGCCTTTGAAGCCATCCAGAATGGTCTCCAGCGATTTGACCCACGCGTCGCCGTCGTCCAGCGCAATGCCTTGCTCACCCAATGGCAAGCTGAACAGCGCGCTGTTGAACAGACGCATCAGGCGTTCTACGTCCGGCTGGGAGAACTCTTCACGCAGACGGGCGTAACTGTTGTTGTCCGCATGGTCGAGCTGTTGTTTGACCGACTTGAGGCGTTTCTCCAGATCGCGCAGACGCTCGTCCAGATCTTCGGCGCTGAACTGCCGCGACTGGGCCAGTGCACCGGCCAGTTCATCGTGAGCATCCTTGGCTGCGAGCAGTTGCTGCTCCAGCACCTTGACGTCATCGACCAGCGCAAAACGATTCTTCAGCACCGACAGCTCGCCGACCCAGCGCTGGATGCTGCTGATCTCGCGCTCCAGACGCATCAGTTCCTGAGTGCTGCTGCGCTGATCGTTCTGCATCTCATCCTGCTGAGCACGGTAATGCTCGGCCTGAGCGACCAGTTCTTCCTTGCGCGCGCCGGAGTAGTCCGACCAGGTGCCAAGCAGTGAATCAAGGATCGGCGACAGACGATGCAGTTTGCCACGCAACAGATCACGCTGTTTGACCCCGGCAGCCAGCGCCTCGACCAGCGGGCCAGCCAATACCAGCGAGTTGTAATCCTGTTCCATGCGCCGCACGTCGCGGAAAGCTTCTTCACAGGCGGCAATGTAGTCGACGCTGCCCGAGCGCAGGCTGTGCTCAAACGCATCGAGAAACAGCTGCTTGAGTTTGGCTGCCGTGATTTCGCGCATGTGCAGCAGGTTGATGAACAGCGCACGGAACGTCTTCAGGCTCTGCTCGCTGGTGGAGCGCAGCGGGATCAGAGTCAGGTCCAGCGGGATCGAGGTATGACCGCCTACCAACAGGCGGCGCAGCTCGTCCGGCTTGAGTTCGTAGGCTTTCAGGCCCTGGCTTTCCAGGTTGCTGAACAGCTCTTTCTGACGCAGGCAGGTGTCGTTCTTCTGGTAATGACCCAGGTCCAGCTCGCCGGCATAGGCGAAGAACTGATGGCCGAAACCGCCACCCGGGCCGCGGCCTACCACGCCAATTACATGCGGGCCGTGGGGCAGGGAGACTTCCACCAGAATGTAACTGGTGTCGGTAGCAAAGTAGAAGCGCCGGGACTGCTCAAGGCTGTACTTGCCGAAGCTCATGTCCGACATGCGCGCCAGAATCGGGAATTGCAGGGCGTTGATCGAGGCGCTCTTGCCCAGGTTGTTCGCGCCATACACCGACAGCGGGTTTTCCAGCGGGAACAGGCCGAGGCTGTAACCGGCGGTGTTCAACAGGGCAAAGCGGCGGATGCCATAACGTTCCTGGCTCATGTGTCCATCTCCTGTCGTTGCTCATCGGCGATTGCCCGGGCCAGTGCCTCTTCCTCGGTTTCTTCACCGAATTCAGCCAGGTCCAGCGGGTCATCGGTTTCCAGCAGCTTCTCGTCGCTGTCATCATCGATGAGCACAGGCGTTGGCAGTGGCAGGGCGCTATGCAGGCTGGCCGCCAGATCGCGGTCCTGCTGCACCGACAGGCACACATCGAGAAAACGGTGCATCGGCGGCAGGAAGCGGTAGATACCGACCTCTTCACTGGCAAAACCCAGTTGCGTCATGCGGCGCATGATCTTCTCTTCCAGCTCTTCCTGGGTCTGCACTTCCGCCTGAAGAAACAGGTCCCGGTACTTTTCCAGCATCGAAGGCAGTTCGTCGCGGCCCAGACTGCCGCCATCCAGTACGGCCATCGGGTCACGGCCCTGATCGGCCAAATGCTCGACGAGGATGAAGGTGAACAGCGCCAGACGTTGAGCGGTCTTGTTGACCTGCGCGGCGGCCAGTTCAGGCACGAAATAGTAGAAGCCACGGGTGTCGCAGATCAGTTCGTAGCCCAGTGCCTTGAACAGCGCGCGGTACTGGTCCTGGCAGTTGGAGAGTTGGGCATACAGCTCCGGGTCGCGGCGGCTGATGTGATAGCCCTTGAACAGCTCGCGAAAGATCGGCGCGAGCTGGGACATTTCGGATAGATCAAGATGCATGAACAGGGCTCTCGGAATGCTCTGGCTGCTCGTCTTTTGCGGCGAGCAGGGCAAAGGAGCGCAGGCTGACGCGGTGCTCCCGGGTGAAATATTCGCGACGCTCGAGGCGTTCACGGGCGAAGCGCTTGTCCCGCGACAACCGCGAGAACCAGTACAACAGCTCGTCGGTTTCGCCAGTCGGCTCCTGCTCCAGCAACCAGACCATCAGGTCAGGCATCGGCAGGGCGCTTTCGCAGCGCTCGAGCATTTCCTTGACCGTACGTGGCGCGCGGGGCGGTTCGCCCTTGCGTGTACCACTGGCCTTGGGGAATTTCGCAGGCTTGGGTTCAAAGCGCGCCAAGGCATAGACGTAAGCCTCGACCTGACTCGCGCTGCCCAGAAATGTACTTTGCGGGCGGGTAAACAATGGCATGGCGGCTTGTGGCACTGCGTCCAGTCCCTTGCGCCGAATCGCCGACAAGGCCAGCGCCGCGCCACGAGTCACCGCGTTGTGGCGACGTGCCTCCTCGCGCAGCGGCAACAGCAGCTCGCGTGCATGACGCAAGGTCAGCTGGGCGCTGGTCTGCATCTCCAGAATGCGCGCATGGGTGCGCAGCAGCATATCGTCATCGACCAGGTGACCGAGGCGTTGTTGCTCGGTCAGCAGGCGCAGCAGCACATTCTCGACCTTGCGCACACCCTGTTCGAAAGCGCCGTCGGCATTGACCAGTTGAATCATCGGCTCGACGTATTCGTCCCAGGTGGCCAGAACTTCTGCATACCGCTGGCGCAAGGGGATCTGCCGGTCGCTGGTCTTGGCCCGGTCGGCGACCGCGACCAGTGCCTGTTCGTCGTTGGCGAGCTTCTTGAGAACGTCGCGCACCCGCATGTCCAGCAGTCGCAGCTGCCTGGCCAGATCATTGGCATCGCGAATATCGAACGCGTCCTGAATGTAACCGGCCAGGCGCTCCAGATGGCGCAGATAAGCCTCGATTTCCAGGCACAGGCCCAGCCGGTGCTCGCGGCGCAGGTAGGACAGGAAGTCATGGATCTGTGCGTTGAGCTCAAAGCGGTTCGGACTTTTCGCGACGGGCACCAGAATGTCCAGACGAATCCACACGTCCAGCAGGTTGGTGATGTCTTGCGGGGTGCTGTCCTGCTGCTGAGCGCCCAATTGCAGGCGCAGCTCGCTCAGGCTCAACGTACCCTGGTCGAAGTGTTCGCATAAGGGCTCGAGTAGCGCCCAGTGCTCGGCAAGGGCGCGCAGGACGCGCTTGGGTTCGATCATCGTTAGGCCGACTGTTGGCAAGTGAAAAGCGGCAATTGTACTGCATCAGTCGCCTGATATTTCACCTGCGGGCGATATGCTGCAGCGCAAAAAGGCGAACAACGCTAGAATTGCGCGCTTAACTTATCCACAGGTGGCTGACCCTTGCTCAACGAGTCCCGTCGCCGCGCTTATTTGACCGCCATGCAGGTGGTCAACTGGCTGCCGCGCACAGAACTGCCATTCGCCGCGCCCTCGCGTCCGGAGCTGCTTGCGCCGTTACCGCCGCCGGTCGAGGTGCAGAGCATTGCGCCTGCTGCCGCGCCATCTGCGCACGCTGCGCCGGTCGAAGCTGCGAACGTTGTGCCGATCGCCCGGCAGCCCGAGCGCCCGAAGGTCGAGGTGCCGCGTCCGTCACTGGCCAGCACGCGCACCGTTGCCCCGGTCGAGGAGGCCGCGCCTGCGCCGCCCAAGGCCGCAGTTGTGCCGCCACCGCGTTTTGCCCTGCAATTGCTGCGTGCCGGGCGTTGCCTGCTGCTGGTAGAGCTGACCACCGGTCAGCCGTTTCAGAGCCGCGATCCGTCCTACCTGCTGCTCAAGGACATGCTGCGCGCTGCCGGTCTGCCCGACAGCCCGCAGATTATCGGCGAGCCGGTGCGCTGGCCGTTGCTGGTGCGTGGCCAGATGGATCAGGGGCCGGAAGCGGCGCGCGACTTCGTGCAAGGCTTTGTCGGTGCCCGGCTTGAGGACGAGCCCTGTGCGTGCCTGTGGCTGATCGGTTTGCCGTCGATGAAGTTCGCCGGTGAAGCCGACGCCGAATCCTATAACCGCGAATTGCAGATCGAAGGTCTGGGTACTGCCTGGGCGTTGCCGGGTCTCGAATTAATGATGGACGAGCCTGAGCGCAAGGCCGATGTCTGGAAAGCCATGCGTCGGCTGATGACGCGCTGGAAATCGATCGATGAGTGATGCCGTAACCTTCCGCCCCATGACCGAAGCCGACATGGATGCGGTGCTGAAAATCGAATACGCAGCCTTCAGCCATCCCTGGACACGCGGCATCTTTCTCGATGGCCTCAAGTCCTATGAGATCTGGCTGATGTTCGAAGGCGCGCAGCAGGTCGGGCACGGTGTGATTCAGGTCATCATCGATGAAGCGCATCTGCTCAACATCACCGTCAAACCTGAAAATCAGGGTCGTGGTCTTGGCTTGCTGCTGCTTGATCATCTGATGAAGCGTGCTTATCAGCTAAACGCTCGGGAATGCTTTCTGGAACTGCGTGATAGTAATCGTCCAGCCTATCGTCTGTATGAAAACTACGGTTTCAACGAGATAGGCCGGCGTCGCGATTACTACCCGGCAGTCGGCGGCCGCGAAGACGCTGTGGTCATGGCCTGCACGCTTTTCGAATAGTGCTGGCGGTCAGCGCTGGGTGTTGCCGTCCAGCGGGTCAAGAATGGCCAGCTCCTCCTCGTCGAGCCCGTTGCCACCGCCGATGTCATCTTCATCGACTACCGTCAGGTCCAGATCGGCAGGATCGTCTTCGCCCTGCTCGTTCGGTGAACGGGCACCGTCTTCGTGGATCAGGGTTTCCGGAGACAGATCGTCATCGGTCGAATGGTGATCGTCAGTCGATGCACCGGTCAGGCCTGCCTCACGCACACGCTGATCCGGAATTTCATGTTGCAGTTGGTCTTCAGGGATAAGATCACCTATACGGGCGGTCTCATCTTCATTGAGGTCGAGTGTTTCCATAGAGCCCATGCGGTCTTCGTTGTCATCAATGGGTTCCGGTTCGGTAGCACCGAACGGACGGCGTGAATCGTTCATGGGAAATCCTCATTTCAGGTGGTCGTAAAAAATGGACCGGCCACGACTTTGAAGATTCCTTTTTGTTGACCGACGAGCTTCGGTGAATTTTGTCAGTAGTGGCAAATAGGCGTGACTTGAAGGATTCGACTCCAGTCCAAGGCTGGGCATCATTATCGAGGCGTCAAAGCATGAACGAGCTACAAGACCTGATTGATAACAATGCACGCTGGGCCGATGCGATAAAGCAGGAAGACCCAGAGTTTTTCGCCAAGCTGGCCCGCCAGCAAACGCCTGAGTTCCTGTGGATCGGTTGTTCGGATGCACGTGTCCCGGCCAATGAAATCGTCGGCATGCTGCCCGGCGATCTGTTCGTCCATCGCAACGTGGCCAACGTTGTGTTGCACACCGACCTCAACTGCCTGTCGGTGATCCAGTACGCGGTGGACGTGTTGAAGGTCAAACACATTCTGGTGACGGGCCACTATGGTTGTGGCGGTGTACGCGCGTCCATGCAGGACCGCCAGTTCGGCCTGATCGACGGCTGGCTGCGCACGATTCGTGATCTGTATTACGAAAACCGTGAAGTGCTGGCCAAGCTGCCGACCGAGGAAGAACGTGTCGACCGTCTGTGCGAGCTGAACGTGATTCAGCAAGTGGCCAACGTCGGTCACACCAGCATTGTGCAGAACGCCTGGCACCGTGGGCAGAGCCTGTCTGTGCATGGCTGCATCTACGGCATCAAGGACGGTCGCTGGAAAAGCCTCGACGTGACCATCAGCGGTTTCGAGCAGTTGCCGCCGCAGTACCGTCTGCGTCCGCAGGACTGATAGCCGCCCTCAGGTTGCACTATCGCCAGCCAGTCTGTTTTCGCGACGACTGGTTGGCGGCAGGCAGGGCATCACAGCACGAAACGCTGCACCATCAGGTTCAGATCAGTCGCCAGCATCGACAGCGAATTGCTCGCCACGGTGGTCTGCTGCGCGCCTGACGCTGTCTGGCTCGACAGATCGCGGATACTGCTCAGGTTGCGGTCTACTTCAGTCGCGACCTGGGCTTGCTGTTCTGCTGCACTGGCAATCAGCAGGTTGCGGTCGTTGATGGTGGCCGTTGAATGGATGATCACGGTCAATGCTTCGCCAGTTGATGCAGCTTGCTCAAGCGTCAGGCTGGCTTGCGTTGCCGTGTGACGCAACGAGCTGGCCGTTTGCTGAGTGCTTTGCTGCACGCCGTTGATCAGCCCTTCGATTTCTGCTGTCGAGGCACTGGTGCGTTGCGCCAGTGAACGGACCTCATCAGCCACCACGGCAAATCCGCGCCCGGCTTCGCCCGCCCGGGCTGCCTCAATGGCGGCGTTCAGGGCCAGCAGGTTGGTCTGGTTGGCGATTGCGCGAATCACATCAAGAATGCTGCTGATGCTCTGCGTGCGCTCGGCCAGTCCTTCAGCCTGATGCGAGGAGTCCAGCACGTTTTCAGTCAGTTGTTTGATCGAAAGAATCGTCGCCGACAGTTTTTCCTGTCCTTGCGCTGCCGCCTGGGTCGATGCCTGTGATTCGGTCACGGTGCTGCTGGCGTTGCCTGCTACTTCGATGGCCGCCTGACTCATCTGGTTGACGGCGACCGCGGCCTGCTCGATTTCGTTGTTCTGCAATTGCAGATTGAGCGCACTGGCTTCGGCGATGGTGCCCATCTCCTGGACCGACTGCGACAGTTGCGTCGCCGCTGCGTATATCTGATCAATCGTGCCGTGCAGGTTAGTGCGCATGCGCCCCAGGGTGATCAGCAACTGCGCGGTCTCGTCCTTGCCATCCGGTATCCGGTGCTCTGTCAGATCACCATCGGCGATGGTGCTGGCAATGTGTAAAGCCTGGCGGACCGGGTGAATGATGCTGACGCTCAGACGCCAGGCCAGCAGCAGGGTCAGAGCCAACACGACGGCGATGACGCTCAGCGCAATGACTCGTGCCTGCTCGTAGCGGGTGCCTGCTGACTCTACGGCGGCAGCAGCGCTCTGTTTGTTTAGCTCGCGCAGCAGTTGCACCTGCATGTCCATAAGGTCGCCTTGCAGCGCGAGCATGGTATTGGCCAGCATTCGGGCCTCATCCAGCTTGTTCTGCTCGATCAACGTGATCTGATCCTGCAAGCCGGGCATGAACGCCTTATAGGCATCCTGCAACGCGACGATAGAGTCATGTTCAGTGCCCGATTGAACGCGCGCAAGGTATTCCGAGAAACCTTTCTCGACTTCGTTCTTGAGCTGTTCGACATTGATCTTGCTGTTGATGACCGCACCCGGATCGTCGGCATTGGCGATCAGCCTTGTGGTCTCGCTGCGCAGTTTGACCAGGCCAATGGCGATGGCATCGGCCATGGCGATACTGGGCAGCGCTCCACTCTCGACGGCTTCGCCCTGATTGCGGATCTCCTGCATCTGCAGCAGGCAGAAAGCCCCCAGCGCGACCATCAGCAGGGAAGTGATACCGAAACAGATCACCAAACGCAGGGTGATCCTGAAGCGGCGCAATAGTGTTGGCCTTGTGGTTTGCCGACGCAGGAAACGAGGCATAAATCTTTTCACGGCACACAACCCCTATAAACACACAGACCTTCTCGGAGAGCCGTTTATAGGGCAGTTGTGTGATGTCTTTGTGACATCTGATGTTTATGTTGAAAACAGGCAAGCGCTCATGGCTTGGGCGCGCCGATTTCCTCCATCAGTTCATCCAGAAAGCGCTTCAGCCGGTCGTGCCTGATCTTCGCCATCTGTGTTCCGGTATCGGTTTGAAAGCTGTCGGCGAGGTGCAGCAGCTTGGTATGAAAATGGTCGGCGGCGAAGTTCATGTCGTCATACGGGCGCTGGCTGGCATGCGGGTCGTTCGCTTCGTAAAGCTGTCTGCCCATCCGCCCCGATACGTAAAAGGTTCGAGCTACGCCGATCATGCCCAGAGAGTCCAGGCGGTCGGCGTCCTGCAGAATTCGGGCTTCCAGTGTCAGCGGGGTTATCGCCGCCGAAAAACTGTGCGCTTCGATAGCATGGGCAACCGCAGCGATACTTTCTTCGTCCCACCCCATCTCGGTAAGCAATTCGCTGGCCCGTACTGCCGCCAGTCGCGAAGCGCTGGAGCGAAACGGTGAATCTTTCTCGACCGAAACACAGTCGTGTAACAGTGTGGCGGCGATCAGTACGCGGGCATCGCCGCCTTCCCGGTCACGGATAGCGCAGACGTTTTTCCAGACGCGCAGCAAGTGCGAGACGTCGTGCGCGCCATCGATTTTCTCTGCATGAGTGTGCGGGATCAGCAGGCTGGCCAGATCCTGAAACGGGGCGAAGCTGGCGGCGGTCATGCGATGGTCCTCGGGCGTCTGTGCGGGTATCAGCATTACAGACAATGCCGCCTGATAAAACCCTGTCACTGGTCAAGAATATGGCTGATCTGACCAGCAAGCAGGCCTGCGCCCTTGGCGTTGAGGTGATTGAAGTCCTTGTAGTACGAGTTCATGTCGCCAATCAGGCATTGCTTGTCCTTGCAAAAGGCGTCATCCAGGGTGATCAACCTGATCTGCTTCGCCTGGCTGGCGTGCAGGAACAGTTCTCGAGTGAAGCGTTGCAACAGAGCATGTTTTTCGACTGGCACCGACAGTTCACTGACCCGCTGCAGTTTCTGCGCATCACTGCCCGAGGCGTCCCGGGCCAGGCGGTAGTAGAGGCTCTCGGGGTTGATCAATTGCTGCGGCACCTGTGCGACGATGAATACCTCGGTGCCGATATCGCGGTAGGCCTTTATCGTGGTTGCAAGCGCATGCCGGAACACTGCTCGCGAGGTTTTCCGATTTTTTTCCGGGTGGCTGCGGGAGGTCAGGAAATACTTGCTCATCTTGCGCTCACCGTAATCGCCGTCGGTGTACAGCGTCCAGCGTGCCACCAGCACGACCTTTTTGATCTGCCGCTGCTTCACGTATTCAAACTCGCGATTGGCCAGCGTCTCGCATACCCCGGCAGGGTAGTTGCCGTTGGCGACATCCACGCCGAGCAAGGGCAGGCAGCCGCCCAGACCGATATGCGCGACGGTTCTGCCCAGATCCCGTGCGGCGGCGTCAAACGTCGATAACAGGGCCTCGGAATGGCTGTCACCAAACAGGGCCATCTCCGGTACGACGTTGCTGTCGGCAAGGCCGAACAGGCAAAAATCGACATTCCAGCCTTGGCTATCAAGGTTCCGGTCGCATCTTTCGCGTATCTGCGGGTCGACAAATGCCTGATGCATCGCCGGATCGACAGCGAAGCGCTGGCTAAAGCCATTATTGAGATAACCGACCAGCCCCAGTGCGACAAATAGCGTCGAAGCAACGCCTGCCGAGGCGAAGATCTGACGACGTTTGAATGCACCGGCCTTGCGAAAAGGCTGCTCGACGAAGCGCCAGCTCAGCCAGGCCAGCAGCAGCGAGAGCACGGTCAACGCCAGCATCAGCGACAGGTCCGGCTCAATCAGGCTGCGCTGACGAGTGAAGGCAAAGACGGGCTGATGCCACAGGTAAGCGCTGTAACTGATCATCCCGATCAGGACTGGTAATCGTGAACTCAGTGCTCTGCCGACCCAGGTCTGGCGATTGGCGAAGACAATGATCAACGCCGCGCCCAGCACAGGCACCAGCGCGTTGAGGCCAGGGAAAGGTGTACTGCTGTCGAAACACACCACGGCATAACCGATCAGCAGAATGCCCAGCAGCGTCGCCGCCTGATCAAGATGGCTGGCGCTATCGACGCTACGCGGGCGCCAGACAAAGTAGAAGGCGATGAACGAGCCCGTCAGCAATTCCCAGGCGCGTGCAGGCAGCAGATAAAAAGCGTTACTGGCGTTATGACGCGCCCCCAGCTCCGCCAGCGCCAGGCTCGCCAGGGCGGCCGCGATCAGCAGTACAACCAGCCACTTGCGGCCCATGCTCCAGGCCAGCATCAGTAGCGGTGGGAAAAACAGGTAGTACTGCTCCTCTACTGCGAGCGTCCAGGTGTGCAGCAAGGGTTTGAGTTCAGCGGTTGCGTCGAAATAGCCGCTTTCCAGCCAGAACAGTAGGTTGGATGAGAAGGTCGGCACCGCTACCAGGCTCTTGGCGAAGTATTTCAGGTCAGACGGGTCGAGCGTCAACCACGCGACAGGCAGGCAGACCAGCATCATCACGAACAGCGCTGGCAGAATGCGCCGGGCGCGCCGTTCGTAGAAATCGATCAGCGAGAATCTGCCTTTGAGCATCTGCGCAAGAATGATCGAGGTGATCAGATAGCCAGAGATCACAAAAAAGATGTCGACCCCTACGAATCCACCGCTGAATAACGGCAAACCCGCGTGATACAGGATGACCGGGATCACCGCGAGCGCGCGCAGACCATCGATTTCGGGTCGATAGGCGAGCGCCGGTTTATGAGGAATGCCCATGAAGTGTGCTCGATACAGGAAGTGGTGAAAGGCGGTAAATGCGCGCTGCAATAGCTACCGCCAACGCGGGGCGCAGGCGTCGGGGATGGAGGTTCAGAAGGGAATTGCAGGAGAGAGAGTGGTGTATTTTTTAGTTCAGGTATTCGCTTCTGTCCAATGGCTGAAGCCGGTTTATGACGACAGATCAGTCTCTTCCCACCTGAAACAGGAAAAGCCCTTTATAATGCATGGTTTTACCCTCCTCGATGCGAGAACCATTGTGAGCTTACCGTCCTGCCCGAAATGCAATTCCGAATACACCTACGAAGACGGCAGCCTGCTGATCTGCCCGGAATGCGCCCATGAATGGTCTGCAGACGCTGCTGGCGCCGATGCAGCCGACGACGTGAAAGTCATCAAGGACTCCACGGGCAATGTGCTGCAGGACGGCGATACCATTACCGTGATCAAGGACCTGAAGGTCAAAGGCTCTTCGTTGGTGGTCAAGGTCGGTACCAAGGTCAAGAACATCCGTCTGGTCGATGGCGACCACGATATCGATTGCAAGATCGACGGCATCGGCGCGATGAAGCTGAAGTCGGAGTTCGTCCGCAAGGTTTGATTCTGTCGGGCAATGGCTTTAGCCTGAACGCCTCGCCGGTCCTTCGACTCGCGGGGCGTTCATGTTTCCGGGCGCGCCAGGGCTGTTTTTCATGAACAGGTGAATACCGTGCCGACGACGACCCCCGCCCCGTATCTGAAACCCGATGAATGTGTCGTGCTGTTCGATGGCGTCTGCAAACTGTGCAATGGTGTGGTGAAGTTTCTGATTCGCCATGATCCGCACCAGCGTCTGCGCTTGGCCGCCGTACAGTCGGAGCAAGGGCAGGCATTGCTGAAGTGGGCCGGGCTGCCGCTCGACGATTTTCATACCATCGCAGTTATCGTTAACAATCGGGTGTTCGTACGCTCGGATGCCTTTCTGCACATCATGGGGCTGCTGCCTGCGCCGTGGCCGCTGCTGAAAGTGCTGGGTATTTTTCCACGCTTTCTAAGGGACTGGGCCTACAACCGTATCGCGCTCAACCGATATCGTCTGTTCGGGCGCTATGATCACTGTCTGTTGCCGTCGCCCGAGAACCGCCAGCGCTTCCTTGACGGCTGACGACCGGCGGTCATTTGTAAAGTCTGTCATGACTGTACGGGTTGTGATCCACTCTGGCGGTCCGTAGAATTCGTGTCATCTGGCTCCACTCCCCATATCCACAATAATCCACTTTGCACACTGCGCCCGATTCAGAAGGTCGAGCGGAGCGTTTTTGCGTTGGTTTTTCAGTGGGGGCGAGCCGCGGTTCCATACAGGTGTCAGGCGTGCGTGTTCATGCGTGGCGATCGGCCTTCGGGTCGGAACATTTTCAGGGCGTTGCGATTCTTGATAACTTCACCTCCAAACGAGCAAGCAGGTAGCTGGCTTGGCGTATTCGCGCTGGCCTTGGCGGCCTTCATTTTCAATACCACCGAGTTCGTGCCGATCGGTCTGCTGAGTAACATCGGCCAGAGCTTCGAGATGACCCCGGCCCAGGTCGGGCTGATGCTTACGATCTATGCCTGGGTCGTGTCGCTGATGTCGTTGCCGATGATGCTGGCGACGCGCAACATCGAGCGCCGCAAGTTGCTGATGTTCGTGTTCGGCCTGTTTGTGGTCAGCCATGTACTCTCCGCAATCTCCCCCAGCTTCGCGATCCTGCTGGTGAGTCGGGTCGGTATCGCCTTTGCACATGCGGTGTTCTGGTCGGTCACGGCGTCGCTGGCCGTGCGCATCGCACCGCCCGGCAAGCAGGTTCAGGCGCTTGGCCTGCTGGCGACCGGTACGTCGCTGGCGATGGTGCTGGGTATTCCGCTGGGCCGCGTGCTGGGTGAGGCCCTGGGCTGGCGGACTACCTTTCTGGGCATCGCCGGCATCGCTGCGCTGGTAGTCTTCCTGTTGGCTCGCGCGCTGCCTTTGCTGCCCAGCCAGAACTCCGGCTCGTTGCGCAGCCTGCCGATCCTGTTCAAACGCCCACGGTTAATGGCGATCTACCTGCTGACCGCGATTGTGGTGACCGCTCATTTCACCGCCTACAGCTATATCGAGCCGTTCACCCAGACTGTGTCCCGACTCAGCGGCGAAATGACCACGATTCTGCTGCTGGTCTTTGGCGGTGCAGGAATCATGGGCTCGATCATCTTCAGCCTGTTCAGCGACCGCTTCCCTAACGGGCTATTGATCACCGCCATTGGCACGCTGACCGTTTGCCTGCTGATGCTGTTGCCCCTTTCCGGTGACGCGGCGACGCTCGGCACGCTGACCATTATCTGGGGCATGGCGATCATGTGCTTCGGACTGACCTTGCAAGCGCGTGTACTCTCGCTGGCGCCGGATGCGACCGACGTGGCGATGGCGCTGTTCTCGGGCATCTTCAATATCGGTATTGGTGGCGGTGCGCTGCTCGGCAGCGTGGTCAGCAGTCAGCTTGGGGTGGCGGATGTCGGCATTGTCGGTGGCCTGTTGGCCCTTGGCGGGTTGGGGCTTTGCTGCTTTACAACGTACCACTTCGGTAAAATCCCGCCTGCTGCCGAGGTGCAGGCCGAGAGTAAATAGAGCACACATAAAAAAGCTCGCTGACCGTGCAAGGCGATCAGCTAGCTTTTTGTTCTGGCCTCGGCGTCAGGCTTTAAGCCGGCCCAGCCATTCCAGCGACGTTCTCCAGATACAAATTCCGAGAAAATACGCCGACATCGCCAGCCACAGGCCCATGACTACAGGGCCATTGTGCGGGTGGTTGATGATCAGCAGCGCGCTGGACAACAACCACACGGTGGTAACTGCGATGTTGATCGGCATGAAACGACGCACACGAAACGGATGCAGAAACTTCATGCGGGTCAGGGTCAGCAATGCCAGGGCGATGATGGTGATGAACGTCAGCCACGGCGCGGGCGACAGAATGTAGAGGCACAGGGCGACTACGTTCCATGCGGCGGGAAAGCCCTGAAAGTAGTTGTCCTTGCTTTTCATGTCGACGTTGCAGAAGCAGAACAGCGACGACACCAGAATCACCGATACGCTGAGCAGCAACGTGTAATCCGGCACCGGTATGTAGCGATAGATGAACAGTGCCGGAATGAACACGTAGGTCAGATAGTCGATGACCAGGTCTAGCACCGAGCCATCGAAGTGCGGCAGTACCGACGTGGTATTGACCTTGCGAGCCAGTGAGCCGTCTACGCCATCCACGATCAGGGCCGCGCCCAGCCACAGCAGGCAGGCTTTGGGTTCGTTGTTGAATAGTGCAATGGTAGCCAGGAACGCAAGGACGACGCCGGTGGCGGTGAAGCCATGCGCGCCCCAGGCGTTGAGTCTGGCTATGCGTTGATTGGTTATCACGGGGGCGCTCTCCAGGAAATAATGCTTGCCAGGGTGTGCCGCAAACCTGACCGGTAGCAACTATCGACCCGGCAATTGCCGATAAGTTTAGCGGTGACTATCCCTTGTTTCCCGGTTGCTTTCCAGAAAACCGCGATCTGTGTCAGACCGCTCGTCTCTGTAGTCTTGCGGTTTGACGAAACAGGTAGGCGCGTCACCGTTGGCATTGAGTTGGTTGATCAGGGTCGGCTGGCCTTGTTCATTGAACATTACCTGCCCGACACCTGCCGAGTTCCATAAGCGTTCACCGGCCTTGCTGTGCTCGGGCGTGCGCGGGACAACCTTCATCAGGCGGCGCTTGGTGAACCAGTTAAGAGGTGAGCGGGGAGAGTATAACCAGCGATTCAGCCGATCAAAAGTGTCCAGCAGACGACGGGGGAATTCATTCTTGATGCCACTGCTGGTGATTTGCCAGATGTGAGGCCCGCCACTGCGTTGACGGATCAGGATTTCGTAGACGAACGAGTAATGCACATCACCCGACAGAATCACGTAATTGCCCGGAGTTCTGGAGTGGCGAAAGATGTTCAGAATAACGTTGGCTGCGCCACGATGCGCCATCCAGTTTTCCGCGTCGACCAGCAACGGATAGCCGCACCAGCTGAAGACACGCTGTATCGCCTCAATTAACTTGACGCCGAACACGGGGGCAGCTGACACGATAATCGCCGATTTGTGATCGATCAGCTCCTGTTGCAGTTCACTGAGTGCTTCCCAGTCCAGCAGGCCGGACGGGTGATTGAAATTCGATTCGCTGCGCCAGCGTCGGGTGCGCGTATCCAGTACCACCAGCGCCGGGCTGGTCGGCAGAACGTAATGCCACTGTTGAAACTTCAGTAACTGATCGATCAGCGCGTCCTGGGACGGGCTGTCCAGCCAGTTATCCTTGCGCACAGCCGCTGCACTCAGTTCATGTACCTGCCGGACCAGGTCGTTGAGTGCGTCGGGATTGTTACCCCAGCCCTGGCAGAGCAGATAGGCGAGCAGGGCATTGCCGATGATGCGTTTCGAGAAGGGATGGCCGTACGCGGTTTCTTCCCAGTTTGCCGACAGGTTCCAGTCATCGGTGATGTCATGGTCGTCAAAAATCATCATGCACGGCAGGTGAGCCATCGCACGCGCCACGCCTTCAAGCCCCGCAGTGAAATCCTCGACCAGTTGCTGCTCTCTGGCATAACGCTCGACTTCGTCGGTTTCCAGATGCGGCGTGCCGGGTTCGATCAGGGTCCAGGGCGTGGGTGACCAGACCAGCAGGTACATCGCCACCACTTCCGCCAGAGTGACCAAATGGTTATCCGCGGTGCTGCTGGTAAATACCGGCTTGCTGGTGCCACCAAAGAACCGCTCACGCAGCGTGTCGTTGCTTTTCAGGGCGGGCAGCAGGTCGGCACGCTGGTAATAGCTGGCCGGGTGCGCATAAAGGCTGGTGCTGTCATCGACTACCGCACCGTCGAGTTGCTCATCGAACAACCCCAGCCGTTCGATCAGCATATGAATGGCGTGCAGCATAGGCCCGGCGACATCGTCGGCGTAGATCTGATCGCCGCTCATCATCAACAGCGCAGGGCGTTGCAACGGGTCCTGGTTGCCGGCCAACAGGCGATCCACGCAGAGCAGACCCTCGGCCGCGCTGTGGTGCGGCTTGCGACACGAGCCATGCAAGAGCTGATCAATGCTGCTGCGTACCACGAAATTCGGATAACGGGCACCTTCGTACAGCAGGTGCGGTGCCCACTCGGCGATACCGCCCGGTTCGCCATCTACCAACAGGTCGTAATCGATCCAGGTGTCCAGGGGCAGCTCGGCCTCCAGTTGCAGGTCGATCAGATGAATGAATGCGTGGCGACCTACCGCGACGATCTGGCATTGCTGATCGGTCAGTGAATGGTCGTTGAAGTCGTCTGCTGCATTCTCAACGCCATGACGCAGACGCAGACGCAGTATCAGCTTGAGCGGGCGCGAGCCCACCAGCCACAGTACCAGGCGGCCGGCTTCCTGGCGGCGTAACAGCGGACCGGCAAGGATGGACGGTAATGGACGTTTTTCGGCGGGCGAAGACGGCATCCTGATTCATGGCTCTGACTGATCGTAGGCGGGAAATACTAACGCAGTCAGTGCGGAAAGTTCTTGTTACACCGCTGGGCCGTTACCTTCAGCCTGTTTCAAAGCATTGCGCCGTTAGCCCTGAGCCCTTGGCGGCCAATCGGATGAATGTCACTTCAGTGGCGCTCGATGCTGCCGATAGACGCTTTATACAGAGCTTGAAGCTGCCGGTCCTCGAGCACCGCAGCCCAGCCTCAGCCAGCTGTTAAAACTAGAGACTTTTCCATGAACTGGTTCTACAACGCCAAGCTGTCCACCAAGCTGTTTATCTCATTTGCACTCTGCGCGGTCATCACCCTCGTGGTGGGCATGGTTGCCAGCCGGGGGATCGGTGAGCTCGCCAGCAACCTGAAACTTGCGTTCTCCAACAACCTGGTGTCGGTGTCGAAAACCAACGAGGCCACCATCAATGTTGTCGAGCAGAATCGTGATTTATATCGCTTGCTTTCGGTCGCCGCCAGCGATGCGTCGCAAAGCGCGAAGGATGAAGTTCTCGCCAGCATGAAAAACAATCGCGCAGAAGCAGAAAAAGCTTACGCGACCTATCGTGCGACACCGCTTGAAGATGACGAGCGCGCTGCAGGTGATCAGATGGACAAGGACTGGCCCGTCTATCAGACGCTGGTCGATCGGGCTGTGGCTGTTGCCTTTTCCGGAGACGTTGCAGCCGCGAGGGCGCTGGTCGAAGGCGACGTTCGCAAGGCCTATCTGACCGTGATGGGTGAGCTGAACATCATAGTCGGCTCCAACAACCGTCAGATAGGCGAAGGTGCAATCGCCGCTGGAAAAACAGAATCAGCGGCCAATCTCAATCTGTATATGGGGATCGGCATTGCCTTCGTAGCCGCCTTCCTTTTGGCACTGTTTATCAGTCGTGTGATCAGTTCGCCCATTTCCTCTGCCCTTGTCAGTGCGCAGCGCATTGCCGGTGGCGATCTGACCCAGCCGATCGTCAGCACTCACCGGGATGAAGCAGGCCTGATGCTTACGGCGCTCAGTGACATGCAGAACAGCCTGAAGAGCACCATCGGACAGATCTCCAGCGCTGCCGACCAGCTTGCTTCGGCTGCTGAAGAACTCAATGCCGTTACCGAAGAAGGCAGCCGTGGCCTGACGCGACAGAACGACGAGATTCAATTGGCTGCCACGGCGGTCACCGAAATGACCGCTGCGGTCGAAGAAGTCGCGCGTAACGCCATGTCTACCTCTGACGCCTCAAAGCGGACCAGTACCGAAGCGGCTACCGGGCGTGATCAGGCGCGTGATGCGGTCAGTGCGATCAACAACGTCAGCGCCGAGATCAGCAGCTCCACCTCAATGGTTGAAGAGCTTGCCGGGCGGGTTCGTGAGATTGGCCAGGTGCTGGACGTGATCCGTGGTATCGCCGAACAGACCAACCTGCTGGCCCTCAACGCCGCCATCGAGGCTGCGCGCGCCGGTGAGCAGGGCCGCGGCTTTGCCGTGGTGGCCGACGAAGTACGTGCGCTTGCCGCTCGTACTCAGGCGTCCACAGGCGAAATCGAAACCATGATAGGCAGCGTGCAGGCCAGTGCCGATCAGGCTGTGCGGGCCATGGGCAACAGCCGTACCCTTGCCAGCAATACTCAATCTCTGGCTCAGGCCACCGGCCAGTCGCTGGAGCGCATTGCGCAGAGCATTGCTGAAATCAACGATCGCAACATGCTGATTGCTACCGCTTCCGAAGAGCAGTCCCACGTTGCGCGCGAGGTGGATCGCAATCTGATCAACATTCAGGACCTCTCCACCCAGACCGCTGCTGGCGCTCACCAGACCAGCGCTTCAAGTCAGGAACTGTCTCGTCTGGCGATTTCCTTCAACAACCTGGTAGGCAAGTTCAAGGTCTGACGCAAGCGTCAGGACGCTGATACCGGCAGGCGCTTCTGGAAAAAGAAGCGCTTGCTGCCGGGCGGATAGTCGTCAATCTGCCCGAACTCGGTGTAACCGTGGCGGCGATAGAAATCCGGAGCCTGGAAGTCGAAGGTATCCAGCCAGATTCCCGCACAGCCTTTCTCGACCGCAAGGTCCTCAGCCATCTGCATCAAACGCGAGCCCATACCTTGCCCCCGGGTTTGCTCCGGCACCACCAGCAGTTCGATAAACAACCATTGATAGAGAATGCGTGCGTGCAGGCCACCGAGAATTTCCCGGGTCTGATCATCGCGAATGAACATTGCTACCTTCTCGGCCTTGCCGTCACCCGCCTGCTCGGCGTTAAAGCGCTTCAGGGGTTCCAGAATCGCCAGGCGATCTTCTTCTGTAGGGTTACTATTGACGTCAATGTGAACGCTCATGCGCTGGCTCCTGGCCTTGGTTTGCGCGACGAGCTTAAAGCGGCAAGGATGTGGGGTAAAGCCAGGCCCTGAAAAGCGTCATTTCACGCAAAGCACACGCAATTACGCCCGGCGCGTTTAGCGGCGTAGAGTGCATTGTCAGCAGCGCTGATCAGGTGGTCGGCAGTGGTCTGCGGCGCGGTTGCACAAGCGACCCCCAGGCTGACAGTCACGAACGCGCTTTCGCCCAGCACCGGATGCGGTAACTTGAGCGCCGCGACAGCGGTCTGCAGGGCGTCGGCCATTTCTCTGGCCTGTCCGGCATCGCCATTCATCAGAACCAGAACCTCTTCACCGCCGAAGCGAAACGCCACGGCTCCATTTTCATGCGCGCTTTGCTGGATTTTCTGACAGAGCAACTTGAGGCAGGTATCGCCTTGTGGGTGTCCATAGTTGTCGTTGTAGGATTTGAAGTGATCGATGTCCAGCAGGATGATGGCCACGTTCGCCGGTGTTTTACGCGCGCGTTCCCAGACCGAGGTCATCACTTCGTCCTGATAGCGTCGATTGAACAGGCGGGTCAAACCATCGGTGCGTGCGAACTCCATCAACTGCACTTGCAGCAGGCGTCCGCGAAGCGCGAACAGGTAGCTCATGCGGCTGGCGCGCTCCAGAAAATACGAAGCCATCAACAGCAGCGCTACCGTGGAGACGAACAGCACTGCATTGGCCTGCCAGATCACAAAGTCCGCGAAATTGGCAATGTAGGTTGTCACCAGCTGGATGATCAGCATGCATGACATCGCGACGGCTGCATGGCGCAGGGGCAATTGCTGGATCATGGTGCAATAGACCATGATCAACAGCATGCCCAGTTGATAAAAGATTTGATACGGGCTCTGACTGTGAATCATCACCAGCATGGGCATGAGCGAGCACAGTACCGTCGCGGTCGCAGCGGTCGTTTCCATTGCCCAGCGAGTGGAAAAGCGCTGCGCCAGCACTAACAGCACAATAAACATCGGCGTTATCAGGCACAGACGCCCCAGCGCCACGTAGACAAACACATCCCGCAGAATCAACCAGTCACTGATCAGAAACAGGTTGTAGATCAGGCTGCCACCAATCCCCACCGCCGTCAGAAATTCGCGCCGCTGTGGCCTGGTTTCCGCCTGGTAGCGTCGCTCAAGCACCCGGCTGAAGCGCAACGCACCCACACCTGAAGTAATCGTCTGCTCTACCTCCGCAAGGAGTTGTGCATCTTCAGGGCTGGGGCGTTCAAGGGCGGAAACGAGCATGTGACACCGGTACATTAACATCGAGAGATATTAGGACATCATGAATGATGTCTTAGTGCTATCAGTGTGTGGTGTGTGGGTCTTGAAGTCGACCGGCGGTTCCTGTTGTTGCTGACTGAGCGATGGCAGCAGGCTCAAGCCGCTTTAGGCATTCATTGGCAAGCCGCATGAGGGGGCCTGGAGGCGGGTATATGTGCTGGGCAACCCACATCAATTCAATCTGCCATCATCAGACGAAACGCATTAATCCCGTCTACGCTTATGCCGATACATACGTACAACCCACTACTGGTGCCGCCATGTTCAACACTCGCTTGAAAAAGGAATTACAGGCACAACACGCCGAATTATCGATGTATCGGCAAATGCAGAAAGGGATGGACGCGCGCATGGTGTCGTTGAGTCTGGACGCCAACAATCGCATTGCCCATGCCAATGACAACTTCCTCAGGGCACTCGGCTACACCGCCGAGCAGTTGCTGGGCAAGGATCTGGACCAGATGGTGCCGTCCTACGTCAAACAACTCGATTGCTACCGTAACCTCAAGCTCGCGGTGCAGAAAGGCGAGTCGGTGATCGACAACTACCGTTTTCTGCACGCCAACGGCAGTCTGGTGTGGATTCGTGCCATGTGGCAGCCGGTTCTGGATGACCAGGGCAAATTGGTGACGTTGCAATGCTACGGGTCGGACATCACCCAGACCGTCGAGACCGCTGCCGAGAACTCTGCGTTCATTCAGGCATTGCTGCGCTCAACCGCAGTGATCGAGTTCGATCTTGGCGGCCACGTGCTCACGGCCAATGACCAGTTTCTGCGTGGCATGGGTTACAACCTGGCGCAGATCAAGGGCAAGCACCACAGCATGTTCTGTGATCCGGCAGAAACTTCACTGGCTCCGTACCGGGAGTTCTGGGCGATGCTCAACCGCGGCGAGTTCGTCGCAGGGCGCTTCAAGCGTATCGACAGCAGCGGGCGTGAGGTCTGGCTGGAGGCTACTTACAACCCGGTTCATGATGCTCAGGGCAAACTCTACAAGGTCGTCAAGTTCGCCACGCTGGTGACCGATCAAGTGGCCCGCGAAGATGAAGTCAGCCAGGCCGCGAGCGTGGCGTTCGAAATCTCCCAGCAGACCGACGTCAGCGCCCAGCGCGGCGCGGATGTCGTGCAGAACACTGTGCAGACCATGCGCAAGATATCCGAAGAGATGCAGTCGGCTTCCTCAGGCATCGAAGCACTGGGCAAGCAGTCCCTGTTGATCAGCTCCATTGTGCAGACCATCGGCGGCATCGCCCAGCAGACCAATCTGCTGGCACTCAACGCCGCCATCGAGGCCGCGCGTGCCGGTGAGCAGGGCAGGGGCTTTGCCGTGGTCGCGGATGAAGTCCGCCAACTGGCCGGCCGCACCAGCGCCGCAACCGAAGAAATCGTCAGCGTCGTGCAGCAAAACCAGTCGCTGGCCGATGAGGCGGTACGCGGCATGGCCAACAGCCGCACTCAAGCGGAACAGGGTCTTTTGCTGGCCAATGAGGCAGGCGCTGTGATCGTCGAGATTCAGGAGGGGGCCAAACAGGTGGTGGGCGCCGTGGGTCGGTTTGCCAATCAGTTGAAGTAGCGGCTGACGTCACTGGCGGTATTTCAGGTGTTGCAGGGCACGGACGACCGGCAACACCTGATAGCTCTGGCATCATTTTTGGACGGCAGGCAGAATGCCCCGCAGTTGGTCAGTGGTCACCTTCGCACTCAAGTGTTGTGAATCACTGGTTCCACTCTGACAAGGATTGGTTGGATGCTGCTTGCTGTACTTACGGTTCTCAATGCCCTTTGCCTGATCGGTGGCTTGCTGTTCAACGCAGAGTTGTTGAACAAGGCCGGCGCCGATATTCCCCTCAAAAACCTGCAGGCGCTGGAAATATACGGGCAGAGCCTTGCCGCAGTGAGCGTGTGCCTGGCCGCCTGGCGCCTGTGTATCTGGGCCCATGGGAAATGGGGACATCAGCAGCATCTCATGCGCTCCATCCTGCTCAGTACCCTGGTACTGGCCCCGCTGACCTGGTGGGTCCAGGGTGTGGTCCCGGACGCGATTGCTGAAGCGTTTCCAGCCGATCTGCGGGTTTACAGCCTTTACGCCTACGTGACGAAAAAAGGTCTGCTCTACGATTCGGTGCAGATACCCGGCATTCCCTATCAGGAATATCGCGACAAGGGCGAGGGCAAGGCCTTCATCGCCAACCTTGGCGTACTCATGAGTGTTCAGGGCTCGTACGTCGAGCAGATTGGCCACAATTTCCAGGGCTTCGCCCAAACCGTTTTCAAGGGCTATACCCGACGCAATGCCGATAGGCTCTACAGCCGTTTGCAAGCGGAAGTCATCCCGGTCTTTGACGATATCGCCCGAGAGTACGCAAAGGTAGAAGCTTTGCGGCGCTCTGGCGTAGCGGGCAATAAACGCAAGCCGCTTGCCGTTCCGAACGCAGCCCTGCAACAGGATCAGCCGAGCGCCGAAGACTACGCGTTGGCGATGCCTTCAGGCCTGCGTAGCCGTCAGGCGATGGCCAACACTGCGCAGGTGCGCGGCATGGCGCGTCAGGTCCTGGGCCCGCTCTACGTCGAGGGAATGGACCTGCTTGCCACGCCCAGTCAGTTCAACACGTACCTCAATGGCATCGCCAGCAACATGGCCAGCGACGTCGCGCGCACTGATGTGCATGGCGCTCAGAGCCTGAGCGTCCTCAAAAACATGTGGTTCGTACCCTGGTCGTTGCTGAGCGGTCTTTTCATGGGAGCGCTCAATATTGTCGGGCTGCTGTTGTCGACCGTCGAGCGGCGCGCCTTCATGCAGAAGAGGCTTTTCGCCGTCAGAGCAGCATCGGTGGTCCTGATCGTGGTGGTTCCACTGCTCGCCGGCAACGCAATCATTCAATCGCCAGGCTATCGCACTGCGTTCAAGGACATCGAGGCCGGCACGACACTTATGGCCGGTGTCTTTCATTGGGCAATGTCTGCAGAAGCCATGCTGTACAACTTGACCAGACCTCTGCTCAACGCCGAGTGAAACGTTTCAAAAGGGAGTAAGCCCCGTGCGCAAGAAATTCGTTGCATCAATTCTGGCGGTAAGCATCGCCACCTCAGTCACCGGATGCGCGCAGATGGGCATCAGCAAGGAACAGGCGGGCACTGTGATCGGCGGTATTGCCGGTCTGGCGGTCGGTGCAACGATGGGCAAGGGCAACGGTCAGATCGCAGCCGCGCTGATCGTTGCAGGCATCGGCGGCTATATCGGTAACCGCATCGGTCAGTTACTCGACGACAGGGATAAGCAGGCACTGGCGTTGCGCACTCAGGAAATTCTGAGTCAGCCCGCAACCCCTGTGGCACAGCCCACTGCCATCTGGCGTTCCGATCACTCCAGTGTCAGCGCCCGGATCACGCCAGGCCCGGAGTTCAAGGCGGTCCGGACCATCGATGTCAAACGTACGCCCAACATTCAGGGCGTGCCGTCGATGAAGCTGATCAATCAACCCTATGTCACCCGGTCTACCCTCAATGTGCGTTCTGCACCGAACATGAGTGCTGACAAGGTGGGCAGCCTGCCGGGCAATACGCAATTCACTGCCGTGGGCTCTACCGGTGACTGGATTCTGGTAGGGCGCAAAGGTGTGACCGTGGGCTACGTGCACAAGGACTACGTGATGACGCAGTCCGATGCCGACACCAGAAAGAGGCTTGCTGCAGTCAGGTTCGATGATATGAACGTAGCGGCCAGCAAAGAGACTGAAGCATTCGATCTGGGCTCAATCTCTTCCTTGCCCTCCGGCAAAACAGCGGCCGAGACTACTTGTCGACCGCTTTCTGTAAGCCTGGAAGCCAACGGTGGCACCACTGAAAAGCAGGAGAACACATTCTGCAGGCAGGCCAATGATACTTGGGAGTTGATTTGACGCAGGGCCTCTACCGAGCAGTCAGTGCCGAATAGCTGTTCATCAGGTTACGGTAGTTCGGGATCCGCTCGGACAGCAGGTTGCCCAGCCCTTCGATATCGTTGCGCCAGTCACCTTGCAGCTCACAGGCCACCGAGAACCAGTTCATCAACTGCGCACCTGCCTGGGTCATACGCGACCAGGCGGCTTGCTGGACAGTGGTGTTGAAGGTGCCGGAGGCATCGGTGACCACGAAAACTTCAAAGCCTTCAGCCAGTGCCGACAGGGTCGGAAAGGTCACGCACACATCAGTCACGACCCCGGCGATGATCAACTGCTTGCGGCCGGTCGCCTTGATCGCCTTTACAAAATCTTCGTTATCCCAGGCGTTGATCTGGCCCGGACGGGCGATGTATGGCGCATCGGGGAACATGGCCTTGAGTTCCGGCACCAGAGGGCCGTTGGGGCCTTGTTCGAAACTAGTGGTGAGGATCGTCGGCAGTTCGAAGAAGCGGGCCAGGTCAGCCAGGGCCAAGACGTTATTCTTGAACTCGTTCGGCGAGAAGTCCTGTACCAGCGAGATCAGGCCTGTCTGATGATCGATCAGCAGCACGATGGCGTCATCTTTGTTCAGGCGGCTGTAAGGGGCGTTTTTCATGGTCAAGTCCTTTCGTTTGGGTAGGTAAGGTGTGGCGTTCAACGTGGGCTCAGATTAGTAGTTCACCGGAAACGGAAAAAGCGCCTGAAGTGCGTTTTACTGTCTCTTCACAGTGGACAATAACTGTCCCAAGTGCTGCCCTCCCCAAGAATCGGCTACCCAGAAACCGCCCCGGCCTTGCCAGCCTCCACCGCAAAGCGTTTGAGCGTCGACACACTGGCAGCAGGGTCGAGCACATCCGACACCACTTGGAAGCGCGTCAGCATCTGCTGTTCGCTGAGGTCCACCGCCACATAGCCACGCTGGCGGCTGTCAAAGAATTTCACGTGGGGGTTGAGCCCCAGAATGCTGTTGAAGGCGTCGAATGGCGGTCCGCTGGATGTCACCGAGGTGCCGACGAATTCAGTGGCGACGACGGCTGAGTCCGGATTGCCCGCATCGGCGTGCAGGTCGGTGGTCCAGAACGAATGGATATCGCCACCCCAGAACACCGGGTTGCGGGTCTGCTGGCGTTGCAGGGATGCCAGCATGCGCTCGCGGGTCGCCGCGTAGCCGTCCCAGCCGTCGGTCCAGTGGCCGAGCGCCTGCGTTTTGAGATTGCGCTGTTCCAGTGGAGCGACCAGCAAGTCCTGGGCAATGACATTCCATTGTCCAGGTGACTCAGCGAAGCTGCGGTCCAGCCAGGCTTCCTGTTTCCAGCCGAGCATGGTGCGTTTCGGGTCACTCAGATCCGGGCAATCGCTGGGCGCTACGTAGCCTCGACGGCTGCCGTTGGCCTGGATGCATGCCTGTTCGGAGCGATATTGCCGACCGTCGAGTACATGGAAGCGCGCCAGGCGGCCATAGTCCAGGTTCCGGTAAATACGCATGTCCGGTCCTTTGGGCAGGCTGCTCGCGCGCAAGGGCATATGCTCGTAAAACGCCTGATAGGCTGCGGCTCTGCGACGCAGAAAACTGTCCACCGGAACGTTCGGGTCCTGGGACCACTGCGCGGCGTAGTCATTCTGTACTTCGTGATCATCCCAGGTGGCGACGCTCGGCGCGCAGGCATGCAGCGCTTGCAGGTCCGGGTCGGTTTTGTACTGGGCGTATCGGTTGCGATAGCCCGCCAGGTCCATTGGTTCAGGCGTAGCGTGGTAGCGTGGAGCCCGGTTCCTTTCAGATGCGTCTGACTCGTAGATGTAATCACCCAGAAAGAACACCATGTCAGGTCGCTCTGCAGCCAGGTGCCTGTAGGCGCTGAAATATCCCGCCTCCCAATGCGAACATGACACGAAGCCGAACCGTGCCGAGACCATGGCGGTTGCCAGCGGCGCAGTGCAGGCCTGACCCACGGCGCTTTGCGCGCCCAGACTTTCGAACTGATACCAGTAGGGACGTCCAGGCTGCAAACCGCCCACTTCAACATGTACCGAATGGGCAAAGCGCGGTTGGGCGGTCGCTTGTCCTGTACGTACTACACGAGTCATCGCTGCATCGCTGGCGATTTTCCAGCGCACTTCGACGGGTTTTTTCAGTCCGCCATCGCCCGTGGCTGTCATCACCTGTGGCGCCAGGCGTGTCCAGATCACGAAGCCGTCAGGTAGCGGGTCGCCGGATGCCACGCCCAGCGTGAACGGATAATCGACACCCGCGCTGCGGGCAAACGGGCTGAGGATCGATAACAGCGTGGCACCGGCTACGCCGGTAATGATGCGTCGGCGATCCGGGTTGAAGTCAGTCATTGCGCGGCCTCTTATCGTTCGTACTGCGAGCGCAACAGCCCGAACAGCAACATGTCTTTGAAAACACCGTTCTTCAAAAATGCTTCTTTCATACAGCCTTCATACGACAGTCCGCACTTCTCCAGCACCCTGGCGCTGGCCATGTTGTCGGCAAAGCACTGACCGGCGATGCGGTTGAGGTTCATGACGGTGAAGCCATGCATCAGCAAACCCTGCACCGCCTCGCTGGTGTAGCCCTGCTTTCGGTAATCGGCACCGATCCAGTAACCCAGGTTGCCGCTACGATGCGAGGTCGACAGGCGCAGTGAGACGACCCCGGTCAGTTCCCCGGTTTCCTGGGCATGAACCCCCAGGCTCAATGTTCGTCCGGCGGCGAATTGTTCCGGTGCATCGGCAATGAACGCCTGTGCATGCTCCAGGGTATAGGGCGAGGGGACTGTGGCCGTCATGTTCGCAATCACGGGGTCGTCAGCCAGTCGCGACAAGGCGCTGGCCTGTTCGGCTCGCAACGGGCAGAGCAATAGTCGTGAGGTGCGGATACTGGGCATATCGAGAAGCATCCCGGGTTTTCCGTTGAGTTGAATGCTCAAGAGTTGCCGCGTTTCCATGGCGGTTGTGTGACAGCCGCGAGAAACATTTTAGTGTCATCAAAAGTGCTTACAAAGGCCACGTAACAGTCATGTAAACCTAACTGATCGGTCATATTCGGTTGCTAGATTCTCGGCCTCTGACAAGAAGGGCGGACGGTATGAGAACGTGGGACGAACCTAAAAAACGCAAGGCGCACATCGAACTGATCCCGATGATCGACGTGATGATGTTCCTGCTGGTTTTTTTCGTACTGGTCAGCCTGAACGTGATTCCGGCTCTGGGGATGAAAACCCAGTTGCCGAGCGCCAGCAGTTCACAGCAGCTCAAGCCGCAGAACAAATCGATCCTGACCCTGGGCCTCAACGGCGAATTACAGCTTGATGGCAAGGCGACCACAGTCGAGGCTCTGGTGCCTGCCTTGAAGGCGCTGGAAAAGCCCGATACTAAAACCACCATTATCGTCAACAGTGACAAGGGTGTTGAGGTCGCACGTCTGGTCGAGATCATGGACACCTTGCGTCTGGGTGGCTTTACCTCGGTTTCCATTGCCACGCGTAAATCCTGACCATGTATGTCCTGTTTCGTGTACGTCAGTGGCTCGCAGGCCTGCCAGCGCTGGTGGCGCTCATCGTGATTGTGATGGGCGTGCAAACGCGGGCCCTGAAGGTCGAGCCGGTTTACGACGAGTCAGCCGTGGAGCTGGCGTTGATCGAGCCCGAGCCTCCAGCGCCAGAGCCCGTGGTGCCGCCCGAGCCGCTTCCGGTTCAGCCTGAAGAGCCGCCACCGCCGCCGCCCGTGGTGGAAAGCGAAGACGCCGAGCCGGCTCCGCCACCGCCCAAGCCTGTGCCTAAACCTGTCCCCAAGCCCGTGCCCAAGCCCAAGCCGGAACCCAAGCCGCGCCCGGAACCTGTACCCAAGCCAGCCCCGGCGGTAGTAAAGCCCGCCGAGCCGGTCCAGGCCCCCAGTAAGCCCGTGGCCAGCGCTGCCGTCGCGCCGCCTCAGCCACCGGCGCAGCCGAAAGTAGATACGCAGGGCCTCGAAGGCGGCTACCTCAAAGGGCTGCGTAACGATCTGGATGGCTACAAACAGTACCCGACCGGACGCCAAGCCTCACTGGAGCGTCCGAGCGGCGAAGTCGTGGTGTGGTTATTGGTTGATCGCCAGGGGCGAGTGCTGGACTCCGGCATTCAGACCCAGGCGTCCAGCATGCTGCTCAACCGCGCGGCAGCCAACAGTCTGCGACGCATCAAGCAAGTCAAACCGTTTCCCGAACAAGCCTTCGGCGGGCGTAGCGAACAGCGCTTCACCGCCACCTTCAACTACAGCGTGCAATAGCACTGACAAGGAACAGAGTGATGAAGTTTTCCAGAATTCACCTTGCGTTGGTCGCCGCTGGCATGAGCCACGGCATGGCCATGGCTGATTCGAGTGCCAGTGACGTCGGCACCATTGGCGTACAAGGGAAGGCGACGGTTGGCGGTGGCTACATGGTTCAGGAGGAGAGCATCAAGGCGCGCTCCACGGTAACCAAGGAGGCGCTCGACAAGCAGACCGCAACAGGTAACGCGATCGATAAACTCAAGTACACCCCGGGCCTTAATATCTCCAGTGAAGATGCCACCGGCCTGTCGGGCTTTCGCTTTACCATGCGCGGCCTCAACTCCGACCAGGTCGGCATGTCGGTAGATGGCATGCCGATCAACGACTCCGGCAACTATGCACTGTATTCCAACCTGCTGGGCGACCCGGAAAACATCGATCAGATCTTCGTCACCCAGGGCTCTGCCGAGAGTGACGGCCCGCACATCGGTTCCAGCGGTGGCAACATCGGTATTGTCACCATTCGGCCCACCAAGGAAACCGGCGCATTCGTCAAACAAAGTGCAGGCAGCAATGGCACTTACAAGACCTTTGCGCGGCTCAATACCGGCGAAATCAACGGGCTGAGCAACTGGCTGTCGATGTCCCACACCGAAGGCCAGAAATGGCGCGGCGACGGTGCCGTGCGCGCTGACAAGGTGGAGTGGAACAGCTTCTTCGACATGGGCTCGGGCAATACGGCCAACCTGATCCTCAAGTATCACGAGCAGGACAACAACAGCTACAGCCAGCTCACCAAGAGCCAGTTCCAGCAGAACGGGCGCAAGTTTGACCCTTATCCTTCGACGCCCACGCGGGGCAGCAACGGCAAGCTGTCCAGTTATTACGAACTGGCGCAAAACCCGTTCCAGACGTTCACCGCCGTGCTCAATACCCAATTCAAACTGGCCGACAATCTGGCGCTTTCAGTCATCCCCTATTACTTCTGGGGTAACGGCAGCGGAGTAAACAGTTCCTCCTATGCGCTCAATCGCGGCTCGAATCAGAACGGTGTATTCGACCTGAGCAACTTGCCGACGGCTGCCGCTTATAACGCTGATGGCTCATCGACCATTGGCGTGTATTACCGGCCTTCGCGGACGCAGACCTGGCGTCCGGGGATTACCACCAAGCTCAATTGGGATGTCAATGACGAGCACAGCGTGCAAGTCGGCTACTGGTATGAGCGCGCGCGTCAGTTGCAGACTCAGCCTTTCATTCGCCTGAAGAGCAACGGCAAGCCGGAAAGCATCTGGCCAGACTCGGATTACATGGTCGATGCCAACGGCAATGAGATCCAGGGCCGTGATCGCTATACCGTGACGCCTGCACAAAAAGTATGGGCTCAGGACACCTGGTATTTCGCCCCGGACTGGACGCTGGTCGGCGGCCTGGCCTACATGAATGTCGAGCGTGAAGGCAATAACCACGGCAGCCTTACCGAGCGGCCGGAAAAACGTGACCAGACCTACAACAAACTGCTGCCGAACGTAGGCCTCAAGTATCAGCTGGATGAGCGTGACCAGTTGTTCTACAGCCTGTCGCGCAACATGCGCATACCGCAGAACTACGTCCTTTATGACCCAGGCACTGGTTCCATCAACAGCAAGCCGGAGACCAGCTGGAACCACGAACTGGGCTGGCGCTTTACCGAACAGGACATGACGCTGGCCGCCACCCTGTTCTACATGCAGTTCAAGGACCGTCAGGTGTCATCAAGAGACATCAATGGTGACTTTGCCGACATCAATGCCGGTGCAGTCGATAACAGCGGGCTGGAACTGGAGTGGAGCGGCCTGCTGCCGCACCATTTCAATTACTACACCTCGTACACCTACACCCGTGCCAAACAGAAGGATGACCTGACCGTTTTCAATAACGGTGCCGCCATCGAGCTGCCTACCAGCGGCAAGCAGTTTGCCAACGTGCCAAAGAACATGCTGGCCGCCAACATCGGCTACGACGACGGCAGTTATTACGGGACCTTTGGCGCCAAGCTCACCAGCAAGCTGTATGGCGACCTGACCAATGACGAAAGCATTCCGGGGCGCACCATCTTCAATCTGGGCGCGGGCATCTATCTGCCGGTGGACAAGAAAATCGTCAAGGACGCCACCTTGCGTCTGAACGTCGACAACCTGTTCGACAAGGAGTACCTGGACGGCGTGTACACCACCAAAACCAACGCGGGCACTTACAGCGGTTTCCGCGACGGCGACCCGGCCTACATCGTCGGCGTCGAGCGTACCGTTACCGTTTCTCTTGAAGCCAATTTCTAATCTTCATTGACCAGAGGTCTGTGCCATGGACATGAATCAGCTTCACGACATCACCTTCTATGTGATGTACGCCGCCATCGCGATAGCGATCTTTGTCGCGATCGAGCGGGGTATCTACTTTGCTTACGTACGCCGTCAGGCACGGGCGCTGCAAGCGGCACTCAGTGCTTCGGTGCACAGTGAAAAGGACCTGCCGGAGGCGCTGACACGCCGGGCCGGTTTGCCGCTGAACATGGTCCTGCCGGTGCTTGCGCAAAAAAATGCTCAGGGCTCGCGCAGGGATCTGGACGATGTCATCGAAACCCAGTACCTGAGCACTCGCGCGCCGCTGGCCCGCAGCCTCTGGCTGATCGAGACCATCACTACCGCTGCACCTCTGTTGGGGTTGCTGGGCACCATTCTGGGCATCATCGACACGTTCAAGGCGCTGGCCAGTGCCGGGGTGTCCGATCCCGGACAGATTTCTGCCGGTATCGGCACGGCACTGTTCGCGACCGGGCTGGGTATTGCCATCGCCTTGTTCTGCGTGGTCTTTCACAACTACTTTCAGGACAGCCTGGAACGCATCAACGATCAACTCAAGATCCTGTTGATCCGCGCTTCCAGCGGTGCACGGGTGCAGGATGAAACCGAGCATTCGGCTGCCCCGGCCCAACCGAAATACCGCACTGCCTGATCAACCTGCCGGCGTGTGCCCCTGGCATGCGCCTTCCTGCCTGTGTCCGGCGATGAGGCCCGCATGTTCTTTAATCTTCCAAGTCGTAGGGTACTTGCGCGCTCCCGCGCCTTGATCGCAGCGTTACTGCTGACGAGCTCGTTTGCTCAGGCCGACTTCGCTATTCCAGGTTTCGAGCTGGTACACAGCGTTCCGCTCGGAACCGACCTGCAGACACCTGACCTGCGAGCGCCCGGCGAGGTCTGGCGCGAACTGTTCGATGGGGCCCGCAAGGGTATCGATATCGAGCAGTTCTATGTCGCAGACCAGGCCGGCTCGGTGATGGACAAGGTGCTTGAAAGCCTGACTGCAGCGGGGCAGCGCGGGGTGAAAATCCGTTTTCTGCTGGAAGAAAAAGGCCTGAAAATGTCCGATCCGCAGACCCTTGAACGGTTGCGGGCGATACCCAACCTCACCTTGCGCGTACTGCCCTACGCCAAGCTCACGGGCAGCGGCATCATTCACGCCAAATTCATCGTCGTGGATGGCCGGCAGGCGTTCATAGGCAGTCAGAATTTCGATTGGCGCTCTCTGGAGCACATCCATGAAACCGGCCTGCGTATTGACGAGCCGAATGTCGTGCGCCAGGCGCAGGCCGTGTTCGATCAGGACTGGCTTGCCCAGGCCGCCATCGCCGAAGGCAAACCGATTCCGGTGCCACACTCGAACAAGAATGCTTTGCCCGCTGGCAACTATCTGGTCGCCAGTCCGCAGCGCTATAACCCGCCCGGCGTACTCGACTCCCAGGCCGAGCTGCCGCGTTTACTGGCGCAAGCCAGCCGCGAGGTTCGCGTCCAGTTACTGGATTACGCGCCCTTGTCCTACGGGCCTGACAAAACCCGGCCTTACTATGCGGTCATCGATAACGCCATCCGCAGCGCCGCCGCTCGTGGCGTTTCGATCAAGCTCATGGTGTCGGACTGGAACACAGGCATGCCCGAAGTTGCCTATTTGAAGAGTCTGGCCCTGGTGCCCAACGTGCAGGTGCGCATCGTCACACTGCCCGTAGCCGCCGAGGGGTTCATCCCGTATGCACGCGTGATCCATAGCAAGACCATGGACATTGATGATCAGGTCGCATGGGTTGGCACCAGCAACTGGCTCGGCGGTTATCTCGACAACTCGCGCAACCTGGAAGTGGTGATGCACGACAGCACAATGGCCAAGCGCATCGGCGCTCTGCATGAGCAGCTATGGGATGGGCCGTATGCCAAACCAATCGACATCAACCGCGACTATCCGGAACCGCATCCGGGCCGGCCTTGACAGTAAACAGACGGGCAGCCGGAAGGGCGACGCCGGGCGTTAAGCATGGCGGGTTGTATCGACAATCAGAATGCGTCTGGGTCCGGACGGAACAGGTCTGGCGAGGAGTCTGAAATGAGTTTGATCGTTCGTGCGATGGCAGACAGTGACTGGTCTTCGCTGGCTCAGATTTTTGAACAGCCGGTGTTCCGTTGGTGGACGCTTCGGATGCCATACCAGTCAGTCAACGACATAAAAAAACTTGTTGAAGGTCGCAGCGCTTCAGGCCTTTCCCTGGTTGCCGAGCGCGATGGCATCGTTGTCGGGTGCGCCATGCTCTATCGCTTTCAGGGAAGAAGGCAGCACGTAGCTGATTTCTGGATGGGGGTCGCAGACGGTCATCATCGCCAGGGCATTGGCGACGAATTATTGAAAGAACTGACTGCAACCGCCTGTCGATGGATGAATGTAAAACGCCTGGAGCTTACAGTCTTCGTTGATAACGAGCCTGCTATTGCGCTTTATAAAAAGAATGGCTTCGTCATAGAGGGTACACACCGCAAGTTTGCCTATCGGGATGGTGAATACATAGATGCTTTCAGTATGGCGGCAGTCTACTGAGGTTTTCTGAATGGCGTGACAGGAGCTGCCTTCGATAGACCCGCTCTTGATGGCACTATGCCCGGCTCTGCTGATGAATGAAGCTCCCCACTAGGCCCCTCTGCCCGCTTCGGCCACAATGACGCCTTTTACCCTCCAGCCTGCTGTGGGCTGTAAAAGGATTGCTGCTGATGATGCTCTCTTTCAAGCCATGGTTTCGGGGGCTGGCGCTCGCTTTGCCGCTGGCTGCCCTGCTGACCGCGTGTGACAAGTCCGATAAGCCGGTGACGCCGCCTGCGCCGCCGCACACCACTTATAGCCAGGCTGGTTGGGACGCGCTGCCAGCCGTGTCGGACGCCGACTTGCAAGCCGGGTTTGCCTCATGGCGCAGTGCGTGTGTTCGTCTGAAGGCTGATGCCGTGTGGGGACTGACCTGTGCGGCGGCAGGCAGCCTCGTGGCGGCTCCGGATGCGGCGCAGATCCGCACGTTTTTGCAGAGTCAGTTGCAGGTCTACAGCCTGCGCGCTGACGGCGGCAGTGCCGATGGCCTGATCACCGGTTATTACGAGCCTGTCTACCCCGGCAGCCTGACTCAGACCGCCACGGCTAACGTGCCGGTTTACGGTATTCCGGATGATCTGATTGTGGTCAATCTGGACAGCATTTATCCCGAACTCAAGGGCAAGCGATTGCGCGGTCGGCTCGAAGGGCGGGTGCTCAAGCCTTACGACGATGCCGCGACGATCAACGCGCAGGGGTTGAATGCGCCGGTGATTGCCTGGCTGACCGACCCGATGGATGTGCAGTTCCTGCAGATTCAGGGCTCCGGGCGCGTGAGTCTGGAGGATGGCTCGCAGCTGCGTCTGGGCTATGCCGATCAGAACGGCCGCCCGTATCGCGCGATTGGTCGCTGGCTGGTGGAGCAGGGCCAGTTGAAGAAGGAAGACGTGACCATGGGCAGCATCGCTGCCTGGGCCAAAGCGCATCCGGAACGGGTCAGCGAGTTGCTGGCCAGCAACCCCAGCTATGTGTTTTTTGCCCGTAACCCCGACAGCAATGAAGGCCCGCGCGGCTCGCTCAACGTGCCGCTGACACCGGGCTACAGCGTAGCCATCGATCGCAAGGTGATTCCTCTGGGCAGCCTGCTCTGGCTCTCTACCACGCGGCCGGATGGCAGCAGCGTGGTGCGCCCGGTTGCTGCGCAGGACACGGGCGGTGCGATTGCCGGTGAAGTCCGCGCTGATCTGTTCTGGGGCACTGGCGATGAGGCCGGGAAGCTGGCAGGTGACATGAAACAGAAAGGCAATATCTGGTTGCTGTGGCCCAAGGGTATGGCGTTGCCGCAGACAGCAGAAACAACGCCTGCAACGACCACTGCGCCTGCCAGCCACTGACCCGGTCCGCACGCTCGTCCGGCATGTAACTGTGTATTCAACGAGCCGCTTTGCAGTTATCTGGCCCGTTTAACCAAGGCGCGGATCAACCACAAACTCCAGCTCCCTGGCCGTTGCCACAACGGCCAGGAATTCCGGGTGCTGGACGTTGAGCAGGTAGTTGGACTCACGCGGAATGATCACGCTGGGCACGGCCAGTGCCAGGCTTTGACCCGAGGCAAGCCAGTCGTCGCCGAACGAGGCGGTTGCCGGTGGTGCGGGCTCTTCTCGCCAGTCGGGGGGCAGGGTGTCCGGCCGTGCATTGAGGATGTGCTCTTCGCCAATCTGCAGCTCAAGCATCGCGTAATGCCGGGCCACGCCAGCGTTGCCCAGGTGCACCAGCACTTCCAGCAGCGCCAGCGATTCGCTGCCTGCGCAGTACACACAGGCGTTGCCTTTGCTGTTCCAGCGTCCGCCATAGAGCTTGGCGCCTTCACCGTCGAACGCCTGAGCCAGCCATTTGCGCTTTACCAGTCGATAGACTGCAATCACGCCACGACACCGTGTTCCAGCCGACCGATCAGGTCGAGCACTGCCTGCGCCTCGGCTGAGGTAGCGAGCATTTCCAGCGGCCTGCGATTACCCAGCCCATAGACCGGGTTGGCCAGCCACAGGCGGGTCGCTTCGGTATCGTCTTCGAACAGGTCCAGCGCCGCTTTGTAAACCGCTGCCAGGCGGAACAGCCGATCGCTTTCCTCGGCATTGAAGCGGCGCACCTTGAGGCGTCGCTGCAAGGTGGCGGGAGCGATGCCCAAGTGCTCGGCCAGGGTCGAGCGGTTCAGGTCGGTGTAATGCGCCAGACGTTCGAAGACTTCATACGGCAAACCGTCGTGCAGCGCCGAGTACAGCCGCGTGCCACGGGCCGGAATACCCAGATGCTGCCAGAAATCGTCCTGCCGGGGCAGGGCCGGATGGTAGTCGCTTATAGGCAGAGACATGGACACACCTGTCTATCGAGTGATTGCTATTAAATCTATCACTTGATAATAGGCTGGTTTGGATGGTCGCGGTAGTGATTTGCAGCAACAGAAAGCGACTTAAATTACAGAAACTGCAAACATCGCCGACTTAAGGCTATAGGTTTAGTTTGAATGTTGCTGATCGAGCGTTATAGGCTCAGTGTCAGTCGATTTCGATAGTGCTGTCGAACGTATACGTGCTGTCCGCCGTTGTCAGCCTGATTTTTTTGCAGTGAGAACCACACGATGTCCACGCTTGCACTATTGATATGCGATGACTCGAACATGGCGCGAAAGCAACTGTTGCGCGCCCTGCCTGCTGATTGGGATATATCGGTAACGCTCGCTACCCAGGGGCAGGAAGGTCTTGAGGCCATCCGTAAAGGCCAGGGCCAGGTGGTGCTGCTCGATCTGACCATGCCGGTGATGGACGGTTACCAGACCTTGACGGCGATTCGTGCCGAAAACCTCGACACCAAGGTCATTGTGGTGTCGGGCGACGTGCAGGACGAAGCGGTGCGCCGGGTCATGGAACTGGGCGCGCTGGCGTTTCTGAAAAAACCTGCCGACCCGGACGAACTCAAGAGCACGCTGGAACGCCTGGGCCTGCTGGGCAAGCCGGCGGTGTCACCTGTTGCGCTGCCGGCCCTCAACAATAAGGGCGGGGTGATCAGCTTTCAGGATGCCTTCCGCGAAACCATCAACGTTGCCATGGGCCGCGCTGCGGCGTTGCTGGCCAAGGTGCTGGGCGTGTTCGTGCAGTTGCCGGTGCCCAACGTCAACATGCTTGAGGTCGGCGAATTGCATATGGCGCTGGCCGATGCCCATGCTGATCAGCGTCTGACGGCGGTGTGTCAGGGCTACATCGGTGGTGGTATTGCAGGTGAAGCGCTGCTGATTTTCCATGACTCGGAAATCTCCGGCATGTCGAAACTGATGGGCGACGATAACTCCGACAGCTCCAACATGGAGATGCTTCTGGACCTGTCCACGATCCTGATCGGTGCCTGCCTGAGCGGTATCGCCGAGCAGATCGACATCGCGTTTTCGCAAGGTCACCCACAGTTGCTGGGCGCGCAGGGTGGCATCGACGAGCTTATCCGCATCAATCAGCAGCGCTGGAAAAAGACCCTGGCGGTTGAAATCAGTTACAGCGTGGAAGGCCACAACATTCATTTCGATCTGTTGATGCTGTTCACCGAAGATTCGGTCGAGCTGCTTACCAAAAAACTCGCCTACATGATGAGCTGACCCATGAGCAACGCTATCGAAATCAACGAGCTTCATTGGTTGCTGGCCGTCACGCAGAACATTGACGTAGGCATTGTGGTGCTGGACCTGAACTACCGGGTAACGGTCTGGAATACCTTCATGGAAAACCGTTCTGGCGTGGTGCCCTATGTGGCCATCGACAAGACCTTCTTCGAGTTGTTTCCGGAGGTTAACCGCCAATGGCTGAGCAAGAAAATCGATAACGTCGTGACCCTTGGCACACCGGCGTTCACCATCTGGGAACAGCGGCCGTATCTGGTGCGCTTCAAGAATTACCAGCCGATCACCGGGCACGAAGAGTTCATGTACCAGAACACCACGCTGTTTCCGCTGCGTTCAACCACCGGAGCGATCAGCCATGTGTGCCTGGTGATCTATGACGTCACCGACGTGGCAGCCAACCGCAATCAATTGCAGGCAGCCAATGACAAGCTGCAGCAACTGTCGGGTGCTGAACAAAAGTAAACGGCTGTCTGGCTCGTCGGGGCAGCAAAACCGCACTGCGGGCTTGATCCCGCTCGTGCTAGGATCGCGATTTTTCCGCTGACGCTCAGGGACATCATGCGACCTCAAGCCACCCTCACTGTTTTGCCTGTCGAGCGCCCGCTGGTCGGGCGCGTCAGCCCGCCGGGCTCCAAGTCGATCACCAACCGCGCATTGTTGCTCGCCGGGCTGGCCAAAGGCACCAGCCGCCTGACCGGCGCGCTGAAGAGTGACGACACCCGCGTGATGTCCGAAGCACTGCGTCTGATGGGCGTGCAGGTCGACGAGCCGGATGACAGCACCTTTGTGGTCACCAGCAGCGGGCACTGGCAGGCACCGCAGCAGGCTCTGTTTCTCGGCAACGCCGGGACCGCAACGCGCTTTCTGACCGCTGCACTGGCCAACTTCGAAGGCGACTTTGTGGTCGACGGCGACGAGTACATGCGCAAGCGCCCGATCGGCCCGCTGGTCGATGCCTTGCAGCGCATGGGTGTGGAAGTCAGTGCGCCCAGCGGCTGCCCGCCGGTGGCGATCAAGGGCAAGGGCGGCCTGGAAGCCGGACGTATTGAAATCGATGGCAATCTGTCCAGCCAGTACGTGTCGGCATTGCTGATGGCCGGAGCCTGCGGCAAGGGCCCGGTCGAAGTCGCCTTGACCGGCAGCGAGATTGGCGCACGTGGTTACGTCGACCTGACTCTGGCGGCCATGCAGGCGTTCGGTGCCGAGGTTCAGGCCATCGGCGAAACCGCCTGGAAAGTCTCGGCCACTGGTTATCGCGCTACGGACTTCCATATCGAGCCGGATGCATCGGCGGCCACCTACCTGTGGGCCGCGCAAGCATTGACCGAGGGCGATATCGACCTCGGCGTGGCCAGCGACGCATTCACTCAGCCTGATGCCCTGGCCAGTCAGATCATCGCTAGCTTCCCGAACATGCCTGCCGTGATCGACGGTTCGCAAATGCAGGACGCGATTCCGACCCTGGCGGTACTCGCCGCCTTCAACCGTCAGCCAGTGCGCTTTGTCGGCATCGCCAACCTGCGGGTCAAGGAATGTGACCGTATTTCAGCACTGTCCCACGGCCTGTGCGCCATCGCACCGGGCCTTGCGGTAGAAGAGGGCGACGATCTGCTGGTGCACGCCAACCCGGCGCTGGCAGGTACTACGGTAGATGCATTGATCGACACCCACTCCGACCATCGCATCGCCATGTGTTTTGCGCTGGCAGGCTTGAAGATCGCCGGTATCCGCATTCTCGACCCCGATTGCGTCGGCAAGACCTACCCGGGTTACTGGGATGCACTGGCTTCGCTGGGGGTGAGTGTCCAGCGCTGAGAGCAGCTATGGAGCCGTTTTTCAGATCCCGAAGAACGGCTGCATCATCCGCGCCAGCAGCCCGTGAAAGCGCAGCCTTGATTCCGTCGCCAGTACGCAGATGCATTCCCGGTCAGGGTAGGCGACGGGCTGGTGCTGGATGTGGCTGTCCAGATCGGCTACGTCATTGAGCCCGAACGCTCCCTGTATGTCGTGGTACGCGCCCTTGAGCACCATGGTCATCTCGCCGCTGTCGTGGCTGTGCACCGGCATGCTGACGCCGGGGGCGATTTTCAGCAGCATCAACTTGCCTTGTTCAATACCTTGCGCACGTACTCGTTGCACGCCAGGAACCAGTGTCTTCCATTTCAGTGTGCTCAGCTGTCGACCGAAATGCGCGTGCAGGCAGGCAGGTAGCAAGTCCGGGTCCTGATTGGCTGCCGGCATCGAATACATTGACGGTTCAGCGCCCGTTTGCTGTTCATCGAGACGCGCGAGCATTGCCGACCTGCCCTTGAGTGGCACCACGCTGCTGATGTGCTGCTGCATCAACACACCGCCAATCTCTTCGGCCTGCCTGAGTCGCGCACGGCACTCGGCACAGCGTTCAAGGTGCGCCGCAGTCACCACTGCGAGGACCTGCGACAGCGCTCCCGCTGCATAGCTGACCAGAGTCGCGTCATCCGGATGATGTCGTGGGCTCATCATTATTCCTCTATCCGCGAACGCAATTTTTGAAACGCCAGGCGCAGGCACGATTTCACCGTGCCCAGTGGCATACCAAGGCGTTCGGAAATTTCCCGATGGCTGAGCGCTTCGAAATACGACATGCGCAACACCCGGGCCTGATCGGGAGGCAGGTTCTGAATGGCAATGTTCAGTTGTTGCTCCTGACGCTGGCTATAATCGAGCGTTCGATCTACCGGGGCCTCCAGGCGCTCGAGTTGTTCCAGCGAATTCTGCACCTGCACCCAGCCGCGGTCCTTGCGCACGCTGTCGATGTACAGATTGCGGGCAATGCGAAACAGCCATGTTCCCAGGCTGGCCTTGGTCGGGTCGAAGGAGTCGGCCTTGTGCCACAGCTTGAGCAGCACTTCCTGCACCAATTCTTCAGCCTGCCCCTCCGGCACATTCAGCCCGGTCAGATAACGCAATAAGCGCGGCGCAAAGTAATCGTAGATGCGCATGAAGCTTTCGCGGTCCCTCTGGCGGGCCACGGCGGTGACTTCATCAATCCAAAGTCGGGTTATTGTCGGTTCGCTGTGAGGGGGGGACAAGTGACAGAAGATCCTGAGACTGGCAGTAGTGCGCATGATCCACCTTCTGATCACCATTGTCTGGTTTTGGTTCGCAATGCAGAGGTGTTACGCAACGGGATGGGGAGTGGATCACAGGATATGACGAGCGGCGTGGAGGAATTTTACAGGTGCGGCCATGACAATGACCACGGTCCAGTCATGCAGACAGTCGCTGTCATTTCTGCCAGTAGCGCTATGAGCAGCTGGCTGCTTAACCTGTGATCTGGATGCTATCAAGGTCAGGGAGACCATTATGGACACTCACGTTGCACGTGCTTCATCTACGCTGGCCAAGCTGGCCTGTGTACTGCTGGTTATCATTTGTATGGGGCTTCTTTTTGCACCTTGGCGAGCTCAGGCTGAGGCTGTAAATCTGGTTACCTGTAAAGGAACCCATACTACAAACTGGTCGCCAGGATTGACCAACACCAGTCAGACGATTGTTGTATCGACGACGAGCAGTTGGAACCCGTGTGTTTCGCTCTCATTCCCTTTGGCTGCCAGCGCTTCGTCCAGCGAAAGCTTCCAGTCTACGTTTTCCTGCGAGTCGTTACTGCTACCAACATCCAGCAGAACATGGGTCATTAGCTGGAGCGATGGAGTCACCAGCACTTACAAGTTCAACGCGACGATCAATAATATTGGTACTTTGAACACGACCATTGTTGGTGTCGGGGCAATTGTGGATGGCCGTTATAAAGGCGCCAATGCGACAAGTACATTTTTACTTGGCAATCTTCAGTCAACGTTGAACGACAGCTGCGACACCGCCACCGGCGTTACCCGCGTCAGCGGTCTTCAACACTGTTGATTACCCCGTAACGAAAGGCATGGAGCATGCACGCATAAAGCCTGCTACAAGGGCTTGTAATGCAGACTGATCGTTAACTCCATCGACTCCCCCTGACGTAATAGGCTCAATCCCGGCCGCCCGGGCAAATGATGTGCGTTGACTGGGTGGCTGACCGGCTCGAAGCAGAAGAAATCCAACCCTGGCGGGCAGAACACCAGAAAGTAGTCGCTGCCGGTAGCCTGGCAGTGCAGTTCATAGCCCAGGTCCGGCTGGCTGATGAGGCTGCCGCCATCCCAACCGGTGAAACCGTTGTCCAGACGTGTGTCGGGTAGCGCGTTGCCGTGTCGGAAATCCCATTCTGCTGGCAGGTCCTGCAAGGCGCTGGGCAAACCGGCTTCGTCGCACAGCCATACCTGCGCAGCCTTGGCCTGCAGGCGTGTGTGGGGCGTGCGCGGCAGGTAAGGGTGCAAGCCCAGCCCGTGCCAGGCGGCACGACTGTCCAGGTGGGTAGTGGTCAGTTCGATGCCCAGCTTGCCGTCTTGCAGGGTGTAGCGCAGTTGCGCGCGGTAGGCGAACGGCGTCTGGCTGTCGAGTTGCAGGCAGACCTGCTCTGCGGTCTGCTCGGTAACACTCCAGACCTGTTGCCAGGCGCTGCCATGAATCGGTAATGGGTCGTTGGCGCTGTTGGGGGCCAGTGCGAGCCAGCCATCCGGGGTGTCGAAACCGCCGTTGCCTATCCGGTTCGACCAGGGCGCCAGCGGGTAGCAGGCCAGTCGGCGAGGTGTACCGGCAGCCAGTGCCTGTTCGTCGCTCGGGCGCAGCAAGGGGTGCCCGCTGGCCAATATGGTCCAGTTGACGATACTGCCGCCGATGTCGGGGGCCAGAGTGAGGCGGGTCAGACCATCTTCAAGGGTCAGTACGTTCGCGGGCATGATGCAAAACCTTCGTGGATGACGGGCCGGATGATTGAGAGGCAGGTGGCGTGGCGCGCCGCCAGGTCAACAGGACGATACCGCTGACGACGATCAGCCCGCCGATGACCTGGCCGCTGCTGAGCAACTGATCGAGAATCAGCCAGCCGAACAGCAGGCTCGCCACCGGCTCGATGTTCATTACCGGCGCATTGCGGGCGATGTCCAGCCGCGCCATACAGATGAACAGCAGCGAAAAGCCCAACCCGTACAGCACCACCAGACTGGCCAGCGCAGTCCAGCCGATGCGACTTGACGGCAGATCCACGCCACCGGGCAACAGGCCACTGGCACCGGCCAGCGCAGCCGCCGCGAACACCACGACCATGGTCAGCATACTGCGCACCGTGCCGCGCATGCTGGCCAGTTTGTTGTCGGTGATCCATAGCGCAAAGGCGAACACCACCGCTGCGGTAAACGCATAGGCGATACCTTCCAGCCACTGCGGTTCGCTGCTGCCAGGGTTTGACAGCCGATGCGGCACATCCAGCGCCAGCGTCAGGCCGAACAGAATCAACGCCATCAGGCCTGCGGCACGTCGTGTGGGCCTTGCGCCGCCCAGTGCCCAGGTCAACAGCGCCAGCAGAATCGGCGAGACGTTGACCACCAGCAATGCCAGCGCCACCGGAATACGGGCTACCGCCGAATAAATGCAAAAACTCTGAGTCGCGATCAGCAAGCCCAGAAGCAATTGCCAGCGCCAGGTGCTGGCAGGAAGACTGAGCTTTTCACGTTGCCAGAGCACCAGGCTGACCAGCACCAGCAGGGTGACGCCGGAGCGGCAAAGAATGGCCAGCAGCAAGCCGGTGTCATGATCGAAAGCGATGCGTGCCGCAATGTGGTTGCCGGCAAACGAGCAGGCCAGCAATGCCAGGATAAGCACGGCAATGTGGCGGGGAAACAGGGCAGGGGCAGACATATGCAACCAGCCTCCTTGGCTGGACAACAGAGGTGCATACCGGAGCGGTTTGAGCGCTCCGGTAGCGTTGCAACGGATGACGTTAGAGCACGACGCTCGGCAGCCACAGCGAGATGGCGGGAATGTAGGTGACCAGCATCAGCACCACAAACAGCGCGACATAGAACGGCAGCAAGGCTTTCACGGTGGCTTCAATGGTGACTTTGCCCACCGCGGCACCGACGAACAGCACCGCACCCACCGGCGGCGTTATGAGCCCGATCCCCAGATTCACCAGCATGATCATGCCGAAGTGCACCGGGTCGACGCCGACACCGACGATGACCGGCAACAGGATCGGAGTCAGGATCAGAATCAGCGGGGCCATGTCCATCACGGTGCCCAGTAGCAGCAACATGACGTTGATGCACATCAGGATCACGTAGCGGTTATCTGACAGGGTCAGGAATGCCGTGGTGATCTTCATCGGGATTTCCATCAGCGTCAGGATGTAACCGAAGCTGGCGGCAAAACCGATCAGAATCATCACGATGGAAATGGTCCGTGCAGCCCGGTGCATCAGTTTGGGCAGATCGCGCCATTTGTAGTCGCGGTAGATGAACATGGTGACGAAGAATGACCAGAGCACAGCAATGGCAGCCGACTCGGTGGCGGTGAAGATCCCCGACAGAATGCCGCCGAGAATGATGACCATGGCCATCATGCCCCAGAGCGCTTCCCCGGCAATTTTCAGTGCCTTGCGCAGCGGAATCACTTCACCCTTGGGGTAATTGCGCTTGCGCGCGAAGATCATGCACAGGCCCATCATCACTGCGCTGAGTAACAGCCCCGGCATGATCCCGGCCATGAACAGCGAAGCAATCGATACCGTGCCGCCCGCCGCCAGGGAATAGAGCACCGAGTTATGACTGGGTGGCGTCAGCAGGGCCTGAACCGAACCGCTGACGGTCACTGCCGTCGAGAAGTCCCGAGGATAGCCGTTGCGTTCCATTTCCGGGATCAGCACCGAGCCTACCGACGCGGTATCGGCCACCGAAGAGCCCGAAATCGCGCCGAAGAAGGTCGAGGCCACAATGTTGACCAGCGACAGCCCGCCGCGCACGAAACCCACCAGCACAGCGGCAAAGGCGACCAGCCGTCGGGACATGCCGCCTTCGGCCATGATTGCCCCGGCCAGCACGAAGAATGGAATTGCCAGCAGCGAAAACTTGTTCACGCCGCCCGCAATCTGGATCATCAGCGCATCGGCCGGAATATCGATCCACCAGGCGCCTATCAGGGCCGAAAGCCCCAGCGCATAGGCGACAGGCATGCCGATGAGGATCAATGCGATGAAGCTGCCCAGCAGTATAAAAGCGTCCATTTATGCGGCACCTTCGCTTTCTTCAATGACATCGAAGCGCATCACCGCGCGATGACTCTGGTCGCCCAGAAACAGTCTTTCCAACACGAAAATCAGGGTTACGATGCCGCCAATGGGGATTGGCAAGTAAGTGATGCCGACCCTCAGAAACGGCAGCTCACCGACAAACTGATTCCACGTGGTGGCGCACAGCTTGAAACCCTTGAAGATCATGAACAGGGCGACGATCGCCATCAGGATCTGCACGAGCAATGAAGCGCTGCGGCGTACCTGTTGCGGCATACGGTCCACGGCCATAGAAACGGCCATGTGCGCACCGGCGCGATAGCTGGCTGCGGCTCCGAAGAAGGTAAATACCACCATCAGCAGAATGGCCGTGGGTTCCGGCCAACTGGAGCCGCTGCCGAGTATGTAACGGGCAAAGATGCCCCAGGGGATGATCAGGGTCATGATCAGCACGGACAGACCGGCAATGCCGATGCAGACCCGATAGATCGTGTCGTTGATGCGCAATAGCGTATTTTTCATGGGCTCACCACTGCGGCGGCGAACGAGCTTTCACTCATTCGCGCAGCATAATCGGACAGGCTTATTGGGCCGCTTGGGTGCTCGGTGCAGCCAGTGCCGGATTGGTCTGGACCGCTTCGATACGGCTGATCAAATCCTTGTAGGGCGCACCGAATTTGTCACGCACCGGCTGGGTGGCGTCGTAGAAGGCTTTCTTCTGCTCCGGCGTCAGGGTGATGAACTCCACGCCAGCAGCCTTGAGCTTGGTTTCCGCGTCGGCTGACGACTTGTCCCACAGCGCGCGCTCCTCCATTTGCGCTTCACGCGCGAGCTTTTTCACCAGAGCCTGTTGCTCCGGCTTGAGCTTCTCCCAGGTGGCTTTCGCCATCACGATGGGCTCGGGCAGAATCAAGTGCTCGGTAATCGTGAAGAACTTCGCGTTCTGGTAGTGGTTATGCTGGTAATAGGTCGGCGGATTGTTTTCCGCGCCATCGATCACGCCGGTCTGCAGCGCGCTGAAGATTTCGCCGGTGGCCATGGCGATGCCGTTGCCGCCCATGTCGTTGATGGTTTCGATGAATACCGGGTTGCCCTGTACGCGGATTTTCATGCCTTTGAGGTCGGAAATCTGGCGTACCGGTTTCTTCGTGTACAGGTTGCGTGTGCCGCCATCCATCCAGGCCAGCGCGACCATGTTGAATTGCGAGTTGGTGATCTTGTCGAGAATTTCCTGGCCGATCTCGCCGTCGATAATCGTGCGCATGTGCGCTTGATCACGGAACACGAACGGCAGGTTGAAGACGTTGACGTCCGGTACGACCGGGCCGACGATGCCCAGGCTGACGCGAGTCATCTGCACGGCACCACTCTGGACCTGTTCAACGACTTCCTTCTCGGAACCGAGCACGCCACCCGCGTACATCTTGAAACTGATCTCGCCCTTGGACTGTTCTTCGAGTTTCTTGCCCATGTTCTGCTCCGCCACGACCGGCGCGTAGCCTGCGGGGTGAACCTCGGCGAACTTGATTTTGACTTCTGCCTGGGCCATGCCTGACACGCAGAAGGCCAACGGAAGTGCAGCGATGAGAAGCTTGCGTTTGAAATCCATGGATATCTCCGATGTTGTTATTTTTGGTCGAGCTATGGGATTTTCGGTGGGCACTGTCAGCCCTGAAACACGGGTTCCTCCAGGCCTTTGACACCAGGGCGCAAAGCGAACAGACCACCGGCGAATGGCTGGTCGCTGATATCGCCACCCGGGCGAATGGACGTTACGAACAAGGTCTCGAGATCGGGGCCGCCAAAGGCGCACATGGCCGGTTTTTTGACCGGCACGACCAGCGAGCGGTCGAGTTTGCCGTTGGGCGTAAAACGGTGGATCAGGCCCGCGTCGTTGCCGCAGATCCAGTAGCAGCCATCGGTGTCGATTGCTGCACCGTCGGGGCGGCCCAGGTGGTGGTTCATGTCCACGAACAGGCGACGGTTGTGCGGCGTACCGCTATCAGTGTCGTAATCGAAAGCCCAGATCTTCTGCACGCTGGGATGCGAGTCGGACAGGTACATGGTCTTGCCGTCCGGGCTGAACGCCAGGCCGTTGGGGACAATGAAGTCCTTTAAATGGGCATCGAGTGTCTTCTGCCCGGCGCTGTAGCGATACATCGCACCTACCACTGCGCCTGCTGCCATGTCCATCAGCATGGTGCCGGCCCAGAAGCGTCCTTGCCGGTCGCATCGGCCATCGTTGAAGCGCATGCCTGTCTGTGCGTGTTCGACGCTAGCCAGAAGAGTACTGATCAGGCTGCCGTTTTTCTGGTTGCCGTCTTCTATGGGCTGCAGATGATAAATGCCGTCTTCCATCCCGGCTATCCAGCCGCCGCGGCTGTCGGCCGCGATGCAGGCCAGCATCTGCGGCGCTTTCCAGGTGCGTATGCTGCCGTCGGCGAAACTCCAGCGCTGCAGCGTGCCTTTCGGAATATCTACCCAGTACAACGCCTGGTCACGTGCGCTCCAGACCGGGCTTTCGCCTGTGGCGTTTTGTGCATCGACAATCAGTTCGGCATCCATGACAGGTCGTATCTCCAACGTCTGCAAGCAGAGTTCTTCAACAGGTAGGGGCTGTTTATTGATCGCCGAAGGGGCCTGAGGCCACAAACGCACCGCCCTGATAAACCATCGCCGGGTCGTCGGCCGCAGGCTCCGGCTGGGCTTCAACCTTGGCGCGGAAAACTTCCGAGCTGTCCTTGGGGGCGTAGTCCAGTTTGCTGGCGAAGCGGTTGTCCCACCATACGGTTTTGTTGTCCGAAACACCGTAGACCACGGTATGGCCAACGTCTGGCGCGTACAGGGAGCGCTCGATCAACTGGGTCAGGTCGCCATAGCTCAGCCAGGTGCTCATCATTCGACGGTTCTGCGGTTCAGGAAACGACGAGCCGATGCGGATGCTGACGGTTTCGATGCCGTAGCGATCGAAGTAGAAGCTGGCCATGTCTTCGCCGTATGACTTGGACAGACCGTAGTAGCTGTCCGGGCGGCGAGGGGAGTGTGCGTCGATGGTCTCGGTCTGCTTGTAGAAACCGATTACGTGGTTGGAGCTGGCGAAGATCACGCGTTTTACGCCATGACGACGGGCCGCTTCGTAAATGTGGAACACACCGCAGATGTTGGCACCGAGGATCTCCTCGAAGGGGCGTTCGACTGACACACCGCCGAAGTGCACGATCGCGTCGACGCCTTCGACCAGTTGGTGCACGGCGTTCTTGTCGGCCAGATCGCAGGCCTGAACTTCTTCACTGTCGTCGACTGCCGGTACCATCTCGACAATGTCGGACAGTCGCAGCACTTTTGTGTAAGGGCGCAGTGTTTCGCGCAATACCTTGCCCAGGCCACCTGCCGCGCCGGTCAGCAGGAGGCGATTGAAGGGAATTTGAGTGGTATGAGCCGATGCCATGAGAAAAGTCCCGATTGTTATTTTTGTCATCTGTTGTCGTATGACTTGCCGAATTATCGGCACCGCATACGCTGATTGTCAACGCGGCCAAAGTATAAAAACGACCTGTATGCCCGCCTGTGCGAACACATTTGTAACAAGGCAAAACCTGCCCCTGCAGACGAGCTTTCAGGCAGGCTTTGCCACAGGTTTCACAGCAGCGAAATAGGGTAGCTGATGAACACGCGGTTCTCGTCGAACTCGTTGGTGCTGAAGTCGCGACGCAGGCTGGAGTTGCGCCATTTGACGTTCAGGTTCTTGAGCGCACCGCTTTGTACGGTATACGCCAGTTCAGACTCCCGTCCCCATTCCTTGCCGTCGGTGATGTTGCCGGTATGCACATTGTCGCCGCTGATATAGCGGTTCATCAGGGTCAGGCCGGGTACGCCGAGCACCGCGAAGTTATAGTCATGGCGCAACTGCCAGGACTTTTCCCTGGCATTGTCGTAGCTGGAGTTATAACTGTCGTTGGCCAGCGTGCCACCGCTGGTGCCGTTGACGCGCATCCATGCGGTATCGCCGGTGAGCTTTTGCAGGCCGACATAGAACGTGCTGCCGCCATAGCGGGCCGAGAGCAGTGCGTAGGCGGTCTTGTTGTCGAGGTCGCCGGCCAGTTTGTTTCCGTCTTCCTTGCCGATGAAGTAACCCAGGTTAGCCCCCAGGGTCCAGTCGCCGAGCGGTTGGCTATGCAGCAGGTTGAAAAACTGCTGCTGATAGATGTCCTGCAGCTCCGAGTACCAGACACCGACCTGAGTGCGCTTGTCGTTGAAGACATACTCGCCACCGCCGAAGTTGAAGCGATCGGACGTGAACGCGCCTCGTCCGTTCATCGACATGTCTTCCATGCTGGCATCGTTGCGCGGGCTATTGCCACGGAATTGCCCGCCATACAGCGTCAGGCCGTCGATCTCCTTGGACGTCACCTGACCACCGCGGAACGTCTGCGGCAACGAACGACCGTCATCGGAGCGCAGAATCGGCAGCACCGGCATCCATTCGCCGACTTTCAGTTCGGTTTTGGAAACCCGCGCTTTGCCTGCAACGCCCAGACGGCCGAAATCATCGGCCGGGCGACCGTCGCTGTGGATCGGTAGCAACTGAGTGCCCCCGGTGCCTTTGCCGCCATCGAGCTTGAGCGAATACAGGCCCAGCACGTCAACCCCGAAACCGACCACGCCCTGGGTGAAGCCCGACTTGGCGTCGAGAATGAAGCTTTGTGTCCATTCCTCGGCTTTGTTCTGCGGCGCTGCGCTGTTGGGAAAGGCCGGGTTGGTGAAGTTGCGGTTGAAGTACGCATTACGCAGCGTAAGTGTGGCTTTGGTATCGTCGACGAACCCTTCTGCCATGCCGAGCATCGGGAAAATCAGTGCCATGCCGCCAACACCCAGCAGGATGCGTGAGCGGGAAGTGTGAGATGTCATTATTGTTTTGCTCCCTCGTTTATCGAAACCGTCCTCTTTTCTGGCCGCGCGCAAGCAGCAGCCGACACCTTTGAGGATTACGTGATGCCTGTTGCCAGGCATGGCCTCGACCGACAGACGGCCGAGTACCGTTCGCCATGTATCAGCGAATGTTGTGAATCTGAAAGGATGTCGGGTGCTGCGAAACGGCCGGAATAGATGAGGCTTTGATAATCGGTGGCGCAGACGTACAGACGAGAGTTTTCATGGTTGGCCCAGTCTTGTTTTTATTTTTGGCGTTATAGGTTGTCGTACAACCGCAGTGATATTTGCAGCGCAGTCTCGATTTGTCAACGCGCTGTTAGTCGAGGTTTACCGATTCACCTGATTTTAACCCCTCATAAAGCAGTGAATGATTTTGACTGAACGCTGCGTGCAACCGGGCAGTCCACCTCATAACCCCATTATTTTTTTGGAGCTGCTGCATGAATCGTTTTACCCAGAAAGTTGTTGTCGTGACCGGGGCCGGTTCCGGGATCGGCGAAGCTACCGCCAAGCGTTTTGCCCAGGAAGGTGCAAGCGTTGTACTGGTAGGCCGTAATCGCGACAAGCTGGACAAAGTCGCCGCGCAACTGTCGGGCGAAGGGCATTTGGTCCGTGCTACCGATGTGGCGGACCCAAGCGATGTGGAAGCGCTGTTCAAGGAAGTCGCCACACACTTTGGGCGTCTGGATGTGCTGGTCAATAACGCCGGTATCGTCAAGTCCGGCAAAGTCACCGAGTTGGGCGTAGACGACTGGAAAGAACTGATGTCAGTGGACCTGGATGGCGTGTTCTATTGCACCCGTACCGCCATGCCGGCGCTGATAGCCAGTAAAGGCAACATCATCAACGTCTCGTCGGTTTCCGGCCTGGGCGGCGACTGGGGCATGAGCTTCTACAACGCGGCCAAAGGTGCAATCACCAATTTCACCCGCGCGCTGGCGATGGACCACGGTGCCGACGGTGTGCGTGTCAACGCCGTCTGCCCGTCACTGACTCGCAGCGAGCTGACGGAAGACATGCTCGGCGACAAGGCACTGATGGCCAAATTCATGGAGCGCATCCCGCTGGGGCGTCCAGGCGAAGCTGAAGATGTCGGCGATGTCATCGCCTTTCTGGCAAGTGAAGACGCACGCTTCGTGACTGGCGTGAATTTGCCGGTGGATGGCGGATTGTCAGCGTCCAACGGACAGCCGCCGCAGGCTTGATGCCGTCGACGAAGGTCATATGCCCGCAGCCCGGAAACGTTCCGGGCTGCTTCGCTATGTTGAATTCAAACCTGTTTTTACACCTGCCTGAAACAAACAAGCCCGGCAAAAGCCGGGCTTGAAGGTTGTTGCGGAATATCAGATCCGGAAGTGGCTGACCATCGTCTGCAACTGCCCGCCAAGGCGTGCCAGTTCGACGCTGGAGGCAGCGGTTTCTTCGCTGGCCGAGGCGGTTTGCTCGGACACATCGCGGACGTTAACGATGCTGCGGCTGATTTCCTCAGCTACGGCACTCTGTTCCTCGGCTGCGGCAGCGATCTGCTGGTTCATTGCCTGAATGTTGGAGACCGTCTGGGTAATACTGCCCAGCGATGTACCCGCCTGACGGCTGAGCTGTACGCTGCTGACGGTCAGTTCGCGGCTGCTGAGCATGATGCTGGAAACCTGACGCGTACCGCTTTGCAGGGCTGCAACCAGCGTTTCAATCTCGACTGTGGACTGCTGCGTGCGTTGTGCCAGGCCGCGGACTTCGTCGGCAACTACGGCAAAACCACGTCCGGCTTCCCCGGCGCGGGCCGCTTCGATGGCTGCGTTAAGGGCCAGCAGGTTGGTTTGTTCGGCCACAGCCTTGATGACGTCCATGACCTTGCCGATCTTGTCGCTTTCCTGCTCCAGCTGGTTCATGGCATCGGCCGAGCGACCCACTTCGTTGGCCAGACGCTCGATCTGCACAATCGCTTCGCCCACGACCTTGTCACCGTCGCGCGCTTCGCGGTCGGCGTTGGACGCTGCCTGCGAAGCCTGTTCGGCGTTACGCGCCACTTCTGCAACCGTGGCCGACATCTCATGCATGGCGGTCGCCACCTGGTCGGTTTCGACTTTCTGGCTGTTGACGCCGGCGCTGGTCTGCTCGGTAACCGCTGACAGCTCTTCGGCAGCACTGGCGATCTGCACAACGCTGTCGCGGATACCGCCAATCAGCTCGCGCAAGGTGCTGCCCATGCGTTGAATGCCTTGCTGCAGAACGCCCAACTCGTCACGACGAGTGACTGCCAGAGTCTGGGTCAGGTCGCCGGATGCAATACGGTCGACCACTGCCAGGGTTTCCTGCAGGGGGCGGGTAATCTGCCGGGTGATGATCACTGCTGCAATCATGCCCAGAATAATTGCCAGCAGCGTACAGGTGATCTGCGTGGTGCGAGCCTGTGCGCTTTCCTGATCACGACGATCCAGTTGCAGTTGGTACATGGCTTCGCTGATCTTGACGATATCCTGGCCCTGTACGGTCATCTCCTTGCGAGCCTGAGCGATGTCGGCAGTTGCGGCCTTGAAGCTTTGCAGGGCTTTTCGGTACGCGGCCAGCGAGGTTTCCAGCTGCTTGAGCTGATCAGCCTGGGTGCCGCTGAACGTCGTTTTCAGCGTATCCAGATCCTTGATGGCAGAATCCAGCCTTGCAACGGCGGTCTGTTCAGTTTCGGCCGTAGGGTTGGTGGTGTAGCCACGCACCTCATAACGCGCGAGCCTGAGGTTTTCCTTTGCGTCGGTGACGATCTGGTATTGCTCGAACCGATTGGCATCGGCAGGGTCCATTTTTTTCACTTCAGCCTGAAGCAGCTCAAACACATCAATGCTTTTGCCGGCATACGTGGCCAGCTCATCACGCGCCACAATGCTTGCCTTGTACCCGCCGCGCATGTTGTTCAGGGACTTCTGGTAGTCAGCAATCACCACTCCCAGTTGCTCGAGCATTTTTACGTTTTCGGGGCTTTTGAACGAGGTCAGCAGCTTTTGCTGATAGTTCTTGAAGCCGTCCAGCGAGACCTGAACGGTTTCGGCGACTTTCTCGTCACCGTCAGCGACCATGTATTGCAGACGGGTAACACGCAGCTTGGTCAACTGGGAGTTGAGCGAAGTAATGTCACTCATCCAGTTGCTGCGATTGATCAGTCCGCTCATGCTGGTCCAGCCAGTCAGCGCAAGAATCGCAGTAAAAACAAGTACTAGACCGAAACCGAGGGCCAGTTTCATATTGACGCTGATGTTTGCAAACCAGCTACTCATTGAATTCTCCAACAACAGCCATTTAAAAGCAGTAGAGCCCCTGAAAGGCATGGCATACAGGTCAGGGGCGGGGTGTGTTATACAGACACTATCGGCAGGTGGTGGCCAAGCTGAAATAAAAAAAAGAGAAAGTTTCAAGACGCTTGAAATACGTTTTCAAGCCCTATCGTCTGCGGAGACGAACCGCTATAAAGAACCGCTGAGAAGACTGAAATAGAGCGCCGCCTTTCATAGGGTGCGGCAAAATATTGTCTATGCTCGCGACAGTGGAAACCTTATCCGCTTCAGGTTCATTGCTTTTTGCAGTGCGTGACATTTTTATGTCACAAGTTGCTCTGGCCTCTGAACCTTCTTCCCGTCACGTTGAGATGCCTTGTCATGAATTTGAAGTTTCGTCATAAAATTCTTCTGGCTGCGGCCGGTGTTGTGGTGTTGGCCTTTGCCTTGTTCACCCTGTACAACGACTACCTGCAACGCACCACCATCAATCAGAACCTTGAGTCCTCGGTGAGCCAGGCGGGTCAGTTGACGGCCAGCAGCGTGCAGAACTGGCTGAGCGGACGCATTCTGGTGCTGGAAAACCTCACCCAGAACGTAGCCTTCCAGGGCGTCAATTCCGATCTGAGCGGGCTGGTGTCGCAGTCTTCGCTGGTGTCGACCTTTCAGTTCACCTACGTCGGTGACAGCAAAGGTGCGTTCACCCAGCGGCCCAATGTCGATATGCCGGCGGGTTACGATCCGCGTCAGCGGCCTTGGTACAAGTCCACCGTCGACGCCGGTAAAACCATTCTCAGCCCGCCTTATCTGGCTTCCGTGGGCGGCCTGGTGGTGACTATCGCCAGCCCGGTCAAGACTGCAGGCCAGATAACCGGCGTGGTCGGTGGTGACCTGAGTCTGGACACGCTGGTCAAGATCATCAACTCGGTGGAGTTCGGCGGGCTCGGTTACGCCTTTCTGGTCAGCGGGGACGGGCAGATCATTGTCAGCCCGGACAAGGAACAGGTGATGAAAAACCTCAAGGACGTCTACCCAGGCCAGACCCTCAGCCTGGACGCGCGCCTGCGTGAGGTTACGCTCAATGGCCAGCAGAGGCTGCTGTCGTTTACCCCGATCACCGGGCTGCCTTCGGCCGACTGGTACATTGGACTGTCGATCGACAAGGACAAGGCTTACGCACCGTTGAGCCAGTTCCGCAGCTCGGCGATGGTCGCCGTGCTGATTGCGGTGGCCGTGATTGCCTTGCTGTTGAGCCTGTTGATCCGTGCGCTGATGCGGCCGTTGACCGACATGGGCCGTGCGATGCAGGACATCGCCCAGGGCGAGGGTGATCTGACCCGCCGTCTGCGCATTCAGGGCAAGGACGAGTTCGCCGAGCTGGGTGGCTCGTTCAATCAGTTCGTGGAGCGCGTGCACGCGTCCATTGCGGAAGTCTCCTCCGCAACGCTGCAGGTGCATGACCTGTCGCAGCGAGTGGTCAACTCCTCCAACTCTTCAATCGTCGGCTTTGACGAGCAGAGCGCCCGTACCAACAGCGTTGCCGCTGCGATCAACGAACTGGGTGCGGCCACTCAGGAGATTGCTCGCAACGCCTCGGACGCTTCGATTCAGGCCAGTGAGGCCCGCACCCAGGCTGAAGACGGTCAGGTGGTGGTCGAAAAAACCATCCACGCCATGAGTACGTTGTCCGCCAAAATCAGTGACTCGTGCACACAGATCGAGCAGCTCAACGCCAGTACCGACAACATCGGCCACATTCTGGATGTGATCAAAGGCATCTCCCAGCAAACCAACCTGCTGGCGCTCAACGCTGCCATCGAAGCGGCCCGCGCGGGTGAAGCCGGACGCGGTTTTGCCGTGGTGGCCGACGAAGTGCGCAACCTTGCGCATCGCACGCAGACATCGGCCGATGAAATTCACAAGATGATCGGCGGCCTGCAGACAGGGTCTCAGCATGCCGTGCTCAACATGAACGAAAGCCAGGTGTCGAGTCAGGAAAGTGTCGAAGTTGCCAATCAGGCGGGCAGTCGTCTGCGCGATGTAACGCGCCGCATCGGTGATATCGATGGCATGAACCAGTCAGTTGCCGCGGCCACGGAAGAGCAGACCGCGGTTGTGGAAACACTCAATATCGATATCAACCAGATCAACACACTTAATCAGCAAGGTGTGGCCAATCTTAATGAAACCCTCAAGGATTGTGCTGCGCTTTCGCAACAAGCAGGTCGTTTGAAGCAACTGGTCGACAGCTTCAAGATCTGACCGTACATCCAGTGACAGAGGCCGGGCCCTTTATACGGGGCCCGGCTTTTGCGGCAGGTAATCTGCAAGCGATAGTGTGAGTGTTTTAGCGGGTTCGCTGAACCGCCCCACATCGTCCGACTATAAAAGCCTGCTCAGTGGCAGGCTTTTTTTACAGATCTTTTTTAACCTCTTTATCGACGTGCTTGTCAGCCTTGTGACGCTCCTTGTCATCATGCTTTGCACCTTTGTCGACCTCGTCAGCATCGTGCTTGACGCCCTTGTCCACTTGTTTGGCGTCATGATCAACACCTTTATCCAGCTCACGGTTATCGTGTCGGACGCCCTTTTCCAGCTCACTCTCTGCAAAGGCCGCGGGCACCACAGCGCCAGCGAGGAAGAGAGCGGCAGTCATTGAGAGTACGAGTTTGCGCATGCTTTGCTCCTTGTGAAAAATGCTGGCCCCTCATGAACCATCATTTTCGAGCATAGACCAGGCAGACGACGTTGAAGGCGCTGATTCAGCTTTCCAGCTTAAGCACCGACAGTGCGAATAAACTGCGGAATATAGCGTCATTGCATATTCACGAGAGCTATCGATTTTAATTGACGAAATCTTTTTTCGCTTAAAGTTCAATTTATTTTGAAAAAGGTTCATCTGCCAATGGCGCAGCTTTGAGGGGAGCCCCATACTGCAGGGCCTGCACGTGCTCTCACATTATTCCTTGAGGCTAAAATGAAGCTACCTCGCCCGATTGTCTCAACTGGCAATGCCGGATTTGACTCGATCCTTAAAGGTGGTCTGCCAAACAACAGGCTTTATTTACTCGAGGGCACGCCTGGAGCAGGCAAGACGACGCTGGGTCTCCAGTTCTTGCTCGATGGGGTCAAGGCCGGCGAGCCTGTCTTGTACATCACGCTTTCAGAAACCAGCGAAGAGCTTGAAAGCGTCGCTCACTCACATGGCTGGTCATTAAACGGCATTGATTTGTTCGAGTTTTCCTCAACGGAGGAAGTGCTGGGCGATGAGTACGAGCAGTCTATCCTGCATCCGTGGGAGGCGGAGCTGGGCGATACCATCAAGCTTATTCAGCAGCGAGTCGATAAGCTTCAGCCCAGGCGGCTAGTCTTCGACAGTCTTTCCGAGATGCGGCTCCTGGCTCAGGATCCTCTGCGTTATCGTCGCCAGGTGTTGGCGCTCAAGCAATATTTTGCAGGTCGGGATATCACGGTCCTGCTTGTGGACGATCTCACGAGTTCCACAGGTGAACGAGATAACCATCTTCACAGCTTATGCCACGGTGTGATCACGCTTGAGAGACTGACGCTGGATTTCGGTGCTGCCCGCAGACGACTTCAGGTGCAAAAACTACGAGGCGTTGATTTCGTTGCAGGCTTTCACGACTTCACGATTCGCAGAGGCGGGTTGGAGGTGTATCCGAGGTTGATTGCGGCCACTCACCATGTCCCATTCAAAGCGGAGCCTGTGCCTAGCGGTGTGAAGGAACTGGATGACTTGTTGGTCGGTGGCCCGCTCAGGGGAACCAGTACCTTGGTCACAGGGCCTGCTGGCTCTGGAAAGACCACCGTAACCCTTGCCTATCTGGCGGCAGCCTGCGCACGAGGTGAAAAATGCACCATCTACGAATTCGATGAGCGCATCGCTACGTTGATCTCCCGGGCGGACAGCATGGGCATGGAGCTAAGTCGCCACGTATCGAGCGGTCAGTTGCTCATTCAACAAATCGATCCTGCCGAGATTTCTCCCGGGGAATTTGCGTGGCGGGTTCGCACAGAGGTCGAAGAGCGCGGCAGTACCATGATCGTTGTTGATAGCCTTAACGGCTACATGGCGGCGATGCCGCAGGAACAGCAACTGATCTTGCAGATGCACGAGTTGCTTTCATACCTGAGCCAACTGGGTGTCGTTACTTTCTTGATCAACCCTCAGCATGGTCTGGTAGGGTCGATGTCAACCAACCTGAATATTTCCTATGTCGCGGACTCTGTCATCCTCATTCGCTTCTTCGAGGCGCAAGGGCGTCTGCGCAAAGCCATCTCTGTTCTGAAACACCGTACCGGAGCCCATGAGGACGCGATTCGCGAACTCCGGATTGACTCCAAGGGTATTCGTGTCGGTGCACCATTAGTCGATTTTCGCGGCGTCTTGACGGGTACTCCAGAGTATTTCGGTGCCAACCTTCCGCTGATGGAAGAGCGAAAGCGTGGCGACTGAACAATTATCTGAAAGCAAGACCCTGATGGTTGTGGCGCCGTTCAAGGGCGATGCGATCAGCCTTGGTAAACTGCTCGGCGATATTTACCCCGTTCAAGCCCACCACGACCTGACCTCGCTTTCAATTGCCCTGGGTGAAAGCACCGGCCTGGTGATACTCACGGAAGAGAGCCTTTCCGGGGATGTGCTGAGTTTCGGAAACGCTTTGGACCTGCAACCGCGATGGTCGGAGATCCCTGTCATCTTGCTCGCGTCGAATAAAGGGCGTTCTGGGCGAGACACCGAGATGGCCAGGCGCAGGCTGCCAAAATCGGCAGGACATGTAATCGTTCTGGAGCGCCCTCTCAGCTCGGCCTCGTTATTGAGCGCGATCGCCGCAGCCTGGCGAGCACGTGAGCGTCAGTTCGAGATGCGCCAAAGTCTCATTCAATTGGCTGAAGAACGAACCCGGTTGCAGATCCTGCTCGAAAACATCCCGGTTGGAGTGTGCTTCATGGACACTCAAGGGACCTCCCTGGTAAGCAATCCTTTGTATCGCCAATATGTGCCGGAGAATGTGATCCCTTCCAGGCAGCCAGATGGTGCCGCACGCTGGGTAGGGCTCGATGCGCAAGGTCAGCGCCTGGAGCCCGTCATGTTCCCTGGTGCCAGGGCATTGAGAGGGGATGCGGCAACCGGCGTGGACTTTTATCATCGCCAGGATGGAGGTGGGGAGTCATGGATGCGTGTCAGTGCTGTGCCTCTGTATGACGAAAAGCACCACATAATTGGTGCGGCCTCCGTCATCGTCGATATCAACGACGAAAAACAGGCTGAGCTGAATTTACGCAGGTTCAATGAAGAACTAGAGGTTCAAGTCAAAGCCAGAACGCAAGAGCTGAACGCTGCGGTTGAGCAGCTCAAGGCCGAGAGTGAAGAGCGAGCCCGCGCCGAAGAGCAGTTACGACAGTCCTTGAAGATGGAAGCCGTAGGTCAATTGACCGGCGGAATCGCTCACGACTTCAATAATATGCTGACCGGGGTGATCGGCTCGCTTGATCTGATCAAGCTCCGAATGGCCCGGGGGCGATTTGAGGGCGTTGAGCGATTCATGGACGCCGCACTCGTTTCAGCCCAAAGGGCCGCGTCACTCACTCATAGATTGCTGGCGTTCTCCCGACGCCAGTCCCTTGATGAAAAAGCGGTGTCGGTCAATAAACTCATCAATGCTCTTGCCGACCTGCTGCAGAAAACAGTCAATGAAAAAATCATTATCAGGTTCGATTTGAGTCGCGAAGATCCCTGGATTTTTGCAGACGCCAACCAATTGGAAAACGCCGTACTCAATTTGGTGATCAACGCGCGAGACGCCATGCCGCATGGCGGTGAGTTAACCATTGCTACGTGCGTGGAACAGGACGATCAGGATGACCCTTTACGGCATGTGTGCGTGCAGGTGCGCGATACAGGGCATGGCATTCCCAAGGATATGCTGGATAAGGTAACCGAGCCTTTCTTCACAACCAAGCCTATTGGTCAAGGCACAGGCTTGGGGCTATCGATGGTTTATGGGTTTGCCAATCAAAGCAATGGACGTCTTTCAATCGAAAGCACAGTCGGAGTCGGAACGACCGTTTCAATCTGTTTGCCCAAACATAAGCAAGTTGAATCGGACCCACCGTTTACTTCCCCGGAATTCAGCACGGGGCAGGGCCAGGTTATTCTTCTGGTCGAAGATGACGACTCTGTGCGCTTGATCAACCAGGAGGTTCTGGAGGAGCTTGGATACCGGGTTCACGTCGCACGTGACGGCGAAGAGGCCTTGAGGGTTTTCAACGACCTGGAAAAGGTCGACTTTCTGCTCACGGATGTCGGGTTGCCAGGAATGAACGGTCGTCAACTGGCCGAAATTCTCCAACAATTCAGGCCGCGCCTGCCGGTTTTATTTCTGACGGGGTATGCGGAAGGCGCGTTGACCAGGGCTGACTTTCTCGGCCCCTATATGCAGCTTCTGACTAAACCCTTCACGCTGGAGTCGCTTGCTATCAGGGTGGCAAGCATGCTGGAGGGCGATGTGAGTGCGGTTCTGGAGTAGGCGTTCCGGCAGAGGTCTGTAGTCAGTCGGTGAACATGCCTCGTGTGGGCCTGAATATCGGACCTTGCTGGCTGATACTTTCTACACGCTCTCCAATCTATCACCTCCAGGAGGGGCTGTCGGCGCGCCCAGCCTACGGCTTGAAATACAGCGCCAATAACCATAGCGGCAGTCCAAGCACTACGGAGGCTGCGATCAGCAGAATAAGACCCTGAACAACATATCTCCACCGATGCAGCGTCGTCCCTTCGGGCGCGTCCCTGGCATCCTTCCAAAAGTCCAGAAGCTCGAAAATTCTGAGGAGCTCAAGAAGATCAAAGATATTCACCATCATTGCCGAGCGTCCTTAAGACTACCTATTTGTATGTCACGCCAGATGCCCCGGGCTATCTATCATGCGCTCGGACAATTGGCCCGACTTTAACCCTGTCTGCGTGCCGGTCAGTCGATGCCGGATCGAAAAATAATCCCGTCATAGACCTCATTCGCATGGCTGCAAGCTAAATCCCGCCAGGATTATTTCTCAAGCGGAGGCCCTAAACGCTTTAGTGGCCATTTGATTACCGTAGTCGGCGGCGGCATCATATCGTCCGCCCCCATTTCCACGCTCATGATCGTATAGCTCTTGATCGTCAGTTCAAGCGTGTCACCATCAAAGCGACCAGAAAACTTCTGAATGAATGTATTAGCCAGCATGCTGGCGCTAGCAGGGGTTACGAATTTTCGTTCACCCGTTAGCTCATTGCCCTGACGGCTATATGCAGTCGGATGATCCCAGCCCGGGTGTTCATGTTTGTAGTAATCTATTCGTTTCAAGACTGTTTCCATGTCCTCTCTGGTGCGCCACCACTGGAAGTGGGCGTCATCCTGAAACAACACGTAAACACTGTAGTGAAATTGATCGGGCACCTCGCGTTCGGCATACCACAGGCCGGGCGGGGCGGAGGTGGTGGTAGTTGTACCGCAACCAGTTAGGGCGAGGATAAGAATCGCTATTGCATGGATTATTTTCATTTTTTCCATCCTTGGTGGAAGGGTATTCCAATTACTGAGCAGCTCGCATCAGGAGCCTTCAGGAACAGGGAGGCTGACGTTTCATTTCGGTATGGCAGCTGGCTACTCTGTTACGCGCCACGAAACGTGAGCAAGCCAAATCGTGGCGTGGATGGTTGAAAGCGATTTTTTGCTGGGTGATATCATATTGCCTGCATTAATATTGCAATTCAATCTTGGATGATGGGCAGCGAAACTACATGAAGACGGAACAGGTTGGTGAAGTGGCTGCTGTGGGTGTAGGCGCTGCAGCTGGTGCAGGTCTTGGAGCCGCTTATGGCGTAGGTGTAATAGGCGTTGCGGCAGCAGAAGCAGCAGCGGCCGCAGCTGTAGCTGCCGGGGCATCAGCAGCAGCGACAACGGCAACTATTGCGGCGGCGGGGGGAGGCGCGATCGCTGCGGGCGGGACAGGAATGGCCGGTGGCGTGGTGGCCATAGCAGGCACGGCGGCGGGCACTGCGGTACTCCCTATTGTTGCTTGCGCTGTTGGCGGTGCAGCTATTCTCGGTGGAATCGGCTGGGGCAGTTACAAGCTTGGCAGAAAGCTCCTGAAAAAATAAGAACACTGCGATGTTTGCTTGCTGCGGTTCGCATGCGTAGCTCGGACGACGATTGTCTCCGAGATGCGTCCAGCTCTGAGCGCATCTCAGTTGCAAATGATGCTGCACCTGACATCCCATTTTGGTACGGCAGAAACAAGAAAGCCCGCACGAGGCGGGCTTCTTGTTGAATGACAGGCTTCAGTTGAAATCTGTCATTCGGTACTTGGTGGTACACAGTCATTTGTATTCGAGCCTTTAGGCCTTTATTTTGACGGGCTTTATGGTTCGCTGACCCAGTACGCACCATCAGATTTTGCAGTCGCTCCCAGCTAGCCCCGGGGTGGGTAAGTCATGGTCGCCAGCAGCCCGCAGATCAAGCGATGATCATCTACATGAAAAATCGATGGGTCCCCCTCATCCTGATGGCCTAGGAAAAAGATGTAAGGCCGGTCCTTGCTACCGTCTTTCTTGGCATCTATACCCTCCTGCCGAACTACCTCAAGTTCATTTGTCACCATAGTACGCTTTGCGTTCGACCAATCGGCCCAGGAAATCTGGACTTTATATGGTTGAACGTACCGTTTAGCATCCGTTCCCCATTCCCCGGCTGATAGGGTTATTAGAAGGTTGTCCTCATCATCTTCAGCCCTGGCCCAACTGAGCTCGCCGTAGAAGATTTTTTGTGAAGGTAGGTGCTCGATACCTTTGCCTCTAAGTTTTTTGAACACGTGCTGGTAGGTCGTTGCCTCGACCCCAGGTATTTCCAGCGAGAGGTCCCGGTCGTATGGGAAGTTGATGAAAGCGCGGCAGATCCGTCTAATGCTTTGCGCGGATCTACGTCCCTGAGGACGCGCCTCTCCATTGCCTGATGAGCCCGTCCCGCCAGACCTGGTCGCCCCCGATGACAGCGGTGAAGCAATGGGATCAACAATCGGTCGCTCATCCCTAAGGACCAGGCGCGCCGGAGACAAAGCGGAGCTTGTCTCTAGCTTGTTGCGCACAGAGCCTTTTTTTCCACTTGCGACGGCTTTTTCATCACCTTCAATATCGCAGCCCTGCATGTGCTTCTTGCCGTGGGGGCTTCGAAAATGGGGGCGCTGCAAATTTGTCTTCAGATAGGAGGCCGGGTAAACCGTCAGCTCACAACCTCGACAGATGTAGCCGTACTTGTCGACCTCCGTCAAAAGCCACAAGTCTTCAGCGTCTACGACATCCATGGTAATTCTGTTCCGCGCAGACTCCATTATCTCTCCTTGCCCTGTCTTTTCTAAGATTATCGTCGTCAGCCGTTCCGCAAGACCAGATGGCTAATACACGAAATCGAACACATTGCGGGCTTACATGTCCAGTGTCCAAACTGATGCACAGTTCGCTCCTGTCCACTTGGTGCATCAGTTCACCAAACCGTTGAACCGATCTCTGCCAGTCTCTCGGCGGCTGCGTCCCACTCATCTTGAAGGCGCTCTGTTGCGAGTGATGCTGTCGAACACGATATGTTCGTCGACTGTATCAAGCTCGTTTGCAAGGGCCGCCATCATCGATACGTGGCGCTCTAGGGCGCCCCTAACACGCTTTGCAGTTACGGCATCCCACGACGCAATGCGTAAGGTATGCCATTCCCTAGCGAGCGCTTCAAAGGTGTTATTGTTCGCTTCCAGTTCAGTCGCTTGCCGGGCCTGCTGGGTGGCCGTCATGTTTTACGCGGAAATAAAGGCTATTACCGTCCTGCTACCTGTATTGCTTGGTGTCCGGTTCAAGGCCGGCCAGGATGGTATCAGGCAGGAGCGGCGCTTTATCTCGGAGCGCTTCATCGCTCTGGTTCTGTTTTTCACAGGGAGTACACGGTGGGAAGGTATAAGGGGAGACAGGGGTGGACAGCCAGAAACAAGAAAGCCCGCACGAGGCGGGCTTCTTGTTGAATGACAGATTTCAGTTGAAATCTGTCATTCGGTACTTGGTGGCTACACAGGGACTTGAACCCCGGACCCCAGCATTATGAATGCTATGCTCTAACCAACTGAGCTATGTAGCCAAGTGGCGCGCATTATTCTCGGAGAACGCATATGTGTCAAGCGTTGTTGTGAAAAATAATTGCGTGCGATCAACCGGTTAGCTGGCTGCCCTCGCGTAAGGCACGTTTTTCGGGCTTTTACCGGAACAGGGTGTCCAGCAGCTCCATATCATCGAATTCGTCTACCCGCTCCAGCATCTCTGCCATGTCGCGCTGATCCCTGAGCCAGGCTTTAAGGCTTTTCGGGTCAGTCAGTGCGTCCAGTTCATCCTGCGCGTCGTCGAGGTGTTCACGTATGGCCTTGAGCTGCTTCGCACATTTTGCATTGACCGTCTTGGGCCTGATGTCCTCATAGGGGTCCATCAGGAATTGTTCCCTGATCAGCATTTTGCGGTCGTGGATCTCGTCTTCCAGCTCTCTGAGTTGTTCGCTCAGGATACGGTTGAAGTGCTTCAGGCGTTTGTCGGTGATGTTATCGATATGCGTCTGGTCGATCTGCTCGATCTCCATTTGCATCTGCAGCAGCGCCAGCAGGTTGTCATTTTCGTACGCTTCGTTGACCCGTTGCATGAGCGCCGTTTTCCGCTCGCGCTCATCGGCATCCTGCTCGCGGTCCGGGTGCAGTGCGCTGGCCAGTTTGCGGTAGATTTCGCGCAATGACTGGCTGCCTTCTGCCTCTTCCTGTTCACGGCGTATCTCGCTGGCAGTGGGTTTCTTCGGCTTTTGGGTGCTTTGCGCCTGTTCGGCCTGCTCGCGCAGTTTCTCTTCAATGTGCTGGGTCACATCATCTATGGAGTTCAGGTCGACATCGTCTCCCAGTTCCACGCCTAGCTCTTCTTCCAGTGAGGACTTGAGCAACTGGTTTTGCAGGCGCTCATCCTCGTCGTAATCGTTGCCGGTGTATTTGAAGTAGAGCTGCTTCAGTTCTTCATCGTGTTCGCCGCCCATGAGCGACATGGTCATGACACAGATGATCTCCAGTAACGTGGCTCTGTCTTTCTTGCTCAGGCGGAACTGATCGAAGGCCACGTCGAGCAGGCGCAGCTTGTTAATCTCGTTCTCAGCCTGCTCGCTGATCATCGGGACCAGCTCTTCGACCCAGAGCTTTTCGCAGGTGGTTGAAATAACGAGCCACTGCTGCAAAAGTTTGCGCCTGGCTTCGAGCTTTTCCATCAACGTGTTGAATTTCTTCTGACCGGCGCTCAGTTGAGGCCTGGACGGTTGCGCGACGATACGCGGTGAGGCGGGCGGTGTGGTCATGGCAAGACCTCCTTGACGAGGGGACCGCTAGGACAGGTTCAATCGGTTTGCCGAAGTTTACGTTTCCAGTGCCCTGTTCGGGATGAATATTTTGCTGCCCTGAAAGAACCTTCTCAGCCTCGTGTACGGTCCGGTTCTTGCTTCAGTGTCGGTGATACGTCAATTGCTGCGCCATTTGGTACGAAAACCCATCATCGGCCGTGCTTTTCGTTCCAATGTGAGGCGACACGTATCGCCATTGAAACAAGAACATGGCATTTTGCTGTTAGCGTTTTTTAAAAAAAGCATCGCCTCTGTTTGCTCAGATCCGGCAGGTGTTCACGGGGAGTCGCAGGACATGAACAGTCTTCTGTCACCAGGCATGCGCCTGATGGGACATTTTGGTTTTGCTCGCAAGTTTCAGGTCTTGTTCCTGCTGTTCATGTTGCCGCTGGCGGGCAGCGCATGGGTCATCACCAAGGAGTACAGCAACAAGCTCGATGTCATTTCCGGAGAGCAATCGGGCGTGCGTCAGTTGCTGGCGCTTGACGATCTGAATATTGAACTGGCTGCCCAGCGCGACCATGCCGCTCGCTGGAAAGCTGCCGACATTCTGCGCGAGCCGACCCCGGCTGCGAAGGCTGCGATGGCCAATGTCGATGCAGGCATCCCGCGTATCACCAAAGCCCTGGAAGGCGTTGACGCCGCGTTGAAGCGCGAAAACGCGCCTGCCGACACGATGAACCGTTTCAAGGCGCTTCAGGCGGCAGTCACCGGTCTGGACACTGCGTCATTGCGTACGGTGGGCTGGTGGCCCGATGGTTACGAGCGCTTCACGACGGTGCTGAACCTGGTCCAGGCGCTGCGCGAGCAAATCGCAATGGACAGCGGGTTGATTCTCGACCCGTGGCTTGAAACCTACATGCTCATGCAGCTTTCCACCCAGCAAGTACCGGATCTGATCGAGCGTATCGGCCGCCTGTCGAGTGTGGGCCAGACGTCGGTGGCGTCGGGTCAGTTCAGCCTGCAGAGCCGCTTGCAGATGCGCGATCTGCGCGGTCGTATCGATGACTCCAAGGATCAGATGCAGAAGGCTGCCAGCCTGCTGTTATCCAAACTCCCCGAGCAGTTGCAGCCTTGGGCCGACAAGTACGCTGCGGTCAAGCAAGTGCTGGAAACCGAACTGAAGGTCATTGATGACGGGGTTTTTGGCGGCAGCATCAAGCTCAAGCCGGAAGAGTTTGAAAAAAGCATCGACACCCTGACCGGCAGTACGGCGGATCTGCGCAGGCAGTCGCTTGATGCGCTCAATGGTCGCCTCGATTACTACCATGAAACCTCCAATATGGAGTTCATCCCGATGGCGGTGATCTTCTGTGTTCTGGTGATCATGGCTATCTATCTGTTCGCCTGCCTGCAATCCTCGATTCGTAACAGCGCCAGCGGCATTACCACGCTGGCTGAATCCATGCGTGACGGCAATCTGTGTGTCGAAGTGGCTGTGCAGGGGCGTGACGAGCTTGCCGCTATCAGCAGGGCGCTCAATGTCGCGGTTGTGCAACTGCGTACCAGCCTGCTGGGCGTCAATCAGGAGACCGTACGCGTCGGCGATGCAGTGCTGACGCTGAATGCCCAGTCCAGCGGGACGCTGACCGAGGTCGAAGACCAGCAACAGCAGATCAGCCAGATCGCTGCGGCAGCAACCGAGCTGGCCGCTACTTCTCAAGGTGTGGCCAGAAGCTGTGAGCAGGCATCTGAAAGCGCAAGGCATACCCGGCGTATCGCCGAGCAAAGCAGCCAGGACAGCCAGCGCACCACCGACAGCATCCAGCAGCTCAATCAGCGCCTGACCGAAACCGCCGCTGCCCTGGGCCGGGTCAGCGAGCAGGGTCAACAGATTCAATCGGTGGTGGACGCCATTCGCGGTATCGCTGAGCAGACCAACCTGCTGGCGCTCAACGCAGCGATCGAAGCGGCGCGGGCAGGTGAGCAAGGGCGCGGGTTCGCGGTGGTTGCCGATGAAGTGCGCAGCCTGTCGCAACGTACTCAGGCCTCGACCGCTCAGATCGCCGGGACGGTCGACAGCTTGCGCTCCACCGTGACTCAGGCAGTGAACCTGATGGAAGCCGCCTGCGGACAAGCCGTCAACGATGCGCAATCGGTAACCGGCCTGGGGGTTCGTCTGGGTGAAATCGCCACGGCAGTGCAGGGCGTTGCCGATACGCTGGCGCAAATATCGACGGCGGTGGAAGAACAGGCCTCGACCGCCGACGAGGTCAGCAGCAACATCCAGCAGGTCGATCAGGCAGCCGGGCGTTTGCTCGAAGGTGCGCGAGCGGTCAATCAGGCGGCGGATACCCTGAGCCAGGGCAGTCGGGCGTTGAATGACAATACGGCGCGGTTCCGGTTGGGGTGATGTCGGAAGGTTGCTTGTCCCGAGTCGCTCGATAGCGGCCTCGGGCGATGGCTTCTGTTCTGCAGGTGAAGCAGGACTCACTGACTCCCGTCCAGACAGCGTCCGGCTTATCTCATGCGAGTCCTGCCTCGCGGAATGACGGTCGGCTGTTACGCTTGCTCCTCAAGACCTCGATTCGATAAGCTAGCCGATCTGCTTAGCTGCTCATAAGCAGGAAGCGGGTTTTTATCAAATGAATGGTTGGGCTTGGTGCAGACCGTCACAAAGGGGAGGGATACATCCCTCTACCGGCCATGTGGTGCTTTCCTGATCAGGGAAGTCGCCAGCGTTTAATAACCTTACCTTAATAGTGACCTCGTCTCAGATGCACGAGCTATCGGACCCTTACACGATGATTGTAAAAAGTGAAGCGTTTCTCGAAAAAATGCCGGTGTCGATTGTGCTGTTTGCGGCCTTCATCTTTTATACGTTTAACGCTGTCACGGCGGGCTCACCGATTTTTGCGTCGGATGAATATGTTTATTTTATCAGCGGCAAGTACATTGGTCATTTGTCTGAGCTGTATGGTCTCGATCCAGGGTTGCAACGACTGTCCAACCTTCTCTTTTTTCATGAAGTGAACGTGCTGGGACAGCTTTTTGGTGATCACTTTGTTTCGTTATTTCGCCTTGTTCACTGTTTGGAATACGTGTTGGCAGCAGGCCTATTGTATGTCTCTGCGAAGAGTTTCATGCCCAAGCCCCACGCGTTGATGGGGGTGGCGGCGTTTCTGGCGCTGCCAAGTCATATCTATATTTATGCTGTGATGCCTGAAGTCGAGCTGATTCTGTTATCTGCCCTGGTTGCTTTCGTACTGGTCACGCAGTATCCAGAAAGGCCCGTCGTCACGGCGGCGGTCATTGGCTTCCTTGTCTCAATCGCTTTGTTGATAAAACCGCATGCTGTGGCCTCATTGGCTGCTCTGCTTGTCCTGCTGCCGATTTTCAATTTCCTGTGTTTCAGAAACACTTGGGTGCGAGTAAGCGTTCGGGCGGTCGTATGCTTTCTAATCGCTCTTTATATTGGTGTGGTCGGATTATGGGCGTTGATGGATGGAACATTTACGTTCAATCCAGCAGGCGCGTTGGGCCTGACCTTTTACGGAAAGTATATTGATGGCCCCGCTGCTAGTGTGGGGCTGTTGACAAAGCTGTATCAGGTGATGCTCTATTTTGTGGCGAATTTTACGGTTGTGTCGCTGCTCTTTTTGCCCGTCTTCATATGGGCGGCCAGTCTGGCAATGGCGCGTATTAAGGGGCATTTGAATATAGGTCACGGTGAAAATGAAACATCACCCAAGGCCATTATTCTGGTGCTGTTCGCGATGCTTTCAATCGCTGCGCATTTGGCGATGACTGCCTGGTTTACAGCCGGGGCCGCTATTTTGAACGCCGGCGAGGCTCAGCGCATACACGGCCGGTATCTGGGACCCGCACTTGTCGCATTTCCGTTTCTGTTTTTCTACTCGCTCAGTTGCCTGTCGCAGGCCTATAAAAAAATCCTGGTCGCGTTGACGCTCTTCACGTTGGCGGTCTCCTATTGGTTCGTCAGCCAGCATTTCAAGATTTACCCTTGGGATAATCCTCTCTTGTTTTCTTTCTTCAATGAGAATAACTGGTATGGGTGGGGGTTCAAAAATCTGGGCGTCAGGGTCGGCAATGGTCTGTATGTCATTATCTTTTTAGGTTTCGTGGCTTCACTCTTGTATCGTCACTGGCAGATGACGATCAGTTCGGTCGTGCTGTGTTCGATCCTTTTAGTCGGGTGCTTTCAAAGCTATTTCTGGATGTATGTTCATCTGTACGGCAATAGTGAGGTCTCCCAGGCAGGGCGCCACTTTGCCGGATTGATAGGTGATGTCCGCCACGGAGACGGGATTCTGGTGGGGCATGAGCGTTACGGACGCGAGTCTTACCTGCTTTTCAATCTTGCCAGCGCACCCAAAGTGATCGATCGCCCCGAAGGGCTTGATATCACGCCGCAGGATGTTGCCGGGTATTCGTGGTTGATCACTGACGGGAGTTACAATGTCGAGACTCTGGCGCTTCCGAGCGTCCAGGTCGGGAGTCTGAAATATTATGCGCTCAAGCCTTCTGCCAGGATTGTCCTGGATACGCCAAAGCCTTCCCTCAGCCCTGCGAATAAACCGTTCCTCAAGCCGATGTCCAGCTTGGATATGCCCTTGGCCAACATGCCGGCCGGTATAAGCCTCCAAGGCTTCAATAGAGTCGAGCCGTGGGGGGGCTGGACTTCTCAACGGACAGCGGTGATTGAGCTGCCTGTTCAGTTAAAAGGCCGCATCCGAATCAAACTTTTTGCGTGGGCACTTGAACAAAATCTACGCGAGGGCATATCTCTGCAAGTGGGGGATGTTGTCAAGCGTATATCCGTTGGTAGCAGCGGGGCCGAGGTGGAGGTTGATTTTGACGTTAGCGCAGAGACAGACCGTATCGTCATAACGTCTGCTGTAGATAGGCCTTCGGGGTCGGGGCGGACGTTAGGCGTCGCAATTGCCAAGGTCTCGGTGGAGCGCCTATAGGAGGGCGTATGCACGATTCACATGGCTCTCTGTGGTTGTAACTCGCTATAACGCCTATGTGGGGCAAGGGTGGATGGCGCTTTTACGTCCTTCACCCGCCTGCTGGAATAGCCCAAAAGGATTCATGGCTTTTTCGGGCGGAGGGCACGTTTTTTCTTCGAGTATCTGTCCCCGGCATTGCCACTGTGAAATCTAAAGACCTAGAATGGCGCCTTTATAAATTGTGCCGCCGGTCTGGTGGTGCGACCCTACACGGATTGCCCGAAATCTCGAGCAATGGTCGAGTGGGTTCAGGGCAGGAAACGGCGCAAAAAAATATGACAACCTCTGATCTAAAAATTGCAGTTATCATTCCGTGCTACAAGGTAAAAGCCCATATTTTGGGGGTGATCGCCGACATAGGTAGTGAGGTCATCAAGATCTATGCTGTTGATGATTGCTGCCCTGAACAGTCGGGTGACTTCATTGAGGAACACTGCAAGGACCCTCGTGTCACGGTGGTACGTAATGCAGAGAATCAGGGGGTTGGTGGAGCGGTGATGGCAGGCTATCAAGCTGCTATTAACGACAATATGGATATTTTCGTAAAAATTGACGGTGACGGGCAAATGGATCCTCGTTTACTGCCGGGGTTTGTGGCACCCATCATCCATGGCGAGGCAGACTATACAAAAGGTAATCGTTTTTTTGACCTTGAAGAAATACGCCAGATGCCAAAAATCCGCTTGTTTGGTAATGCGGCGCTCTCTTTCTTGACGAAGTTGTCGTCAGGCTACTGGGATTTGTTCGACCCCACCAACGGCTATACTGCAATACATCGCGATGTTGCCCGTCACTTGCCTTTTCATAAAATCAGCCGTCGCTACTTCTTCGAAACCGACATGTTGTTTCGCCTCAACACGCTGAGGGCAGTGGCCGTCGACATCCCAATGGACGCCAAGTATGCGGATGAAGTAAGCAACCTCAAGATTTCCAAGATCATCGGCGAGTTTTTCATTAAACATATGCGTAATCTTGGGAAGCGTATTTTTTACAGCTATTATTTGCGCGATATGTCGCTTGCTTCACTGGAGCTACCTTTGGGGCTACTGTTGGTTACATTGGGCAGTCTCTTTGGCTTGTCCCATTGGGCGGCGTCGGTCAGTTCTGGTGTGCCTACTTCTGCGGGCACGGTGATGCTTTCTGCTCTCCCGGTGATACTGGGTACGCAGTTTATCCTTGCGTTCATCGGGCACGATGTTCAGGCAGTCCCCAAGCGTGCGTTCCATCTGTTGCGCAAGAACAGGTCAGCAGCAGAGCAGGAAACCAAATGACTTATTTCATTGCGCTTATTTGCGTGCTGGGCATTGCAGCTGGCCAGATCCTGTTCAAGCTCAGCGCGGCGACCTTACAGCGAACGGGAAGTTTCTTTGACCTGGCCACGCTAACCACGCTGTTTTCTGCATTCGCTCTGTACGGTATTACAACAATCGCCTGGGTGTGGGTGCTTCAGAAAATTGAGCTCGGTAAGGTGTACCCGCTCATGGCCTTGGCGTTCGTTATTGTTCCGATAGGCAGTCACTTCGTATTTGGTGAACGCTTTCAGTCTCAGTACTTTATTGGCGTTGCCGTCATTATCCTGGGCATCATCATTACGGTAAAAGCGTAGCATTTGCATGGGGCGGGGCAGCCGTCGCGACCGATCTGTTTTGCTGGAATGCTTTTATAGGTGCCTGGCTTGTTTAGGCCTTGTTCGAGAAGTGCCGTTTGCGGTCAGCGTCAAGCGCTGACACGCAGTTAATGACTTCGTCACTTCTCTTCGTATCTTCCAGAGTGCAGAAAAAAGGGCCTCTACATTCGTTTCAGCAACGCTGCCAATATCAGGCTGATATTACCTGATGCTGTCTGCCGATAAATGCCTGACTTATACAGCTCACACAGTCTTCCTGGCAGCTTCATCTTGCGTCCAGAGGCAAAGTGCTGGAGTGCAGCCTGACTGTCCTCATTGGTGCAGTGGGAGATGTCCTTAAGGATCTGAACATTCGTGTCATTCCATTCTGAAAACCGGCCTGACAGCATTTTCCGAAGGCGTGTAATACGATCACTGAAACTCGAGTTTGCTCCGATGAGATTGCCGCTATGTTGGCGATAGTCGAGACTCGGTTCACCGTCGTAGCACGCTTCTCCGCCGCACGCCGTCACGATGATGTAGGTCAACCAGTCGTGAGCCACAATCTTCGCGTCATCCGGTATAAGCATCAGCAGCTGACGCGCAGCGTGGTTAACCAGCATGGTGTTGGCACCGGCGATGCTTTGCACCAATGCATTTCGAAATGAAGGCAGGCGTGGGAATAGCGGTGAGAAGCCGATAACCCTGCCGGTCGCATCAATGAGTCGTGTTCTTGAACAATACAGGCCCGGGGTCTTTTCAGTGATGGCTTCGAGTCGCTTTACGCTACGCTCCAGTTTGTCGCTAAACCATACATCGTCCTGATCACTGAATGCGTAGTAGTGCGCCTGAATTTCCTGTCTTTTGAGCAGCGATATGAAGTTTTTGCCAAAGCCTTGGCAAGGTCCGTTGAAAATCACCACCTTGTGTTCACCCCAGCGGCGCCGGTAGTCAGTCAGGATGCTGCGCGTTGCATCGGTTGAGGCGTCGTCGGATACGTACAGAGTCCAGTTCTGAAAGGATTGAGCACGGAAGGATTCGAGCTGCTCGCGCAAGTAGGTCGCGCCGTTGTACGTGCACATCAGGATCGCAACGTCTACACGACCTGCGTCGTAGTCTTCATCCTTCTCCACAGGCTGGGTTTTCAAGAGATTCTTCACTGGCAAAAGATCAGTATCTTAACGTCTGAAACTCTCTGCGTCAGCCACTGGTTGTCTGTTTGGGCTAATGGCGTGTAGCCACTTATGGTCAGTATTTCGACGTCGGGTGCGGGTGGCAGGGGAGGCGCTACTGTGAGATGATCTCTTGTCAAAAAATGCCCCCTGTCTTGCTCTCTTGCCGAATTCGCTCGACATACTCAAAGCGCCAGGTAGTCAGCTGAGGGCTTCGTATGTCGGTTGTCGTAACCTGCAGCAACGTAACAGTATTGGTTTGGGAGGCCTGCCTTTGCAGGCTCCCGCGGAATGAGGAATTTGCTGAATGTTTGGGACGGGAAAAACCGGGGTCGAAGGCTAATGCAAGATTTTTCCGCATCTCCAAGGGAAATGGTTGCCAGCTTCGTACGTAATCGGCGACTGATATCTGCTTTGATCAAACGTGAGGTTTTGGGCCGGTATCGAGGGTCGTTCATAGGCATTCTGTGGTCTTTCCTTAATCCGATTTTTATGCTGGCCGTGTATACATTTGTGTTCAGTATTGTTTTCAAGGCGCGCTGGGGCACAGGCAGTGACTCCAAGACAGAGTTTGCATTAGTACTTTTTGCCGGCCTCATAATGTTCAATTTATTCGCCGAGTGCGTGGGGCGGGCACCCGCGGCTATTTTGGCGAACGTTAACTATGTTAAAAAAGTTGTGTTTCCTCTTGAAATTCTTCCATGGGTCAACATGGGCGCTGCGCTTTTTCACATGCTGGTCAGTGTCGGCGTATGGCTGGCTGCCTACTCGATTTTCTTCGGGGTTCCGTCTGCCACGCTTCTGTTGCTCCCCTTGGTCATTCTCCCACTGATTCTGTTCATCATGGGGGTGAGCTGGGCGTTGGCGTCCCTGGGGGTTTATTTTCGAGACGTCTCTCAGTTCATTGGCATCGTGATCACGGTCCTGATGTTTATGTCGCCTATCTTCTATCCTGTGACGGCGCTTCCTGAAGAATATCGCGGCATGCTTGAGTTCAATCCGCTCACCCCGGCTATCGAAATGGCTCGTGAGGTGATGTTCTGGCGGCAACTGCCTGACCTGCTCGTACTGCTCCAGTATTACCTGGGGTCTATGGTCATCGCCTTGCTCGGTTTTGCATGGTTTCAAAAGACAAGGAAAGGATTTGCTGATGTGCTCTGAAATCGCAATAAATGTCAGCGCCGTCAGCAAGTGTTTTCATATATACGATAAGCCCCGCGATCGACTGATGCAGATGCTGTCCCGTGGCAGCAAGCGCTACTATCGTGAGTTCTGGGCGCTTAAGGATATTTCTTTCCAGATCGAGCGGGGCTCTACCGTAGGCATCGTCGGCCGAAACGGTTCAGGTAAATCAACACTCCTGCAGATTATCTGTGGAACGTTGAATTCGACAGAGGGAAGTGTTGAAGCCAATGGCCGCATTGCTGCTTTGCTGGAATTGGGTTCGGGTTTCAATCCTGAGTTTACGGGGCGGGAAAACGTCTATATGAACGCCTCGGTTCTGGGGCTGACCAAGGCGGAAACTGATGCGCGGTTTGATGAAATAACAACATTTGCAGATATTGGACTTTTCATTGACCAGCCGGTCAAGACTTACTCCAGCGGGATGCTGGTTCGACTGGCTTTTGCCGTGGCCATCAACGCCGATCCGGAAATCCTCATCGTCGATGAGGCTCTTTCCGTCGGCGACGAGTTATTTCAGCGCAAGTGTTTCGCCAGACTTGAGGCCATCAGGAGCAGGGGGGCGACCATACTGTTCGTGTCTCACTCTGGAAGCACAATTGTCGAGTTGTGTGATCACGCAATATTGCTCGATTCAGGTGAGTTGCTCGCTCAGGGACACCCGAAGGCAATCGTAAGCCAATATCAGAAGCTCATGTATGCGCCAGCTGAAAAGCGCGAAACTATCCGCGCAGCGATAAAGGACGGTCTGACCATTCAGGCGGTGGAACTTGATGCGCTTGACTCTGCGGTCACTGGCGAGGGCGTTGCGGCAGATATTGATGCAGATGACTTCTTTGATGAGAATCTCAAGTCCTCGAGCATGGTCGAGTTCGAGTCTCACGGTGCCTACATTGATCATCCCTACATCACTGACCTGAATGGGCGCGCGGTGAACAACCTCGTCCGTGGCAGGACGTACATCTACAACTATCGAGTCCAGTTCGAGCGAGCCGCCGAAAGAGTGCGTTTTGGTATGGTTATTCGTACCACAACCGGGCTTGCCTTGGGAGGTGCGCATTCCAGCTCTGGAAACCAGGCCATATCGGTGGTCGAGTCCGGTACCGAATTGCTCGTCAGTTTTCAATTCAATTGCCTGGTGAACCCAGGGACCTACTTTGTCAACGCAGGTGTCTTTGGCACCTCCAGTGACGGCCAGGAAGAAACGGTTATGCATCGCCTTGTCGATGCCGTGGTATTTAGAGTCGCCCCCATCCAGAATAACCTTGCAACCGAGCTGGTCGATTTCGGTTGTACTTCCAGTGTGACTTATCTATGAGTGGCCTTTTTTCAAACCTGTTGGTCTCCTCTCCTAATGGGGGGGGATTGTTTTTTATCAACGCGAACAGTGTCAAGAAACTCGACAGTTTCAACACGGTTGGTCTTTTCGCCGAGTCAGGCAGGTTTTTCAGGGGGATTCAGCCCGATTCCCTCTGGGTGTACGGCGACACGGCGCTTGAGATAGACAGCGGTACCGTTCCGGTCGGGGATGTTCATGATGTTCTCGAGTTTGAAGATCACATCTATGTTGTCGGTACTACAGGCAATGAAGTCATCAAGCTCGATAAGCAAGGTGTGGAGCGGCAGCGCTGGCGTTTTCCCGGTGAGGATGATTCACGCCATGTCAATTGTCTGGGAATCTGGAACGGTACAATTGTGTATTCGGCGTTTGGCGAATTCACCCGCCACCGCGGCTACAAGGGGCTTTCGGACGGTCAGGGTTTCGTTAATGAGCTGTTTTCGGGGAAGCGACTTGTTTCCGGGTTGTCGCAACCGCATACGCCTGTCGGGCATGGGGACAACCTGTTGCTCGCTAATTCCGAGCGAAGCGAGCTGCACGAATACGGTCCGGGCGGTGATCTGATCAGGAAAAAAGTGCTGCCAGGCTACACGCGAGGTATCTGCGTCACCGGCGACGCCATCTATGTGGGCATGAGCAAATCAAGAAACCTGGACGCCGGAGGTCTGGCTTCTGCCGTGCTGATAGCTCTGGACACTGATACCTGGGAAGAGTTAGGACGTATTGCATTACCTGCTTCTGAGATTTATTCGGTAATCAGTATTTCCGATGACGCCGAGTTGTTATGGGCAGTTTCAGAGATCGCTAGTCATACGGTCTCCCGACTGGAACACCGTGTTTCGGACTTGCTTGAGCAGGCAAATGAAGAGCATGTCAATTCTCTGAGCCGTCGTGAGTTTATCGACGCCATCAGTGATCAACTCCGTGATTGGTTGAATGCGTTTCGTCAATTCAGCGACGACAGCCATCTCGGTAGAGATGCTTCACTGGGCGCCGTTATCCAGGCGCATGCACTGGAACAATTTTTCGCAGCTCCAACTGCTGATAATGAAGGGGCTGCGATTGCTGATATCAAGCGCATGCTTGACGCGGTAAATGCTATCTCCCAAGCTCAGGAAGCTTCCTATCGCGAGCATATTCGGCACTTGGAAGTACTCGTAACCGGCTACCTTGAAAGCGAGCAGGCTTCCAGAGAGAAGCTGCTGGAGCTTGAAGAGGCGATCGTTGTCTTCAAGCAGAACGAGCACTCTGACCATGAGCGTCTCCAGCAGTTGGAGCAGATGGTCGAAGACTCCGAAACCAGTGGCAGAGCCAGTCTGGAGCAGCTAAAGCAGCTCGAGATGATGCACGAAGCTTCCGAAGCCAGTGGCAGGGCCAGTCTGGAGCGGCTAAAGCAGCTCGAGATGATGCACGAAGCCTCCGAAGCCAGTGGCAGAGCCAGCCTGGAGCGTCTAAAGCAGTTCGAGATGATGCACGAAGCTTCCGAAGCCAGTGGCAGAGCCAGTCTGGAGCGGCTTAAGCAATTCGAGGTTATGATCGAAGCTTCTGAAAGCACTAGCAGAGCTAGCCTGGAGCGTCTCCGGCAGCTAGAGACGATGATTAGTGATTCCGAAACCACTGGCAGAGCAAGCGTGGACCGCCTGCTTGAGCTTGAGGCGACATTGGCAGCGCTGACGGTAGATGGCGAGGCATATCGCAATGGTTCGGAGCAGGAAATAAACACCTATAGAGCGTTATTGGAATCTATTCAAAATTCTAGAACGTGGAGATGGACGAAGCCTGTGAGAAGAGCGAATGCGGATGTGTCCAAAATGAAGAGAAGAATAAAGAACAGCCTTGTTAATGTTTATCGTGACCTGCCAATGGCGTCTCATAACAAGCAAAAGCTTAAGGGCGCGCTTTTCCGCTATTTTGGATTTGTATTCAAGGATTTGGCCGCTTATAAGTTATGGAAAGAATATCAGGAGCGCTCAATCAGCTGGCCAGTGGCGGAAAGCCAGGAAACTGACCTTGCTGAATTGCCTCCCGTGACGAGTCAGCCTAACGTCGAGCTGCCCAACGCAAACGGCGTCTGGGAATGGAAAGATTACCCGGAAGTGCGGGCTAGAATTGCCCAGCTCAAAGCTGCCGAGCGCGCCAGATTTCAGCCACGAGCGCTTGATATTCTGGATATCAAGCCTTCGGCTTTTGCGTCCACAGTATCCGGTTACAGTTTTGCCGATCCGGGTCCCACTCCGCTCGTTTCCGTTATCATTCCTGTTTTCAACAATGTGAAACTGACGCTTGAGTGCTTGTCGTCCATACACCAGCACACGCCGGCAGACATAGCCGTTGAAATCATTATTGCTGACGATGCTTCCACCGATGAAACACAGACGTTGCTTCAGTCCGTATCGAGCATAAAATATATACGCAACGAGCAGAATCTGGGGTTCTTGCTTAACTGTAACAACGCACTTGATCAGGTGACGGGCACGTTCACTGTTTACCTTAATAATGATGTTCAAGTGACTGCGGGATGGCTGGAAGCGCTGCTGTCGACGTTCGACGATTTTGAAAATGTCGGCGCCGTCGGACCCAAGTTCGTTTATCCCTCAGGGCATTTGCAAGAGGCGGGTGCATCGCTGGCTGTCGACGGAACGGCAACCATGGTAGGCCTCAATGGCGACCCGGATGAGCCGCGTTATAACTACACCCGGCGCGTTGATTATGTGTCCGGGGCTTGCCTGCTTACACCAACAGATTTGCTGAAAAAGTTGGGTGGGTTTTCCGAAGATTTCCTGCCTTGCTACTGCGAGGACAGCGACCTGTGCATGAATATCCGTGGTGCCGGGTACGATATTTACTACAACCCGGGCTCGACGATTATTCACCACTTGTCCAAGACCACCGCCGCCGTGGATGAGTCGTTCAAAATGTCGTGCATTGCCAAGAACGTGAACGTTCTGAGCCGCAAATGGGCATCGACTATAGAGAAGAAAGTCGACCCTCGTCTCATCTCGTTCTACCTCCCTCAATTTCATCCAGTGCCGGAAAATGATCTCTGGTGGGGAAAAGGTTTTACTGAGTGGACGAACGTTAGCAAGGCGCGCCCTAACTTCATCGGGCACTATCAGCCGCGTATTCCTGCCGATCATGGTTATTACGACCTCCGTCTGCTGGAGGTTATGCAGGCTCAGGCCGACCTTGCCCAGCGGTATGGTGTTCACGGGTTCTGTTTCTACTATTACTGGTTTGATGGTAAACGTCTGCTGGAGCGGCCGGTAGAACAGCTGCTGCTTAGCAAAAAACCGGATATCCCGTTCTGTCTCTGCTGGGCGAACGAGAACTGGACCCGTCGCTGGGATGGCCAGGAACATGAGGTTTTGATGGCCCAGGCGCACACCAATGAAGATGACGTGGCTGTCATTTACGACCTGATCAGGTTCTTCAAGGACGACCGCTATATCAAGATCGATGGTCGGCCTTTGATCCTTATTTACCGCGCCACGTTGTTCCCTGACTTTGCGAAGACTGCCATGACCTGGCGTAAGGTCTGCAGAGAGCAGGGACTGGGCGAGATATATATCGCCATGGTCGAATCGTTCGAGCTCGTTCAGTCCAATACTCATCCCTCTGCATTGGGATGTGATGCAGCAGTAGAATTCCCTCCACAGGGCCTCGCTGAAGTGAAGCAGCCAACCGGTGAAATCATCAATCCCGAGTTCGCCGGGCACGTTGCAGATTACCGCGACCTGGCCGTGCGCTATGCCACACGGCCAGCGCCGGGATATACACGATTCAAAGGGGTGATGCCCGGCTGGGATAATACGGCGCGCCGTCCACATACTAGTTTTTGCTTCGAAAACGCGACCCCTGGAGCCTTTCAAGCTTGGCTTGAAGAGTCCATTGCAGATACCAAAGAGCAGAACTTTGGAGACGAACGCCTAGTATTCGTCAACGCGTGGAACGAGTGGGCCGAGGGTGCTTATCTGGAGCCTGATCGTCGCTTCGGTCACACCTATCTGGAAGCTGTCAAGAATGCGACTGAAGCCTCGCTTCTCCTGAAAAAAAATTGAGTAGTGGGTGATTGATGACTCGTATAACCAACAACAGTGATATTTGCCTGATCGGCCATCCTTACGCGCCCATCGGAATGGGTGAGCATGTGCGTGCTACCTTCCGGTCGTTGCGTGCGGTTTACAACACGCCCAAGCTTCATGACATTTACAAGCTTGAGAATGCCGCAGCGGCAGATGTCGTTGAGTTCTCCGGAGCTATGGTAGAAACCCCTTCACCGATCAACATATTCCATATCAACGGGAATGAGGTTGATCAGGTGTGGAAGCACATGAACTACAACCGACCGTGGACGGGATACAACGTTATCTATCCGCTGTGGGAGCTGCCTCGTTACCCGAAAGAGTGGGCAGCGGAGCTGGACCGCTTTGATGAAGTCTGGGCACCCTCGAAGTTCATAATGGAAGGGCTGCAGGAGGTCTGTAAAAAGCCCGTGATACACATGCCCCTGGCGACCGAAATCAAACTGGACTCCTTGTTGAGTCGACGTTTTTTCGGGCTGCCGGAAGCGGATTATGTGTTCCTGTTTTTTTATGACCTGCGCTCTTACGCCACGCGAAAGAATCCTGAGGGCGTGTTGAACGCCTTTAACAAATTCCTGGCCAAGAGGCCCTATGCCAAGGCGCACCTCGTCATAAAGGTGAATGGCGTAGAGACGAATCCGAAAGAGTTCGACGCTCTCAGGGAGCGTGTTCAAGAGCTTCAAGGCAGGGTGACGCTAATTCACCAAAGCATGAGCAGCAACGATGTCAAAAACCTGCTGAGATGCAGCGACTGCTTTATTTCCTTGCACCGCTCTGAGGGTTATGGCTTTGGCGTCGCAGAAGCAATGGCACTGGGCAAGCCTGCCATCGCGACAGCGTACTCGGGAAACATGGACTTCATGACAGAAGACACTAGCCTGGCGGTGAACTACCACCTGGTTCCTGTACTCGAGGGTGAGTATCCTCATCATGAGAACCAGCGTTGGGCTGAACCGGATTACGAACAAGCGGCCAAATATATGATCGACCTTGTGGATGACCCGGCCATGGGGCGGACTATTGGCAATCGTGCTCGGCTGCATATGCAAGGTTACTTTGACTATCGCTCCACAGGCCTGCGGTACCGTGATCGCTTGAGCGAAATCAGTGCCCGGCTATAGAGCAGGTGTGTGCCAGGCCCGCTGCGCTTAAAGGGCACGCTGTAGCTCAACCGGTCTTTGCACCTACTTAGTAAAACAAAGGGCGCTCGATAAAATCGGCGCCCTTTTTTACACGAACATATAAAGCAGGTTTTATTTCGAAGAGCTTGTCTGTTCTCGCCAGTAGTTCAGGACGCTGGCAAGCGTCTGCGAAAATGGCGTTGCAGGGCTCCATCCCAAGTCGGCATGAATACGTGCGTTCGAACCAGCTGCAACTGGAATGTCGGAAGGACGCAGGCGTTCCTGATCTGTCTGAATCTCGATCAGATGCGAGGTTTGGGCAAGGAGTTCGTCGAGGACTGTTTGAATCTTGCGTGTGGATCCTGACGAGATATTGTAAACGGCGTGAGCGAATGTACTCTGGTATTGCCCCAGTATTTTTACATACGCATCGCACACATCGTTCACGTCCAGGAAATCTCTGCTTGCTTCCAGATTTCCAACCCTCAAGACCGGCGGTTGCAGGCCAGCTTCAATCAGAGCAATCTGTCGGGCAAACGAAGCGGTGACGAAATCAACACTTTGCCCGGGACCGATGTGGTTGAAAGGCCGAACGATAACGCCTCGTTGGCCTTGCCGCAGGTACTGCTTGACGGCGATCTCCGCCGCCAGTTTGCTGGCCGCGTAGGGATTCATGGGGTGACAGACGGTCTCTTCGCTCAGCAGTTCGCCGGTTTTGAACGATTCGCCGTAAACCTCAGATGAACTAACGAACAACACAAAACAGTCCGGAGCGTTCTTTTTCAAGGACTCCATGAGGTTAAGGGTGCCGATAATATTGGTGTTCCAGGTCAGCAGTGGATCCTTGAAACTATTGGCAACGCTCGAAATAGCGGCTAAATGAACAAGGTGTGTGGGGTTTACCCGTTGCACAACCTCGTCTACTTCATCGCGATTACAAACATCCAATAAGCTGTACTGTTGGTCCGACATGAGCGAATCTGACGACGACCTTACAGTGCCGAACACCTCATGGTTTTCTTCTAGCAAACGCTTATGAAGTGCCTTTCCCACAAAGCCGTTGGCCCCGGTCAACAGGATTCTACTCACTTGGACTGCTCCACATCATCATGCTAATTGCTCATCATTGGGTTTCACGGGGCGCAGATAGGGTGTCGCACTGGCCTTAAAAGGAGAAACCCTTTTCATTTCGACGCAGGTCTGCTTCAACCATCATTCGGCACAGCTCTTCGAGACTGGTCTTGGCTTCCCAACCCAAAATATCTTTTGCTTTTTGCGGGTTACCCAGCAGTAGGTCAACTTCGGTAGGACGGTAGAACTTGGGATTGACCGAAACGATTTTCCGGCCGGTCGCCTCGTCTATACCGACTTCGTTTTCATCCTTACCGGTCCAGGTAATGTCGATATCGACTGCCTTGCAGGCCAGTGTGACGAAATCTCGTACCGATTCTGCCCGGTTGGTTGCGAGTACGAAGGTATCCGGCTGGTCGATTTGCAACATGCGCCACATGCCTTCCACATACTCTTTCGCGTAGCCCCAATCGCGTTTGGCATCCATGTTTCCAAGCTCCAGATGCTGCAGCTTGTTTAGCTTGATCTTGGCGACGCTATCGGTGATTTTCCGCGTTACAAATTCGCGACCACGCAGTGGGGACTCATGGTTGAACAGAATACCGCTGGTGCCGAATATGTCGTACGACTCTCTGTAATTGATGGTCATCCAATGAGCAAAGAGCTTTGCAACACCGTAGGGGCTCCTTGGATAGAAGGGCGTACTTTCCACTTGTGGAATGGCTTGCACCTTACCGAACATCTCGGATGTCGAAGCCTGGTAAAAACGAATTTTGGGGTTGACGATGCGGATGGCTTCTAGCAGATTGACCGCACCCAGTCCGGTGATTTCTGACGTTGTCATCGGCTGGTCAAAGGAAACTCCCACGAAGCTCTGTGCCGCGAGATTGTAAACCTCCGTTGCCTCGGTCCTTTCCAGCAATCGAATGCTGGTTGAAAGATCGGTCAGGTCGTATTCGACCAAATGAAGATTAGGGTGCTGTGCAACACCTAACTCTTCTATACGCCAAAAGTTGACCGAACTGGTACGGCGATACGTGCCGTAAACGGTATAGCCTTTATTGAGCAGGAGTTCAGCTAGGTAAGCTCCGTCCTGACCCGTGATACCAGTGATAATGGCTTTCATAGAACCTCCAAACTTAAAATAGCCCCCTCGCCGCAGTGGCTCAAGCAAGGGGAGACCGCCCGCGCAGCATGATACTGGCTACTCGCGCTGAACACGAGTTGAGATGACGCCTCTTGTCGTGTTGCAGTGATTAGTGAAACGGGTGATAGCAGAGTAGATCCTTTGAGGCGCAAGGCAGGAAATTTTGCTGACCCAGTCTGCAGTTGCAGTTGCCGGCCATCATGAAGCCGCTGTGAAGGGACGTCCCTCAACAGGCTCTGAACCCCACGAGCTAACCGACCTTGCCTGAATCGTCATTGAATCGCTGGGCAAGACGAGCTGCGTGAGCACTGACGTGTTGACGAAGCTCCGGAACCGCCGTTGCTTCCCAGAACATTGATTTGAGCATCGGACCTACATAGCTGAGCCAACTGACAGCTTTGCTCTCTGAGGAGACGACCGATAAGTCCTCACCCAGCACTATGCCTAATCCTAAAAGATCGGGAACGATGATACCGTCCTTCAGCAGCTGCTGAACAAGAGGGGACTGAGTGCTCGCGACAGACGTATTCGGTCCCGTACAGTTTATAACAACGTCAAACGTGCTTTTGGTGATGGTCCTGTCAGGTGTTCTTGATATTTCACAGACAAGTTTATCGTCGAGCGCATTGACTGCGAGAAGTCGTCCCTTCACTACTGAAAGCCGGCCGGACTGTCTCGAACGTTCAAAAAACTCATTCGCTTCCGGTGCGGCGCGGTGACGATGGTTGTCCCAGTAGGGCCTGACATGACGAAGAAAACGGCGTTTCTCCAAGAGGGGCAAGCGTCGCCAGAGTTCCGGAGTGCAAGGCCTCAGCGCGGCGACAATGTCCCTCCAGTCAATATCCAGAGACTCGCCTATTAATCGGCGCACGGTCTTCATGTAAGCGAGTGCGGTGGCTTCAGCGTTGCAGACAATATCTCGTGTTGCTTGTGCACGCTTTGCTGTGTAGTGCGAGTGCCCTCGATGAGCCTGAGGATGCAAGCCTCTTCTGGATAATGCTGTTACTTTTCCGGTGTGGCCGCCTTCCGTCAGTCTGGCAATCATATCCAGCGCCGTAAGACCGCTTCCAATCAGGAGCACCGAATCAGATGGGGAGATGGCTCGCCTATCGACCTGCGATGAACCCCACGGTGCATCTTGATAGGCAGAGTGATCCTTGAAGGAAGCTAAAGGTTTAGGTGTCGAGGGCGGAAAGTTGCCGCATGCAAGCAGGACATGCTCCACGTTCAAGCAACGTTGATTGCTTAATACCACAGTGGCCCCACCGATGCTCTCCTTGAGCTGAATGGCTTCGGCATGGACCCGTTCTACCTCTAATGTCTCGCAGCAAGAGGCTATTGCGTTGTCCAGCAGGGTACTGAGGTAGCGTCCATATTCCTGTCTCAGGACAAAGTCGCCAGGGTGAGCCTTGATATCATTGCTGAGGCAATATTCGACAAATGAGTCGGGATGGTCCCGAAGGGCCGACATGTTCCCGGCCGGGACATTCAGTACATGGCCCTGGTTTTGATCTCCATAAGCTAGCCCAGGACCAAAAGTACCGGTCTGCTCAATAATGATGAGCTTTGCCGGTACGCGGCAGGCCTTAATGAACTCGATTGCCGCAACGGCCCCGCAGAAGCCCGCTCCTACGATAGCCAGGGTTCTCAAAGCTGACGCTCATCCAGGTAATGAACAATTTTTGCGACCGCTGTTTCGATAGATTCGCTAGTGGTGTCTACCTGGATTTCAGGGTTCAAGGGAGGCTCGTAATTAGAGCCAATGCCTGTGAAGTTCTTGATGAGTCCCTGGCGGGCCTTGCTGTACAAGCCTTTTGGGTCACGCCGCTCGCACTCTTCGAGCGTTGCGTTGACGTACACCTCAATGAACCTCTCGTTACCCACGACAGTTCTCGCCAAGGCCCGATCCTTGGTGAAGGGTGATATGAACGCGGTGATAACGATCAGTCCAGCGTCAACAAACAGGCTGGCGACCTCTGAAATCCTCCGAATATTTTCCTCGCGGTCTGAGTCGCTGAATCCCAGGTCTTTGCAAAGGCCTAATCGAACGTTATCTCCGTCGAGCAAATACGTGTGTTTTCCCTGCGCCAGAAGCGCACGTTCAAGCCCGTTGGCAATTGTAGACTTGCCAGCAGCGCTAAGGCCTGTCAGCCAGATCACTACAGGTCGCTGGTCCTTGATCATGCTCCTTTCACTCGCTGAGACGGACGACAGATGCCTGGTTAGATTATCAGAGATGGACATACCTTAACGAAATCCTGCTTTTTGCAAATTTTATGGATCCTAGCACTGCCGGCATTCGTTGACGACTCTTCTTGGTTGTGCGGGCAGTACGTATGCAGTAAACGCGCAAAACACTCGGTGACTTTCGCCCCGTGTAACTGTATGACAGAACACGCATTTGCCCCTGTCGTAGTGGCGTTATGAAGGCTTGACTGGGGCAGTCGCTACTGGTTTGAGGTATCCTCGCGTAAATGACGCGCTGCCGATATGAGGCAGTAGGCATGCAGTTTCGTTATGACTTGGCACACGCTCATAAGGCACAGAATACCGCTACAACGAAACCACCTTTACGATTCTGCGCCAGTGCCAATAAGCGGCGGCCACTGCGTTGTGGCAGGCATGGTGGCCCACGATGGCAAGACAGGGACGGGGGATTCAGCTGGGCGAGAGGTTGATCACCGGGTTAGGCTGTAGCATTTTTTTCAGTAAAGTTTTATTCGTACGGTGAGGATCGATGAAGTCGTTAGGCAACGGATCAAAGCAGCAAGAAATAGTGAATGATCAACACATCCCTTATCGATCCGATATAGATGGGCTTCGTGCTCTTGCGGTGCTTTCCGTTGTCATTTATCACGCCTTTCCCTCAGTCTTAACTGGAGGCTTCATCGGCGTTGATGTTTTTTTTGTAATATCCGGGTATCTTATTTCTTCTATTCTTATCAAGGATTTTAACAGCGCACAGTTTTCGATCTCCGGATTTTATCAGCGTAGAATCATTCGACTATTTCCTGCGCTGATCACGGTTTTGTTATTTTGCGTGGTTTTCGGATGGCTGGCGTTGCTGCCTGATGAGTATAAATCGCTTGCTAAACACGTCGTGTCCGGGGCTGGATTCGTAGCTAACCTGACGTTGTGGAGCGAGGCAAGTTATTTTGACGTGGCTGCAGAGGCAAAGCCGCTCTTGCACTTGTGGAGTCTTGGTGTAGAGGAGCAGTTTTACCTGGTGTGGCCTGTTGTGCTTTTGGTGGTTTGGAAAAAGCCCACGCGGCTGACCGTTTCTCTGCTGGCTATTATAGTCGCGTCATTTGCGCTGAATATCTATCAAGCCTCCAATAACCCTACAGCTGATTTTTATTCGCCCCTGACCAGGTTCTGGGAGTTGTTGGTCGGTGCGCTGATTGCCGCAAATATTGATAGAGTGTCGCTTGGTGAGAAAAGTGCCAACATTGTATCGGTCTGCGGTATGTTACTTGTCCTCGTAGGGCTAGTTACCATCACGAGCAAGGATGCTTATCCCGGATTCCTTGCGCTTATACCTGTTTCAGCTGCCGCGATGCTCATTGCGAGCGGTAGGCGGGGCGTAGCGAACCGTATAATACTTTCAAACCCGTTAATGGTTGGCGTTGGGGTCATAAGCTATCCATTGTACCTTTGGCACTGGCCGCTCCTGTCTTTTTCAAGGATTGTCGAGAGCGCCACACCTTGCTTGACGATCAGAGTGACAGTGCTGTTTTTGTCGTTTGTTTTAGCCTTTGCTACCTACAAATTTATTGAAACTCCGTTTCGTAAAGGGCGGGTGGGCAGGCGTCAATCTGTTCTGGCTCTTTCCAGTGCAATGATATTAATTGCATCTTTCTCAGCGGTTGTATATGTGGCTGATGGCGTTTCAACGCGTTCGGGTGCAAATCCTGTCGTGCACCACCCTGCTGATCTAGGGCGTGATCCTTACCTGCAGTACATAACCAATCACTTTAGCCGATGCGCTGACCCAGTGCTGCTCAATTTGTCTGTACTGGACACGAGTTACGGTTTTCGATGCTTTCAGTCACAACCCAACATACCCATAGAGGTGCTGTTGCTCGGCGACAGTCATGCCGAACATTGGCTCCCGGGTCTTTCCGATCAGCTAAGAGGTGTGAGTGTAGGGTCCCTGATACAGCCTGATTTGCCTTCAATGGGCAGCGAGCTTTTCAAGAATGCGATACCCGCAATCTCATCTCGCACAAATATTAAAACAGTGATTATTAGTGCGATGTGGATTGATAAGATAAATAAAACGACAGTGGATCCCGTCGGGAGGCTAAAGGGTATGCTTGATGAGTTTGTCCGCAGTGGTAAAAAAGTTTATGTGTTGGATGATATTCCGGTCTACGATTTTGGTCCTGAAAAATGTATGTATGGCCGGCGCTTTTCTACAAAAACTGAAGCGTGTGAGATGAGCGCTTTACAAAACAAGTCCCAAAAAGAGTTCTATTCGAGTGTGTTGGGTGAGGCCATGAAAGGTGATGAGCAGGTTACCTTTGTACCAGTGTCCGACTTTGTGTGCGATGAGTCTAAGTGCAAAATGTTGATTGACGATACGTTAATATATCGCGATACCAATCACCTGAATATAGCTGGGTCAAAGCTGCTGATGTCAAAAATAGTAGAGGGCGGGTTCAGGTTCGGGCGTTGAGTTAGATAGCCGGATCTACCCGGCTATTTCTTTAGTCTGCTTTGACGCTACGAGGGGTGTTGCTCTTTTATGGAGGTCAGCAGTCGATGAAAAAGCGGCGATTGGATAAACGCCGCTTTTTACACGCCGGATAGATCCCTTTTAGGTTGCTCGGCCGTAAATGTCTTCCAGTCGTATAATGTCATCTTCTCCTACGTAGTCACCGCTCTGTACTTCTATAAGTATGAGATCAATCACGCCGGGATTACTAAGGCGATGCTTGTGGCCTGCGCGGATAAATGTAGATTCATTAGTGTTGAGCATGATCTCCTGCTCATCATTGACCACTGACGCCATGCCGCTGACGACAATCCAGTGTTCACTGCGGTGGTGGTGCAATTGCAGGGATAATGATGCCTTGGGTTTTACGACAATACGCTTGATCTTAAAGCGTTCACCGCTTTCAAGGGTTGTATAGGTTCCCCATGGGCGGTGGACGGTCTGATGCAACTGATGAAGGGTGTGGCCAGAGTTCTTCAGCTTGGCGACAATATGCTTCACGTCTTGTGCATGATTTTTATCTACGATCATCAGTGCATCGGGTGTGTCCACGACAATCAGGTTTTCGATGCCTACCAAAGCGGTCAGCCGATCCTCACTTTTAACGTAGTTGTTATGAGCGTTATACGAAAGTACCTCGCCTTCAAACCGATTGCCATTTTCATCCGCGGGAGTTAGCTCACTCACTGCGTTCCAGGAGCCTATATCGCTCCAGCCAATATCGCATGGCACGGTCACAACTCTCTCAGAGCGCTCCATCAGGGCATAGTCAATGGAAATGTCAGGGACTTTGGCAAAAGCGTCAGCGTCTATAGAAAGGCAGTAGTAATCATTTGCTTGACTGAGTCGCGATTGCGCAAGCACATGCTCCGCCGACTCCAGTACGTCAGGCGCATGCTTGCCAAGTTCAGCCAGCAGTGTGCCTACTTGAAAACAGAACATGCCAGAGTTCCAAAGATAGCCGCCTGCAGCGATATAGGATTTTGCTGATTCCAGGTCTGGTTTTTCTAAAAAACGTCGCACCTTGAAACCAGGCTCAAGCGTAACTGAAGTGTCTGTTTCTATGTAGCCAAAGCCCGTCTCCGGATAGCTAGGCTGTATGCCGAACGTGACGAGCCACCCTTTTTCAGAAAGCATAACTGCATTACTGACGGCGGCAGAAAAAGCCTCTTCATTCTGGATGAGATGATCGGCAGCCAATACGAGCATCTGCGCTTCAGCGCCCTTAAGCTCTTTAATTTGCAAGGCGGCCATGGCCACCGCTGCGGCGGTATTGCGGCCAAAAGGTTCGAGGATGAAACCTTGTGCAAGTCCGCTCCGATTGACAGTGCGATATTCATCTTCTGTTTTAAACAGCAGTTCACGATTTGTAACAGTGAGAATTTGTGAAACCCCTGCCAGCTTGGAAGCTCGCAGAAAGGTTTTCTGGATCAAATTCTGACCATCCGGCAATCTCATGAATGGTTTTGGATGGGCCTCGCGAGACACGGGCCACAACCGGCTACCTACGCCACCGGACAAAATTACAGGTATCAAGTCCATCTATTATTCACATCCTCTCGCAGAGTTGGCAGGTAGTCAGCATGATGGGGCCCGGTCGGGGGGGGGGGGGCGGGGCCTGTATCGGCGACCCCGAACTGCAGTTACCTGAAAAAAAATAGGCGAAATATGAAGGGATTAA
>NZ_JAWHOO010000024.1:0-90776 GCF_032586855.1 Pseudomonas syringae group sp. J254-4 | reverse complement strand
CATCGGGCACGATAGTTGAGGTTATCGTTCCTCACGCTCCCGCGTGGGAACGCAGTTCTCGACGCTCTGCGTCGTCAAGAGGACGCGGAGCGTCCAGAAAGGCATACGACGCAGAGCGCCGCACGATAGTCGCGCCGGCACCGGCGTCTTCGTGAGCAAGCTCGCACGCCCTTCGGGCAGAAGCGCAGATCATCGGGCACGATAGTTGAAGTTATCGTTCCTCACGCTCCCGCGTGGGAACGCAGTTCTCGACGCTCTGCGTCGTCAAGAGGAAGCGGAGCGTCCAGAAAGGCATGCGACGCAGAGCGCCGCACGATAGTCGCGACTGCACCTGCCCCTTCGTGAGCAAGCTCCCACAAAGGCTGGGTACGCATGACTCTTGCCAATACAGCCCGGCCGCATTTCACGGCGAAACTGTGTCTTGACCGCTCATTAAAAAAAGCCAGACTGAGTAGCTGACTCAACTCAGGGATTGGAGCCAATGAACATCTCGACTCTCGCTGTATTCATTCCGGCCTGCTTTGCGCTGAACATGGCGCCCGGTCCGAACAATCTTCTGTCGATCAGTAATGCTACGTGCTATGGCTTCACCAGCTCTTGCGTCGGCGGAGCGGGGCGCTTGTTGGCGTTTGTCATCATGATCGCCTTGGCTGGTGCAGGACTGACTGCCGTGTTGCATACGTCCGAATGGTTGTTTCATGTGATCAAGGTCGTTGGTGCGGCGTATCTGTTTTATCTCGCGGTGCAGTTGTGGCGCGCTGCTCCGTCCATACAGGACCAGGCAGCGGTCACAACAGCCAACGCTGGCAGCCTTGCGCGGCAAGAGTTTCTGGTGGCTATTGGTAATCCGAAAGCGATCCTGCTGTTTACTGCTTTTCTTCCGCAGTTTGTGGATCAGCAGAGTGATGTGTCAGGTCAGTTCGCGGTGCTGGGTAGTTTGTTTCTGGTATTGGAGTGCGTAGCGATCGCGTTGTATGCCGCGATGGGGATACATGCTCGTCGCCTGTTGGCGAAACCCAGTGGCAAGCGGTTGTTCAACAGGATGTGCGCAGGGTTGTTGGCGGGCGCTGCATCGGTACTGCTGGTGTCGCAACGGGCTTGAAATATGACCGCGGAATAATTGTCGCGCAGACGAAAAAAAGCCCCGAAACGACCAGGTCGTTCGGGGCTTTTTTCTGGGTTTTTACAGGCCGGCAGCGGCGCGCAGGGCGTCGGCGCGGTCGGTTTTTTCCCAGGTGAAGGCGGTGAAGGTGTCATCGCCAACGGTCATTTCGACCGGGGTACGACCGAAGTGGCCGTAGGCCGCAGTGGCCTGGTACATCGGGTGCAGAAGGTCGAGCATGGTGGTGATGGCGTATGGACGCAGGTCGAAGTTGTCGCGGACCAGCTTGATGATCTTGTCGTCGGACAGCTTGCCGGTGCCGAAGGTGTTCAGCGATATCGACGTCGGCTGTGCCACGCCGATAGCGTAGGACACCTGAATTTCGCAACGCTCGGCCAGACCGGCAGCGACGATGTTCTTGGCCACGTAACGACCGGCGTAAGCAGCCGAACGGTCAACCTTCGATGGGTCCTTGCCGGAGAATGCACCGCCACCGTGACGGGCCATGCCGCCGTAGGTGTCGACGATGATTTTGCGGCCGGTCAGGCCACAGTCGCCTACCGGGCCACCGATGATGAAGTTGCCGGTCGGGTTGATGTGGAACTGAGTGTCCTTGTGCAGCAGGTGCGCAGGGATGACGTGCTTGACGATCAGCTCCATCACGCCTTCGCGCAGGTCATTGTAGGACACATCCGGGTTGTGCTGAGTCGACAGTACGATGGCGTCGACGCCGACAACCTTGCCGTTTTCGTAACGGCAGGTAACCTGGGATTTGGCATCCGGGCGCAGCCACGGCAGCAGGCCGGATTTACGCGCTTCGGCCTGACGCTGCACCAATTGGTGAGAGAAGGTGATCGGTGCTGGCATCAGCACGTCGGTTTCGTTGCTGGCGTAGCCGAACATCAGGCCCTGGTCGCCAGCGCCCTGATCTTCAGGCTTGCTGCGGTCAACGCCCTGGGCGATGTCTACCGACTGTTTGCCGATGATGTTCATCACGCCGCAAGTCGCGCCGTCGAAACCGACGTCGGAGCTGTTGTAGCCGATGTCGAGGATGACGTTACGCACGATGTCTTCCAGATCGACCCAGGCCGAAGTCGACACTTCGCCAGCGATGATTGCCACACCGGTCTTGACCAGTGTTTCGCACGCTACGCGGGCGTATTTGTCTTCGGCGATGATAGCGTCCAGAACCGCGTCGGAAATCTGGTCGGCGATCTTGTCCGGATGCCCTTCGGACACGGACTCGGAGGTGAAAAGTGAATATTCGCTCATCTCTACGGGTTTCCTTCATTTTACCGATGGTGAGTGTCGCCAGCCGGTCGCTGAAAATGGCGAACCTGGATCTGGAAACCATTACGTAAGCCTACATAGAGGCTTTCCCCGGGAACTAGCCCCGCAGCGATGGCCCAACGGGCCAGGTCTTCCTGCTCGAAACCTAACCAGAGATCGCCACAGGCCTCCCTGGCCCAGCTCTGGTCATGACTACACAATTCTGTTACCAGCAAACTACCGCCGGGTTTTACGTGTTCGGCCAGTTGCCTCAGGGCTTGGGCCGGGACTGCAAAATGATGCAGCACCATGTTGAGGACGACGCAGTCGGCACTGACTTTAGCGTCCGTCAGTGCATCGGCCAGCCTCAGCTCAACGTTAGCCAGCGCCTTGCGCTCGCAGACGCCACGCGCCAGGTCCAGCATCACCGGGCTGTTGTCCATCGCGATAACCTGGCGGAAACGCCGGGCCAGCTCTGGCAGGAAGCCGCCGTCGCCGGGGCCTACTTCCAGCGCCGTTGCCTGCGCGCCGAAGCTCAGTTTGTCGAGCAATGTCAGCAGGCTTTCGCTGTACTGCGCCAGACCGGCGATAAGGTCTTGCTGGGCACGAAACTTTTCGGCGGTACGGGCAAAGAAATCCTGGCTGGCCAATGCACGTTGCCGATGCACCAGACCTATGCGGCTCTGTACGTCTTCCGGCAGGTTCAGGGTGTCCACTTCATCAAGCAGCGCCGCATGTAGCCTGCCGCCCGGCAATTCAGTGTGGGGCAGGGCGCGACGGTAGAAAATCGCGTTGCCTTCACGCCGCGTTGCAACCAGATCGGCCTGCGCCAGCACCTTGAGGTGATGGCTCATGCCGGACTGACCAATGGCAAAAATCTGCGCCAGCTCAAGCACGCCGAACGAATCGTTGGTCAGCACACGCAGTACGTTGAGCCGCAAGGGATCGCCGCCGGCCTTGCACAATGCAGAGAGGTCGTCGCATGCATCATGGCGAATGGCAGGTACACGCAGGTTCATAGCTGCGCAGTCTAGAGAGCGATCCGGAGCGCTGCAAGGGCAATATCAAAAAGTTTTGATATTGCTGGATGGGTGGCACCGGTCAGGCATTGTGAACTTGTTGCGCTGATGGGTAATCCAGTCTTTACAGGGCAAATAATGTCCGTAACCCCGGAAAAAAGCCTATGGTCGACTATCTGTGATTGCCCCCGGCCTGTCCCTGAGGGAAAATGGCCGTCTTTTTTCCGATCCTAATTTTACAATTCCCAGGAGATCAGCGATGCCAAGCCGTCGTGAGCGTGCCAATGCTATTCGTGCCCTAAGCATGGATGCCGTGCAAAAAGCCAACAGCGGCCATCCGGGTGCCCCGATGGGCATGGCGGATATCGCCGAGGTTCTGTGGCGTGATTATCTCAAGCACAACCCGGCAAACCCCGCGTTCGCTGACCGTGACCGTTTCATCATGTCCAACGGCCATGGTTCGATGCTGGTCTATTCGTTGCTGCACCTGACCGGCTACGACCTGTCCATCGACGACCTGAAAAACTTCCGTCAACTGCACAGCCGCACACCGGGTCACCCCGAGTTTGGCTATACCCCAGGCGTTGAAACCACCACTGGCCCATTGGGTCAGGGTTTTGCCAACGCCGTCGGTTTTGCCGCTGCCGAGAAAACCCTCGCCGCACAGTTCAACCGTCCAGGCCATTCCATCGTTGATCACCATACCTACGTGTTTATGGGTGATGGCTGCATGATGGAAGGTATTTCCCACGAAGTCGCATCCCTGGCCGGCACTTTGCAGTTGAAAAAGCTGATCGCGTTCTACGACGACAACGGCATCTCCATCGATGGCGAAGTCGAAGGCTGGTTTACCGACGATACGCCTAAGCGTTTCGAGTCGTACGGCTGGTTGGTGATCCGCAATGTCGACGGTCATGACCCTGAAGAAATCAAGACCGCCATCGACACCGCGCGCAAGAGCGACAAGCCGACGCTGATCTGCTGCAAGACCACCATCGGCTTTGGCTCGCCGAACAAGCAGGGCAAGGAAGAATCCCACGGTGCGCCGCTGGGTGCGGACGAAATCGCCCTGACTCGCGCGGCCCTGAAATGGAACCACGGTCCTTTCGAAATTCCGGCTGATATCTACGCCGAGTGGAATGCGAAAGAAAAAGGCCTGGCTGCCGAAGCCGAGTGGGATCAGCGCTTTGCTGCCTATTCCGCCGCGTTCCCTGAGCTGGCCAACGACTTCATCCGTCGCATGAGCGGCGAGTTGCCTGCTGACTTTGCGGAAAAATCCGCTGCTTATGTCGCCGAAGTCAACGCCAAAGGCGAAACCATCGCCAGCCGTAAGGCCAGTCAGAACGCCCTGAGCGCACTGGGCCCGTTGCTGCCGGAAATTCTCGGTGGTTCGGCCGACCTGGCCGGCTCCAACCTGACCATCTGGAAAGGCTGCAAGAGCATCACTGGCGAAGACCCTAACGGCAACTACCTGCACTACGGTGTTCGTGAGTTCGGCATGGGCGCCATGATGAACGGTATCGCCCTGCACGGCGGCTTCGTGCCGTACGGCGCAACCTTCCTGATCTTCATGGAATACGCTCGCAACGCGGTGCGTATGGCCTCGTTGATGAAGAAGCGCGTGATCTACGTATTCACCCACGACTCCATCGGTCTGGGCGAAGACGGCCCGACTCACCAGCCGATCGAGCAACTGACCAGCCTGCGTACCACGCCGAACCTGGACACCTGGCGTCCGGCAGATGCCGTGGAATCGGCCGTGGCCTGGAAACACGCCATCGAGCGCAATGACGGTCCATCCGCGTTGATTTTCTCGCGTCAGAACCTGACTCACCAAGCGCGTGAACAGCAGCAAATAGATGCCATTGCCCGTGGCGGCTATGTACTGCGTGACTGCGCTGCAGAGCCTGAGCTGATCCTGATCGCGACCGGTTCGGAAGTCGGTCTGGCTGTGCAGGCGTACGACAAGCTGACCGAGCAGGGCCGCAACGTTCGTGTGGTCTCCATGCCATGCACCAGCATCTTCGAAGCTCAGGATGCGGCCTACAAGCAGGCTGTTCTGCCGCTGCAGGTCAGTGCACGTATTGCCATCGAAGCGGCTCACGCCGACTACTGGTACAAATACGTGGGTCTGGAAGGTCGCGTGATCGGCATGACCACGTTCGGCGAGTCGGCCCCTGCGTCAGCCTTGTTCGAAGAGTTCGGCTTTACGCTGGAAAACGTCCTGAGCACGGCTGAAGAGCTGCTCGAAGACTGATCAGCTATGTAATGTTGTGTTGTGTGGGAGCGAGCTTGCTCGCGAAGAAAGCGCCTCGGTGAGTCTGGCAAACCGGGTGCTCTCATTCGCGAGCAAGGCGGATCGCGCCCCGGTCGCTCCCACAGGTTTTATCGTTTACGCAATCAGATCCATCCTCTGGCGAAAACTTCATGCCCCAGCCCCGCCCTTACAAAGTTGCTCTGAACGGTTACGGCCGTATTGGTCGTTGTGTTGTTCGCGCGCTGTGCGAGCGGGGGGCCAAGGCCGGGTTTGAAGTGGTTGCCATCAATGATCTGGCCGACATGGCCAGTCTCGAATACCTCACGCGCTTTGACTCCACACACGGCCGGTTTCCCGGCGAAGTGCGGGTCGAGGGGCAATACCTGCATATCAACGATCACCGCATCAAGGTTCTGCGCAGTGCGACGCCGGAAGGCATCGACTGGGCCGGTCTGGAAGTCGATCTGGTGCTTGAGTGCTCCGGTGTCTACAACACTCGCGAAGACGGCCAGCGCTTTCTGAACGCCGGTGCGCCGCGGGTGCTGTTCTCCCAGCCGATGGCCAGCGAGCGGGATGTCGACGCCACCGTGGTGTTCGGCATTAACCAGCACAAGCTGACCGGCCGCGAGTTGTTGGTCTCTGCCGCGTCGTGTACCACCAATTGCAGTGTGCCGCTGCTGCGTCTGCTGGATCAGGCCATCGGCCTTGAGTACATCACCATCACGACCATCCATTCGGCAATGAATGATCAGCCGGTAATCGACGCCTATCACCACGAAGATCTGCGCCGTACGCGCTCGGCGTTTCAGTCGATCATTCCGGTGTCCACCGGTCTGGCGCGCGGAATCGAGCGGCTGCTTCCGGAACTTGCCGGCCGAATTCAGGCCAAAGCTGTTCGTGTTCCGACCGTCAATGTGTCTTGCCTGGACATTACGCTGCAAATGTCGCGAGACACCGACGCTGTCGAGATCAACCGTATTTTGCGTGAGGCCGCCACCAGCGGCCCGCTCAAGGGACTGCTGGCCTACACTGAGTTGCCGCACGCCAGCTGCGATTTCAACCATGACCCGCATTCGGCGATTGTCGATGCGAGTCAGACCCGCGTTTCCGGTCCCAGGCTGGTCAATCTGCTGGCCTGGTTCGATAACGAATGGGGTTTTGCTAACCGAATGCTCGACGTCGCCGATCACTTTCTGCGCGTCGCTGACCAATAACAGTAAAAAAACAGGAATGCTCATGACCGTCTTGAAGATGACCGACCTCGATCTGCAAGGTAAACGTGTACTGATCCGCGAAGACCTCAATGTCCCGGTAAAGGACGGCGTTGTCAGCAGTGATGCACGTATTCTTGCCTCGCTGCCGACCATCAGGCTGGCGTTGGAAAAAGGCGCGGCCGTCATGGTCTGCTCGCACCTGGGTCGTCCGACCGAGGGCGAGTTCTCTGCTGAAAACAGCCTCAAGCCGGTTGCCGAGTACCTGAGCAAGGCATTGGGTCGTGATGTTCCGCTGGTTGCCGATTATCTGGACGGCGTTGACGTCAAGGCCGGCGATGTCGTGCTGTTCGAGAACGTTCGCTTCAACAAGGGTGAGAAAAAGAACGCCGACGAGCTGGCACAGAAATATGCGGCCCTGTGCGACGTGTTCGTGATGGACGCTTTCGGTACCGCTCACCGTGCCGAGGGCTCGACCCACGGCGTTGCCAAATTCGCCAAAGTGGCAGCGGCAGGCCCGTTGCTGGCCGCCGAGCTTGAAGCGCTGGGCAAGGCTCTGGGCGCTCCGGCTCAGCCAATGACTGCCATCGTTGCGGGCTCCAAGGTGTCCACCAAGCTGGACGTACTCAACAGCCTGAGCGGCATCTGCAATCAGTTGATCGTCGGCGGCGGCATTGCCAACACCTTCCTGGCCGCAGCGGGTCACAAGGTCGGTAAATCGCTGTACGAACCTGACCTGCTCGACACCGCGCGTGCCATTGCCGCCAAGGTCAGCGTGCCATTGCCGACGGACGTGGTGGTTGCCAAGGAGTTCGCCGAGAGCGCCACTGCAACCGTCAAGCTGATCGCTGACGTGGCCGACGACGACATGATTCTTGATATTGGCCCGCAAACTGCTGCGCATTTCGCCGAATTACTGAAATCTTCCGGGACTATCCTGTGGAACGGTCCAGTCGGCGTGTTTGAATTCGATCAGTTTGGTGAAGGCACCAAAACGCTGGCCAAGGCCATTGGCGAAAGCCAGGCGTTCTCCATCGCGGGCGGTGGCGACACATTGGCGGCTATCGATAAGTATGGTGTTGCAGAACAGATTTCCTACATTTCGACCGGTGGCGGTGCATTCCTCGAGTTCGTGGAAGGCAAGATTCTGCCAGCGGTAGAAGTGCTCGAACAACGCGCCAAGGCTTGAATGAAAGCTTTGGACAAGGAGTGGTCAATGGTCAGGGCGTTACCGTGGTTTCTCATCGCAGGTTTGCTGGCCGGTTGCGCGGGCAAACCTGCGGTTGAAGAGGTGGAGAGCGACTCCCCGAGCCAACCGCTCCAGTTAAGCTGTTATCAGGCGGGCTGGCAGGCCGAAACGGTGCCGGTCATCTACAAGCGTGGCGGTCCGCAGGTATGGGATCGTTACGAGTTCATGCCCAGAACAGGCAATGTAGGATGTTTGTGAGCCAGGTCTGAAATCCGTTTGGCAACATTGACGGGCTTGGGCGGTCTTTAAAGAGTGGATATTTTTCCGGCAAAGGAGTTTCGCCATGAAGATCGCTGCCCTGGCTCTGATGAGCTGCGTTGTATTGGCTGGTTGTACCGGTTCTGGCTCGCATGCCAAGACCTGTCAGATATTCAGCCCGGCCTCTGTGAATGTGCCGACGACTGAAAACAGTCAACGGGTCGAGGCACATGTAACGGGTGAGCCGGCCGATGACCGTAAACAGGAACAGAACTGCCCCTGACAGTTGAAACGACCGGCATACACCGCGTTTCGCAGGGCAGCCAGGAGATGTAATGAGACGCGTGATTGCCTTTGGGGTTTTGGCAGTGCTTGGCGGTTGTTCGAGCCTGAGCACATCGCAGCACAATGACCCCTGGAACCGTTGGGTGTGTGACAGCAATGCAGAGGTCAACTGGCGCTACATCGATTCGGCCAAAAAGGAAGTCGATGTTCGCCTGAATCAGAGCGATCAGGTGTTCAGGCTCAAGGCTGAACCCGGCGCTGCCAGCGGGACGCTTTACAGCAACAACGTGTTGGCATTCGTCAACAAGGGTAGCGAGGGCCTGATCTACTGGGACGCTACCAACGATCTGATCGGTCGCGGCTGCAAGGCCAGATAAGTCGGATCTCGGGCACACACGCGCAGCCTTCGTGGCTGAGCTTATAACTTGAATGGCAGCCGCCACTACGGCAGGCTTGCTCGATTAACGACCCTACCGGGAGAGAGACAGACAATGGCACTTATCAGCATGCGCCAGATGTTGGACCACGCAGCCGAATTCGGCTATGGCGTTCCAGCTTTCAACGTAAACAACCTGGAACAGATGCGCGCCATTATGGAAGCGGCCGACAAGACCGACTCCCCGGTGATCGTCCAGGCTTCTGCCGGTGCCCGCAAATACGCCGGTGCGCCGTTTCTGCGTCACCTGATCCTCGCCGCGATCGAAGAATTCCCGCACATCCCGGTGGTCATGCACCAGGACCACGGCACCAGCCCTGATATCTGCCAGCGCTCGATCCAGCTGGGCTTCAGCTCGGTGATGATGGACGGCTCGCTGCGTGAAGACGGCAAGTCCCCAGCCGATTACGACTACAACGTCGACGTTACCCGTCGCGTAGTGTCCTTCGCTCACGCCTGTGGCGTTTCCGTGGAAGGTGAGCTGGGCGTGCTGGGTTCGCTGGAAACCGGTATGGCCGGTGAAGAAGACGGCGTTGGCGCGGAAGGCGTTCTGGACCACAGCCAGATGCTGACCGACCCTGAGGAAGCGGCTGACTTCGTCAAGCGTACCCAGGTCGATGCCCTGGCCATTGCCATCGGTACCAGCCACGGCGCGTACAAGTTCACCAAGCCGCCTACCGGCGACATCCTGGCGATCGAGCGCATCAAAGAGATCCACAAGCGCATCCCTAACACTCACCTGGTGATGCACGGTTCTTCGTCCGTTCCACAGGAATGGCTGAAGATCATCAACGAGTTCGGCGGCGACATCAAAGAAACCTACGGTGTACCGGTCGAAGAAATCGTTGAAGGCATCAAGCACGGCGTGCGCAAGGTCAACATTGATACCGACCTGCGTCTGGCCTCTACCGGTGCCATCCGCGAATTCATGGCTAAAAACCCAAGCGAGTTCGACCCGCGTAAGTATCTGGCCAAAACCGTCTCGGCCATGCGTGACGTGTGCATCGCGCGCTACGAAGCCTTCGGCACCGCCGGCAACGCCTCGAAGATCAAACCGATCTCCCTGGACGCCATGTTCGAACGCTACGCGCGTGGCGAACTGGATGCCAAGATCAACTGAGTTGATTACGCATTGAAAAAACCCGCAGAAATGCGGGTTTTTTTATAGCGCTTCGAAATTGGCAGCGCGGCGCAGATTTGTGACGCAGAGCGTCACGACAGGCATTCCCACGCTGGAGCGTGAGGAACAATCGGCGTCCGGGAGAACACCTACAACTATCGTGCGACGCTCCGCGTCGCATGCCGTTCTGTACGCTCTGCGTCCGCTTTTTAGTATGCAGCGCGGCGCAGATTTGTGACGCAGAGCGTCACGACAGGCATTCCCACGCTGGAGCGTGAGGAACGATCGGCGTCCGGGAGAGCACCTACAACTATCGTGCGACGCTCCGCGTCGCATGCCGTTCTGTGCGCTCTGCGTCCGCTTTTTAGTATGCAGCGCGGCGCAGATTTGTGACGCGGAGCGTCACGACAGGCATTCCCACGCTGGAGCGTGAGGAACGATCGGCGTCCGGGAGAGCACCTACAACTATCGTGCGACGCTCCGCGTCGCATGCCTTTCTGGACGCTCTGCGTCCTCTCTTAAAGTGCTTAAACGCTCTTCATCAACCCCGCACACGCTGCCTTGTAAGCCTCGTGCTGATACTTGTTAAGCGTATCAGGCAGGGCGAAAGCGTGTTTCTTGTTCTGCGCATTAATGGTCTGCGGCGAGATAAGCGCTACATCGCAATCGGACATCAGTTGAAAGATGGTTTCGATCTTGAATGTGGTCGGGCCGCCGGCGAATTCGCCTTTCTTGCTGCGTTTTTTGATGGCGATGTGGCTGACGCCGTGTTCGCGTACGAAGCTGGCGAGCTGCGTAGCGAAAGCCTTGACGTTGGCAGGCTCTTCATCGTCCTCCAGCGCGATCTTTTTCGTGGCCAGCGGCAGATGAGCGAGCCCGCTGCTCTGCCGAGTGGCAAGGGCGAATATGGCTTCGCTGCCTTTGATTTCTACACCGCAAATAATCATGAGAAAACCTGATGAGCTCGTTCATATAAAGAAGCAGGTTATCTCATCGTAGACGTTATTCCTGTGCAATCGACTCCAGGTACTCCGAGCGCTCGTCGCTCATGCGCGCAATGCAGTCGTTTTCACTGATGGTGAATGCTTTGCTGCCTGCCGCAGAAGGGAAGACTTCAACGGCGCAATCTGCGTCACGCAGCTTCTCCCAGGCTTGCTGGGCGGTCTTGAGTTTGCTGGTAAAGTCGTTGAACTGCGTCTTGTTGGCAACGAACTGCGACTGAACACGCTTGAGCAGGTTGTTGAAATTTTCCTTGAGCAATTCTTCTGCAGTCGTGCGGCTGTAAACCGAGCACTCCAGAGTCTGCTTGTCATCGTCAACACCGTCGCAAGGCGAGACATCCGGGTTCTGAGCAGCCTGTACGCCTGTCACAGCCGTTGCCATCAGGGCCAGGGTCAGCAAAAACGTTTTCATCGAGTCGCTCCGATCCATTGATACGCTGGATTCTGTCTCAAGCGCGAGACAATGAACAGGTTTACGACATCGTGGGGCGACACGCCGTCACCCTTTGTCGCATCTTGACGCTTTCGGCAAACCCCCTGTCGTTTTTGCACCCGGTTCACGCGACCCTCCGGCATATGCTGACCCCATTAGCGCCGACAGCCGATTCGGCGCGCCGGAATCAAAAAAGGGGACAGCCTGATGAGCCCAGCCGAATTGCACGCCGACAGCATCGTTATTGACGGGCTGATCATCGCCAAGTGGAACCGCGAGCTGTTTGAAGACATGCGCAAGGGCGGCCTGACCATGGCCAACTGCACGGTGTCGGTATGGGAAGGCTTCCAGGCCACTATCAACAGCATCTGCAGCAGCCAGAAACTGATGCGCGAGAACAGCGACCTGGTCATGCCGGTGCACACCACCGCTGACATTCGCAAGGCCAAGGAACTGGGCAAGACCGGCATCCTCTTCGGCTTCCAGAATGCGCATGCCTACGAAGACCAGATCGGTTACGTCGAGATATTCAAGCAACTGGGCGTCGGCATCGTGCAGATGTGCTACAACACCCAGAACCTGGTCGGCACCGGCTGCTACGAACGCGACGGCGGGCTGTCGGGTTTCGGACGTGAGATCGTCGCTGAAATGAACCGGGTCGGAGTAATGTGCGACCTGTCCCACGTCGGCTCGAAAACCTCGGAAGAGGTCATACTCGAATCGAAAAAGCCGGTCTGCTATTCCCACTGCCTGCCGTCCGGCCTCAAGGAACACCCGCGCAACAAGTCCGACGCTGAACTGAAGTTTATCGCCGACCACGGCGGCTTCGTAGGCGTGACCATGTTCGCGCCGTTTCTGGCCAAGGGCATCGATTCGACCATCGACGATTACGCCGAAGCCATCGAATACGTGATGAACATCGTGGGTGAAGATGCCATCGGCATTGGTACTGACTTTACCCAGGGGCACGGTCAGGAGTTTTTCGAATACCTGACCCACGACAAGGGCTACGCCCGCCGCCTGACCAGCTTCGGCAAGATCATCAACCCGCTAGGCATCCGCACCGTGGGCGAGTTTCCCAATCTGACTGAAACGTTGCTCAAGCGCGGTCACTCCGAACGCGTGGTGCGCAAGATCATGGGCGAGAACTGGGTCAACGTACTGGCCGACGTCTGGGGCGAGTAATCCGCCAGCCACACCTTATCGAATTGAACCCCCGCGGCCTTTCAGGCGGTGGGTGTAACCCGAATCATCTGGAGTTTGACCCCCATGGCTAAAATCGCCCCGCAACTGCCTATCGAAGTCGACAGCGAAACCGGCGTCTGGACCTCCGATGCGTTGCCGATGCTCTATGTGCCCCGGCACTTTTTCGTCAACAACCACATGGGCATCGAAGAAGTGCTGGGTGCCGATGCCTACGCTGACATTCTCTACAAAGCCGGTTACAAGTCCGCCTGGCACTGGTGTGAAAAGGAAGCCGAATGCCACGGCCTGCAAGGTGTTGCCGTGTTCGAGCACTACATGAAGCGTCTGTCGCAACGCGGCTGGGGACTGTTCAAGATTCAGGACATCGATATCGAAAAAGGCACCGCCAGCGTGAAGCTTGAGCACTCCTGTTTCGTGTATGTCTACGGCAAGGTCGGGCGCAAGGTCGACTACATGTTCACCGGCTGGTTTGCCGGGGCGATGGACCAGATACTCGCCGCCAGCGGCAGCTCGATCCGTACCGTAGCCGAGCAGGTTTACGGTGGCTCCGAAGAAGGTCACGACGACGGACTGTTTGTCGTCAAGCCGCTGTAAATCGAGGATCGCGTTATGGCTTTCGAAGCGATGTTCCAGCCGATCCAGATTGGCAAACTGACAATCCGTAACCGTGTGCTGAGTACCGCGCACGCTGAGGTTTATGCCACAGACGGCGGCATGACCACCGACCGTTATGTGAAGTACTACGAAGAGAAGGCCAAGGGCGGTATCGGTCTGGCCATCTGCGGCGGTTCATCAAGTGTCGCCATCGACAGCCCGCAAGGCTGGTGGAAATCGGTCAATCTGGCCACCGACAGAATCATCCCGCATTTCCAGAACCTCGCCGACGCCATGCACAAGCACGGCGCCAAGATCATGATCCAGATTACTCACATGGGCCGTCGCTCGCGCTGGGATGGTGATCACTGGCCGACCCTGATGTCGCCGTCAGGCATTCGCGAGCCGGTACACCGTGCGACTTGCAAGACCATTGAGCCGGAGGAGATCTGGCGAGTGATCGGCAACTACGCCAGCGCAGCGGCGCGTGCCAAGGCGGGTGGGCTGGACGGGGTCGAGTTGTCGGCGGTGCACCAGCACATGATCGACCAGTTCTGGAGCCCGCGGGTCAACAAGCGCACCGATGAATGGGGTGGCAGTTTCGAGAACCGCATGCGCTTTGGTCTGGAAGTTATCAAGGCGGTGCGCAAGGAGGTCGGCCCCGACTTTTGTGTGGGCCTGCGCATCTGTGGCGACGAGTTCCACCCCGATGGCCTCAGTCACGAGGACATGAAGCAGATCGCCAAGTATTACGACGACACCGGCATGATCGATTTCATCGGCGTGGTGGGCTCGGGTTGCGACACCCACAACACCCTGGCCAACGTCATTCCGAACATGAGTTATCCACCGGAGCCGTTTTTGCACCTGGCGGCCGGGATCAAGGAAGTGGTCAAGGCCCCCGTGCTGCATGCGCAGAACATCAAGGACCCAAACCAGGCAACGCGCATTCTGGAAGGCGGCTATGTGGACATGGTCGGCATGACCCGCGCGCACATTGCCGACCCGCACCTGATCGCCAAGATCAAGATGGGCCAGATCGATCAGATCAAGCAATGCGTCGGTGCCAACTACTGCATCGACCGCCAGTATCAGGGGCTGGATGTGCTGTGCATTCAGAACGCTGCGACGTCCCGCGAATACATGGGCGTGCCGCACATCATCGAAAAATCAGCCGGGCCAAAACGCAAGGTCGTGGTGGTCGGTGCCGGTCCTGCCGGTATGGAAGCGGCTCGGGTATCTGCCGAGCGTGGCCATGACGTAACGCTGTTCGAGAAGAAGGAATTCATTGGCGGGCAGATCACTACCGCGTCCAAGGCACCGCAGCGCGACCAGATTGCCGGTATTACGCGCTGGTTCCAGCTGGAGCTGGCGCGCCTGAAAGTAGATTTGCGTCTAGGCGTTGCGGCCGATGCAGCAACCATCCTCGACCTGCGCCCAGACATCGTGGTGCTGGCGGTGGGCGGTCATCCGTTTCTGGAGCAGAACGAACACTGGGGCGCTGCCGAGGGGTTGGTGGTCAGCAGCTGGGACGTGCTGGATGGCAAAGTTGCGCCGGGCAAGAACGTGCTGGTCTACGACACCATCTGCGAGTTCACCGGCATGTCGGTAGCCGACTATCTGGCCGACAAGGGTAGCCAGGTCGAAATCGTCACCGATGACATCAAGCCGGGCGTGGCAATTGGCGGAACCTCGTTCCCGACCTACTACCGCAGCATGTACCCCAAGGAAGTGATCATGACCGGCGACATGATGCTGGAAAAGGTCTATCGCGAGGGCGACAAGCTGGTGGCGGTGCTGGAGAACGAATACACCGGTGCCAAGGAAGAGCGAGTGGTCGATCAAGTGGTTGTGGAAAACGGCGTGCGTCCGGACGAAGCGATCTATTACGCGCTCAAGGAAGGCTCGCGCAACAAGGGCCAGATCGACATCGATGCGCTATTCGCCATTCAGCCACAGCCTTCATTGAGCCAGCCGGGCGACGGTTACCTGCTGTTCCGTATCGGCGACTGCGTGGCGCAGCGTAATACCCACGCGGCGATCTATGACGGCTTGCGGCTGTGCAAGGATTTTTGAGAACAGCTACAAGTTGCAAGCGGCAAGCTGCAAGTAGAAGCCTTTGCTCGGTGCTTTTTCTTGAAGCTTGCAGCTTGAGGCTTCCAGCTTAAAGCTTGCACCTTGAGGGCAACGTGATGCTAGACACCCTTCTTCCCATCCTGCTGTTCAGCGCCGTGGCCCTTGCGGCGCTGGGTGCGTGGCGGCGGGTGAGCATGTGGCGCAACGGACGGCCCTCGAAAGTCGACTTGCTCGGCGGTCTGCTGGCCATGCCCAAGCGCTATATGGTCGACCTGCACCACGTAGTCGCACGCGATAAATACATCGCCAACACCCACGTTGCCACTGCAGGCGGGGCGGTTGCCTCAATCGTGCTGGCGATTCTGGTGCACGGCTTCGGCCTGCATAACCGCGTTCTTGGCTACGCGCTATTGCTAATGACGGCGGTGATGTTTGTCGGAGCGGTATTTGTCTATAAGCGTCGTCTCAATCCGCCCGCGCGTTTGTCGAAAGGCCCGTGGATGCGTCTGCCGAAAAGCCTCATGGCGTTTTCAGCGAGTTTCTTTCTGGTCACGCTGCCGGTGGCGGGCATTCTTCCCGAGCATTTTGGTGGCTGGGTGCTGGTTGTGATCCTCGGGTTGGGCGTGTTGTGGGGCGTTAGCGAGCTGTTCTTCGGCATGACTTGGGGCGGCCCGATGAAGCATGCCTTTGCCGGGGCGCTGCACCTGGCCTGGCACCGGCGTGCCGAGCGTTTTGCTGGTGGACGTTCCACGGGCCTGAAACCTTTGGACCTGAACGATCGAACCGCACCGCTGGGTGTGGAGAAACCTCAGGACTTCACCTGGAACCAACTGCTGGGCTTCGACGCCTGCGTGCAGTGCGGCAAGTGCGAAGCGGCCTGCCCGGCGTTTGCGGCAGGCCAGCCACTCAACCCGAAAAAGTTGATTCAGGACATGGTGGTCGGCCTTGCCGGTGGCACCGACGCAAAATTTGCGGGCAGTCCCTATCCATCGCTGGATGGCAAAGGCAAGCCGCTGGGCGAGCATGGCGGCAATCCGCATCAGCCCATCGTCAACGGGCTGGTGGACGCCGAAACGCTGTGGTCCTGCACCACGTGCCGGGCCTGCGTAGAAGAGTGTCCGATGATGATCGAGCACGTCGATGCCATCGTCGACATGCGCCGTCACCTGACCCTCGAAAAGGGCGCGACGCCAAACAAGGGTGCCGAGGTACTGGATAACCTGATCGCCACCGATAACCCCGGCGGTTTTGCACCGGGCGGGCGGATGAATTGGGCGGCGGATCTGAACCTGAGTCTGCTCAGCGAGAGAAAGAGCGTTGACGTGCTGTTCTGGGTCGGTGATGGCGCGTTCGACATGCGTAACCAACGTACCCTGCGCGCGTTCGTCAAAGTCCTTAAGGCGGCCAAGGTAGATTTCGCCGTGCTGGGCCTTGAAGAGCGCGACAGCGGTGACGTGGCACGGCGTCTGGGCGATGAGGCAACCTTTCAGGTACTTGCCCGACGAAACATTCAGACCCTGGCCACTTACAGCTTCAAGCGTATCGTGACCTGCGACCCGCACAGTTTTCATGTGCTGAAAAACGAATATGGCGCTTTTGGTGGCGACTATCAGGTGCAGCACCACAGCACCTTCATGGCTGAACTGGTGCGCAATGGCGCATTGAGTCTGGGCCAGCACAAAGGTGCCAGCGTGACCTATCACGACCCGTGTTACCTGGGCCGTTATAACGGCGAGTACGAGGCCCCTCGTGACGTGCTGCGTGCGCTGGGTATAGAAATCAGGGAAATGCAGCGCTCGGGCTTTCGTTCCCGCTGCTGTGGCGGTGGTGGCGGCGCGCCGATCACCGATATCCCCGGCAAACAGCGGATTCCCGACATGCGCATGGACGACATTCGTGAAACCGCTGCCGAGGTGGTAGCAGTCGGTTGTCCACAGTGCACGGCCATGCTTGAAGGCGTGGTTGAACCGCGCCCGCTGATCAAGGATATCGCCGAGCTGGTGGCCGATGCGCTGATTGAAGAAGTTATCCCCAGCCCGTCTGTTGCCAGCAAACGTGAACCCGCGGAGGCGCACTGATGAGCGACATTATCCGCCGCGACCCTCGTGCCGAGTGGATCGCTCGCAATCGACTGCACCCGCTGCATGCCGCCATGCAGCCTGTGCAGAGCAGTTGGATGGGACCAAACGGTTTGCTGCGCAAGAACGTGCATGGCCTGGGTTTTATCGGTCCCAACGGCATCAAGCGTATCGACCGCAGCGGCGCTCAGCAGGGTGGCGCGGTCAAGCGTTCAACCGTCGCCGACGTGCAGTTGCCACTGCATACCATCATCGAGCCAGCGTTCTATATCACGGTGGTGCCCGATATGGTCGGCGGCCGCCTGAGCAGCCACGATCGCGACTTGCTGGGGCTGGCGCGTCAGCTTGCGGGAGCCGACGGTGCCGTGCTGGCAGTGGTGTTCGGCGAACACAAGGAAACTGCTTTCGACGTTGCTGGCGTGGATCGGTTATTGATTATCGACGGTGCCGGGTTCGACGGTTATTCACCGGAACAGCGCGTGCAAGGATTGCGAGCTGTGGATAACCAGTTCAACCCGCGCCACTGGCTGCTGCCGGACAGCCGCACCGGCGGTGGCGAACTGGGAAGACGTTTTGCCGCCAGCATCGGCGAGCGACCTGCAACGCGGGTCTGGCAGGTCAAGGACCAGCTGTGCATAAGTCGGGCAGGAGCCGGGCGCGAAGACCTGGTTCGGCCTTTGGCCCGTCTGATTCTGGCCGCCGTAGAGTGTGCCGAACCGGTGAGCGAAACCCGCCACGAGGTAGTGCCGGTCGAGTTGTCCACAGGCGTAGCACGCAGCCTGCCGCGTATCGAAGACTTGGGGGCGGTAGCCGTCGATCCCGGCGTTATCCCCATGGCTGAAGCCGAATTCATTCTGTCTGGCGGCAATGGTGTCAAAGACTGGGACCTGTTTCATCAGGCCGCTTCGGCACTCGGGGCCACCGAAGGGGCGTCGCGGGTGGCGGTGGACGATGGTTTCATGGGGCGCGAGCGTCAGGTGGGCGCCAGCGGCACCTGGGTTACCGCAAGGGTGTACGTTGCCGTCGGTATATCCGGGGCCATCCAGCATCTGCAGGGCATCGGCGCCTGCGACAAGGTTATTGCGATCAATCTGGATGCGGGGTGCGACATGGTCAAGCGCGCTGATCTATCGTTCATCGGCGAGAGCGCCGAAGTGCTCACGGCATTGATCGCTGCGGTGGCAGCCTGGCGCAGCGGAGGTAAGCGTGATGCAGCTTGAAGTGTCTGTGGATAAGCATGCGGTACAGATCATCAGTCTGGTGTCAATCGGGGCCCACCCGACATCGGGTCGTGCGCGCCGCGCCGAACAGGATGCGCGGGCCGTCGAGCTTGGCTTGCAGCTGGCTGGGGATAACTTGCAGGTACTGCACGCAGGCAATGCCGAAGAACCGGCGCTGCGCGCTTACCTTGGTATGGGGCTCAGCGAGCTGCATGTGCTGGAGCAACCCGAGGGCGCCGATGCGCTGATTGCGTTGACTGACTACCTCCGGGATTCTGCCGCGCAGGTGGTGTTGGCCGGCAGTCAGGCTGAAACCGGTGAAGGGTCGGGGATGCTGCCCTTTCTGTTGGCTGAAAGGCTGGGCTGGCCATTGGTGACCGGTCTGGCTGAAGTCGAGTCGCTGAACAACGGTACCGCAGTGGTGTTGCAGGCTCTGCCTCGCGGCCAGCGTCGTCGGCTGAAGGTCCGCCTGCCGTTTCTGGCCACTGTGGATAACGCGGCTCCCAAACCTCGACAGAGCGCATTCGGGCCCTCACAGCGTGGCACGCTGGACACCGAAAGAGTTCAGGTCGTTGCCGATGAGTTATTGACCAACCAATCGCTGCAGCCAGCCAGACCGCGGCCTAAACGCCTGAAAGTGATCAAGGCCAAGAGCGGCGCTGATCGCATGAAAGCCGCCACTGCCAAGGCCAGCGGCGGCGCAGGCCAAGTGCTGAAGGGGCTGTGCCCGGAAGAGGGCGCAGCCGCGATTCTGAAGCTGTTGATCGATGAGGGCGTCGTAAAGTAAGGCTATGGTCTTGTGCTGCCCTCTTTGATGGGCGGTTTGCCTTTCTGCTCGGAGAGAGGCCGGGAGTAGGCATAGGAAATACTCCCGTCTAGACCATCGCCATTACTGACCTCGACTTTTACATCCGCGTTTTCGTAACTGCGGTTGAAACTCGAAATGGTGATGGGTAGCAAAATGGCTCGTTTGAACGTCACGCCTGTACGGCCTTGACCAATATTCTTTTCGGGAAGACTTACGCACAATCCCTGTGCGTGTGCCTGTGGATAATGTGTTCGTGAACGTCTGAAGGGCCTGTAGAACGTGGCTTTTGGAGTGGTGTTCAAAAAACGATCAATCTAACTCTTTATTTTCATTGCATTTTTTTGTGGATAAATGCGCACTGCCATCTGCCAGCCACTGGGTTTGCCCACAATCTCTGTGCGCGTGCTTGTGGACAAGTTGTTTGTGATTACCTGCAAGCCTTGTAAATAAAGGCTTTGGAGATTTTGTATGAAAAATGATCAAAGCAGGGTTTTGCGTGCAGCGTTGGTTCATTCGGGTGGTTTTTCAGCCATTTTATACGTTGTCCACAGCAGGCCGGGTGATTGGGACGAAGTTGTACCCAAAGTCTGTTGGCGCTTCTGTGGATAAGGTGTTCGCGCTCCTCTGTAACCCAGTGAAACTGTGGGCTACAAGGTTTTGAGCAAAAAATGTACAGGTGCAATGTTTGCAAGGTGATCTGGATAAGTGATTGTTATCCAGTACATTCCTGCGTCAGCGCAACGACTCACCCACATGAACGCTTTGAAGGCTGTGTGGATAAGTCATTTCGTCGCTATATTTTCAAGCCCGTCTCATCGGCTATGGCAGCAGGTACCTGACGCCACGAGGATTACTGCCATTTTTTCGGCAAACCGGGATAAAGTTTGCCGCCTGCTTGCTCCACCCAAAGCGCCCACAACGTTGGTGCACTACCTGGCTTCCAGTCTATTTGTGAGGTGTGAGGATTGAGACAGATATAGGTGTCGCCGCCATACGTCACTTTATCCCCCTCCAAATAGGACTGAGCTGTTTTCCACTCAGAAATCGCTGCGCTGGTCGAAGCGTGTACAACATTGCTTGGGCCAGACAGGTTTTTCTCTGTATCGAGCGCGCCGGCAAGACACTGATACGTTTTAGCCGCTGTTAGTCCTTCCACAGTGTACTTGAGTGTTGTGGCGTCGAGACTCACTGTCTCCCCGCCAAAGGTTATGAGGCGGTAGGACGCGACACCCAGTGCACTGAAAGACGCGTCCCACTCTAATGAAACACTGGTCATTGTTGCGGCGGTCTGGCGTAAGTTGCCTGGTGGCGTAGGGCGATCGTCAGAGGGCTCGGACTTTGTAGTGACCAAGAGCGTTTCAGAGCGCTCAGAGCTGTTTCCCACGCTGTCAATCGCCTGGATCTGATAACCATAAAGACGGCTGTGCAAGACACTTGTGTCAGTAAAGGGTGCGCTTTCAACGCGCTGTAAAAAAACATTATCCCTGAAGAGGTCATATTGGACGTGAGCAACTTTCGCCTTGCTCCAGTCGAGCGTTACCGACGTTGTGGTCTGTTCGGTGGATTTGAAGTCGAGAGGCAGTGACGGGTTACCGGGCACAGGTGTTTCGCCAGCGGTCTTGACCTTTAATACATTACTGACCTCTGACCACTGAAGTTCGGTATCTTGTGCAACGACGTAGTATTCATACTGAGTATCGGCAGTGACGTCGCTATCGGTATACGCGGTCGTTACGCTTGCGATCGTTTGAAAAGGCCAGCCATTGCGGCCAATTTGATACCTGACGATTTGGCTATCGCTGGTAGACGGTGTCCACGTTAGCGACACGCTGCTCTCGGTGACCTCCGCGAGGCTCAATACAGGTGTCGTCGGTTTTGCATCGCCTCCGCCTTCACTCTGTGTACGCACGGTGAGTGCGGCCGAGAATTCGGATGTGTTGCCTATGACATCAATTGCACGCACCTGGTAACTGTAAGCAGTACCGGGCTGAAGGCCGGTATTGTTATAAACAGGGTTGTCTACAAGAAAGGAGTCCGCACCGTTACGACGCAATTCATATTGCAAGACCGGTTGCGGGCCTTCCGAGAGTGACCAGTTCAGTTTCACCGACGTTGCAGTTTTTTCGGTTGATCTGAGATCAGCAGGTACTGATGGTTTTTCCGGTACAGGTGTTTCGCCTCCGGTGAGATAACCGTAGCGGTTCACGAACTCCCAGTTGTACTCCTCGCCGCTTTTGTCCTTGCCTGCGTCCCAGTTGACTGACCAGGTCATCAGCCCGCGAATCGGATTGCCGGCGTCTTCCAGCTCTTGCAGTGCATCCTTGACGTCCTGCGGATCAACCACGTAACCGGTGGCGGCGGCGTCATTGTTGGTCGGTAGACCAATGGCCAGCCTGTCGGCCGGAATTTTAGTGAAGCCACGCGTACCGTGGATCAAGCTGTCGGTCAGGTAGTAAATAAACTCTTTCTTATGGGCGTCGTTGTTTTGAGTGACCCACAGGTTCAGCTCATCGACCCATATGCCATCGCCGCCCTGGTTATAATACTGTGGCGCAATAAAGTCATAGATGTCTTCCAGAGCGTTGATGTAGGCCAGGTAAGCGCCGCCGCTTTTCAACGATTCCAGGAACGTCACGACGTCTTTTAGAAACGGAAAGTACGCAGTGATTTCTTTCAATAAAGGCAGTTTTTTGCTGACTCTAAGGTAAGGAAATTCCGGGGCCATGCTGATGATGAAGTGCTGACCTTCTGTCTCGTAATACTCGCGCACCATCCTCAACGCAGCGGGTAATACGGTCTGGTTATCGGCAAAGGTAATAGCAGCTTGTTCAAGGTCGATATCCAGGCCGTCAAAGCCATAGGTTTCAACCAGACGAATAATTTCATAGGCCAGTGCATCTTCCTGACCGGCATGCAACTCAATATGCGCGTCAGCCCCGCCAAGAGAAATCAGCACTGCACGGCCTTGTGCATTCAGTGCTGCCACCTGAGCGCGAAACGCATCATCACTCAGGTTATAAGGTTTGAAGGTGGGAATGCCGGCACCTTTCATAAAGGCCACGGCCACGACGTTATACGCTTCGGGTATGTCGGTCAGCGCCATCTCTTTGAAGAGGCCTTGCTGGTAACCTTGACCGGGTTCGGAAGGCCAGTTATGCCAGAACCCCATGAGAATATTTTTGCCCCTTATATCCGGCATGGCCGAGGCGGCATCGGTTGTTTTGTTTTTATATTGATTAATGATTTTTGGGTTGAGCATAGTCCGTGTCTCCTTCCGTTGGATTGACTTCAACGAGAGTTGATCACGAGAGGGGTTTTCAGGTAACTGTCAGAAATGACGGTATCGGCGGAGGAGTTGTTGTGCGGGGGAAACGGGAAATTCGTCAGTCGACGATCGTTTGAGCAGGCTCACCTCGCTGGAGAGTGAGCCGTACTCAGTATTGCCAAGGGCAGGTGTGCCCTCTACTCGTGATTCACCGCCACGCCCTTCAGATAGGGTGCAGGCTCTGCCCCGAGGTTTTCCAGCATGCGCGAGCTGTACCAGTCGACGAAGTTGACCACGCCGAACTCATAGGTTTTCGAATAAGGCCCGGGTTGATAGGCGGTAGAGTTAATGCCGCGCTGGTTTTCTTCGGCAAGACGGCGGTCCTGATCATTGGTGGCATCCCAGACCTGGCGCATGCGTTCCACGTCGTAGTCCACACCCTCGACTGCATCCTTGTGGACAATCCATTTGGTCGTAACCATGGTTTCCTGCGCACTGATCGGCCACACCGTGAATACGATGATGTGATCGCCCATGCAGTGGTTCCAGGAGTGCGGCAAATGCAGAATACGCATCGAGCCCAGGTCCGGGTTCTGGATGCGGCCCATCAGTTTTTTGCAGCCGACCTTGCCGTCCAGGGTCATCGACACCGTGCCTTTGAGCAGCGGCATACGCACGATACGGTTACGCAGGCCGAAACTGGCGTGGGCGTAGGGGATTTTCTCGGCGTCCCACGCAGCAGCAGATGCGGCCACGTGATCCTTGAAGGCCTGATCGGCACGCGGGTCTGTGACATCGTCCCATTCCAGCAGGGTTTTGAGCAGCTCAGGGTGCGAGCCACCGCAGTGGTAGCACTCGCGGTTGTTCTCCAGTACAAGCTTCCAGTTGGCCTTTTCCATCAAGGTGGTTTGCACCGCCACCTTGGTGTTCTCCATATCATAGGGTTCCATGTAGTGCCGCAGCGTCGACAGGAACTCGTCGATGGCAGGCGGGTTCTCCGCCAGGCTGATGAAAATGTAACCGCCTGCGGTCTTGACGTGCACCGGCTTGAGGCCGAACTGCTTCATGTCGAAGTCGTCGCCCATTTCAGTGCCCGCATACAGCAGGCGGCCATCCAGCTCGTAGGTCCACTGGTGATAGTGGCAAACCAGTTTGGCGACCTTGCCTTTCTCTGCGGTGCACAGGCGCGAGCCGCGATGGCGGCATACGTTGTGGAACGCGTTGACTGCACCGTCCGGGCCGCGAACCACCAGGATCGGGTTCTTGCCGATCTGCAGCGTCAGGTAATTGCCCTTGGTCGGGATCTCGCACGTCATCCCGGCAATCAGCCACTCCTTGTGAAAGATTTCCTGCATGTCGATTTCAAACAGTCGGTCATCACTGTAAAAAGGCTGCGGCAGCGAGTAGGTGCGCTCGCGATTCTGCAGCATCTCGGCAGTGGCCTTGCGTGCAGGTTCCAGCGGATCGCCCAGGCTCAAGGTTGCGGTGACGTCCATCGATTAAATCCCTCATGACCGCGGCATGGGCGGCCTGCGAATGTGGCTGATACGGGTGTGATCGCGTTGCACGCATGACGATAGATCAGTCGACCATGCTTATGACCCTTGGTGGCGAGTGTGGAGCCGGGCGCTGAGTGAACCTTATCCATGGGCGACATGGCCGCATCCGTTCCCGACGCGACAGGCCTTGTTGCACGGGGCTGGTCGCGGTAAGTACGTGAATGTCGTTGATAGGTAAATGGCCGCCTCGCGCGTTACGCAGAATCCGCAGCATGAGAGGCCGACAGTCGGCCGTGGAGATCGAGTATGTCGCAAAGTTTCCTGAGCCCGGTCACGACCCAGACATGGGCCAACGGTCGCCACCTGGTACGTGTCGTCAAAGTCATCCAGGAAACCTGGGATGTGCGCACTTTCTGCTTCATGGCCGACCAGCCGATCATGTTCTTTTTCAAGCCAGGGCAGTTCGTGACCCTGGAGCTGGAGATCGATGGTCTGCCGATCATGCGCTCTTACACCATCTCCAGCTCACCGTCGGTGCCCTACAGCTTTTCGATCACCGTCAAACGCGTACCGGGCGGCAAGGTCTCCAACTACCTGCACGACACACTCAGTGAGGGTCAGGAACTGGCCGTGCACGGGCCGGTCGGGCTGTTCAATGCCATCGATTTCCCCAACCCGAAGATTCTCTACCTTAGCGGTGGCGTCGGCATCACGCCGGTGATGTCCATGGCGCGTTGGTTCTATGACACCAACGCCAATGTCGACATGGTGTTTGTGCACAGCGCCCGCTCGCCCAAGGACATCATCTATCACCGCGAGCTGGAACACATGGCCTCGCGGATCGATAACTTCAGCCTGCATCTTGTCTGCGAAAAGCATGGGCTGGGTGAGCCGTGGGCCGGTTATCGCGGCTACCTGAACCAGAAAATGCTTGAACTGATGGCCCCGGACTTCATGGACCGCGAGGTGTTCTGCTGCGGGCCGACGCCGTACATGGCGGCGGTCAAGCGTCTTCTGCTGGAAAACGGCTTCAACATGGCGCAATACCATGAGGAGTCGTTCGGCGCGACACCGCCTGAAGCGCGGGCCGATGCAGTCGAGCAGGCCGAAATCGCAGCCGACACGCCGGATGTCGACGCCGCCGACCTGCATCAGGTGGAATTCACCGACACCGGCAAGAGCATTCGCGTGGCCCCGGGCGAAACCGTCCACGCCGCTGCCGCCAAACTCGGCCTGATGATCCCCAAAGCATGTGGTATGGGCATTTGCGGCACCTGCAAGGTTATGAAGCTGAGCGGCGAAGTGGAAATGGAGCACAACGGCGGCATCACCGACGAGGATGTTGCAGAGGGCTACATTCTGTCCTGCTGCAGCGTACCGAAGGGGGATGTGCGGATTGAGTATTGAGGCATTCGTCTCGTGTCTTTAGATTTAATGTGTTTCTGTATCATAAAGATGATTTACACAATGACCTCGAAGGGTAATCATCGGTTTTCTGTTTAGGGCATTGCGAGCTGCAATGCCGGTATTCCACAGGACGTGTGATGTTACAAAATAATCGTCACAATCTGGAGCTTGAGAAGCTGCAATTGGAATGTCGCAAGCTCGTTGCAGAAACGCGAAAGCTGTTGTCTGAAGACAAAAAACTGAAACGAGAGGCTTTCTGGTATCCGTTTCTGGTGGGCGCGGGACTTATAACTGCAGGTAGCGCAGTCCTCAAGCTGCTTGCTCCAAGCTGACCGACCGACGAGGAGTCCAGGCGATCTCTTGAAATTTGCGGGTGAACGGTTCAGATTGCTTTCATAGGGCTCGCGATAGGCCTGCACTATATTTTTACAGGACGAATCATGGATACCTTAACTTCAAAAGTTGATTCACCCGTAAGTCGTGAAATAGCCGATCTGGACGCACGCATGAATGCAAAGGAGTCGTTTGCATCGCGCATAGGCCTTTTGCCGTTCGCCACAGGAGCCCTGGCCGCGCTTGCCACATTGATTGCAGTGCAAGTCATTAGCCGCCTGTAGCGTTTCTTCCTTACTTCCCTCCTTCCTTCATCAGCAGCAGCCCTTGTATCCGGGCTGTTGCCTGTTCAAGACCGGACGCAGAGCGCCCGGAAGTGCATTTCGACGCTGAGCTTCGCACGATAGTCGAGATTATCGTTGCGCACGCTCCGGTGTCGGAATGCCTGTCGTGGCGCTCTGCGTCATACATCTGCGTCGCGCTGCGTAGTCAGGATTTAGCCGGGACTTCATGACCCACTGTGACTCTGCTTATAAGCCGCCAGCGCTGGCAGCAGTTGCTGGTCGATGGCCTGGCGGACGGCGGGGAGGAGGGTGGCACTGCCGGTCAGGAGTTGCTCTACCAGACGTCGCAGGGCTGTAGCGCGTTCGACGTTCAGGCCGCAAACGGCTTGCGCGCAGGCTTGTTCAGCGGTTGCGCCGCCGGGTGCTTCGAAGCCCAGGGCTCTGAGTTGGCCGAGCAGGTCTTCCTGGTCAATCAAATCTGCGTGCATCATGGCTTCTGTTCCTTTGATCGGGCTTTTTTCCGATTCTGGTAGGGCAGACTGCCAAGGGCAAGTCCTGTGCGTCGCGCATGGCAGGATTGACTACAGGTACGTCGTTTTCAGTTCAGGTCATGCTATTCGATTTGCAGGTTTTCTATTGTGTTGTCGACCATGACCTTTGCCATGTCCACCAGGTGCATGATGGTGAGCGTCATGTCTCGCTGCGCGCCGGTCATGCTGTCGCTGAATTCAAAGGCGCTGGTTGCAGCACAGCGCAGCAGGTCGCTGGCATACATCAGCGCATCTTCATGGCTGACTTTGGGGCGGGCGTTGAAGAGGGGTGGGTCGGGGACGATTTTCAGCATGTGATGTATCTCCTGGAGTTTTAGAAGACCATCACCGTCGGCTACTAAGCGAGGGTGGTGATCATGCGCAGGTAGTAGCCCGGTCCAGGAACCCCGGTGCATCCGAAGATGCCCCACGCACGACCACCATAAAAAATGCAGGCCGTGAAAGGGCACCTGCACAAGGTGGCGCAATGCGCCTGGATTTAACGAGGGCTACTAATCCTCATCGCTGAATATGCAGCGACGGGCGCAGAGTAGTGATCGAAATCGGCAGGCACAAGGGGGCGGGAGTTTCTCGGAAATTTCCTTCAAACGAAAGAGACGAGTCCCGCAAATTCGTTACAAATTCTTGTTCATTGCTCAGGTTTGCTAAACTGCGCAGCTTGCCAGGAGCTGCCATGAATTACCGTCACGCCTACCATGCCGGCAACCACGCCGACGTGTTCAAACACCTGACTCTGACTCGCTTGATCGCCCTCATGGCGCGCAAGGAGCAGCCGTTCGCCTATCTCGACACCCACGCGGGGTTGGGGTTATACGACCTCAAGGGCGATCAGGCCACCCGCACCGGAGAGTGGCTGGAAGGCATCGGCCGTCTTTGGGATGCACCGGATTTGCCCGCGCTGGCCTCCGATTACTTGCAAGTGCTGCACGACATGAACCCCGACGGCGAGCTGCGCTACTACCCCGGCTCGCCGGAGCTGGCCCGTCGCCTGACCCGCGAGCGCGAGCGTGTGCTGCTCAACGAGAAGCACCCCGAAGACGGGCGTCTGCTCAAGGAAAACATGAAGGGCGACCGCCGCGTGGCGGTGCATCTGGGGGAGGGCTGGCATGTGCCACGCGCCTTGCTGCCGGTGGCTGAAAAGCGTGCCGTGATGCTCATCGACCCGCCGTTCGAGCAGCTCGATGAAATGAAACGCTGCGCTGTAGCGCTCAAGGAAACCATCGGACGCATGCGTCAGACGGTGGCTGCTATCTGGTACCCGATCAAGGATACCCGCCTGCTGCGCCGCTTCTATCAGGACCTGGCCGAGACTGGCGCACCCAAGTTGTTGCGCGTCGAGCTGTTCGTCCACCCGCTGGACACCCCGGCCAGCCTCAACGGTTCAGGCCTGGCCATCGCCAACCCGCCGTGGGGCCTGGAAGAAGAGCTGCGTGAGCTGATGCCTTATCTGGCAGACAAACTGGGCCAGACCCAGGGCGGCTGGAAGATGGACTGGTTGATCGCCGAGTAATTGAACCAGTCGTGACCACTCTGAAGCCCGAAGGGTGCGAGAGGTTCAGGAGATAGCTCTTGTATTCCCAAACGCAGCAATGAATGAGCTTTTGTGGGAGCGAGCTTGCTCGCGAAAGGGCCAGTGCAGTCCTCGAAAACAGGGCGTTTGAACCATTGCCTTCGCGAGCAAGCTCGCTCCCACTTATCCTGCTAACAAGGCATCAGTCCCCTTTTCCTGCCAATCAGCCAGCTCAAGCTGGCAGACAAACTCCGGTACCACCAAGGCCGCAATAACCCTGAGGGTTCTTGGCCAGATATTGCTGGTGGTATGCCTCGGCAAAGTAGACCGTCGGAGCTTCTTCTATTTCAGTGGTAATTGCGCCTAGCCCGGCCTTGCTCAGTTCCGCCTGGAATTCTGCAGCGCTGGTCTTGGCGGCGTCGAGCTGTTCGGGAGTGGTGCAGTAGATCACCGAGCGGTACTGAGTACCGATGTCGTTACCCTGACGCATACCCTGGGTCGGGTTGTGCGCTTCCCAGAACACCTTGAGCAACGACTTGTAGCTGGTTTTCTCGGGCTCGTAGACAACCAGCACCACTTCAGTGTGGCCAGTCAGACCGGAGCAGACTTCTTCGTAAGTCGGGTTCGGGGTAAATCCGCCCGCATACCCCACGACGGTGCTCACCACACCTTCCTGTTGCCACAGGCGGCGTTCTGCGCCCCAGAAGCAACCCAGGCCGAAGATGGCGAATTCCACATTGCTCGAAAACGGTCCCAGCAGCGGGTTGCCGTTGACGAAATGAGTTTCCGGAAGCGCCATAGGCGTTTCACGACCCGGCAGTGCTTGTTCGGCGGTGGGCAGTACGTTTTTGTTCACTAGAATTTCCGAGCGCAGAGTCATGAACCATATCCTCTCGTTTAGAGACAGGCAGCAGGGGCCAGGACAGATGAGCAGAGTTACATAGGTCCCGTTACACGCACAAACAAGTGCTGCCGTGTAATAACAGCCTGACAGTGTGCCCGAGAGAGCAGGGTGCAGGGAAGGTTGTCAGGCGGACGGACGACGCGGGTAGCGCTTCAGTTTCTCGATCAGCTCTTCGCCAGGGATAGGCTTGTCGAACAGATAGCCCTGGCCCACATCGCAACGATGACGGCGCAGGAACGCCAGCTGTGCAGCGGTTTCAATGCCTTCGGCGACCACTTTGAGCTTGAGGTTGTGGGCCATCGCGATGACCGCAGAGGTGATTTCCATGTCGTCTTCATCATCCGGAATATCGCGGATGAAGCTGCGATCGATCTTGATCACATCAATGGGGAATTTCTTCAGGTAGCTGAATGAGGAGTAACCGGTGCCGAAGTCATCCATGGCCAACGACAGGCCAAGCTTCTTCAGCGAGTCCAGCTGCTGGCGCGTGTCTTCGGTGGCTTCCAACAGCAGGCCTTCGGTCAGTTCCAGTTCCAGCAGCGAAGGATCCAGCTCTTCTTCTCTGAGGATAGCGGCAATCGATGACACCAGTTCGGGGTCGGAAAACTGCTTGGGTGACACGTTGATCGCCACCTGCAAATTGCCGAAACCAGCGGCGGTGAGGTCCTTGCTCATGCGGCAGGACTGGCGAGCGACCCACTTGCCGATGGGGATGATCAGGCCGGTTTCTTCCGCCACGCTGATGAACTGATCGGGGCGGATCATGCCTTTTTCAGGATGATTCCAGCGCAGCAGCGCTTCCATGCCCAGCAGACGACCGGTCAGCAGACACAGCTTGGGCTGGTAGAACACCTCCAGTTCGTTCTGGGTCAGGGCGCGGCGCAGGTTGTTTTCCACAAACAGCTTGTAACTGGCCTCGGCATTCAATGCTTCGGTAAACACCTGAACCTGATGTTTGCCGTTGGCTTTGGCCTTGTGCAGGGCCAGACCTGCGTTTTTCATCAGGGTCTGCGGGTCACGACCGTGCAGCGGCGCGCAGGCAAGGCCCACCGAGCCGGTGACGCTGATCAGCTGATTGTCGACGAACATCGGCTTGTCCAGCGTGGCCAGTACCTGACTGGCGGTGGCCTGTCCGGCTTCCTGATCCGTGTTGTCGAGCAGTACGGCAAATTCGTTACTGGCAAAGCGCGCCAATACATCGGACGGGCTCAAGGTGTTGCGCAGGCGCCGCGCCAGGCTGATCAACAGTTTGTCACCGGTCTGGTGGCCGAGGCTGTCGTTGATGCGCTTGAAGTTGTCGATGTCGACCAGCAACAGGCTCATCGGCGTGTCGGTGTCACGGGCAAAACGTTCGTCCAGGTTGCGGATGAAGGCCGGACGGTTGCCCAGATTGGTCAGGTTGTCAGTGTAGGCCAGGCGCTCGATACGCTGCTGGGCCAGCTTGCTCTGAGTGATGTCTTCATAGATGCCGATGTAGTGCGTCAGCTCGCGATTATCGCCATACACCTTGGAAATCGACAGCTGGCCCCAGTAGGGTTCGAGGTTCTTGCGTCGACTTTTGAACTCACCCTGCCAGCTGTTGCTGTTGGTCAGGCTGGAGTTGGCTTCCAGCAACAACTGGTTGAGGTTTTCCAGCGCAGGCAGTTCCGAGAGCTTGTGCCCGGAGACCTCATCGGAACTGTACTGCGTGATCGCCGTGAAGCTTGGGTTGACGTATTCGACCACGCCGTTGCAGTTGACCAGCAGAAAGGCGTTGGCGCTTTGTTCGACCGCACGCTGGAACAGGTGCAGCGCATTGGTCGCGGCCCGACGGTTGTGGTTGTTGATGACCTGGGCGAACTGGTCGGCCAACTCGCCAGCGAAGGCGATCTCGTCGGACTGCCACTCGCGTATCGAGCCGGACTGTTCCAGGCAGAGCACGCCAATGACCTGGCCATCGATACGAATACTCGCATCGAGGACCGCCTTGTCTTCTCCAGGCGTCAGGCTTTCGGCCATTTCGCGGGTGCGCGGGTCGGTCTGGATATTGCTGGCGTCAATCGCCCTGCTGGTATTAAGCGCTTGCAGATAGGTGGGGTAGGCGCTGATATCAATCGGAGTACGCGACTGATAGTCGCCGCTTTCGCGACGATAGTCGGTGATCGGCTCCAGACGCTTGTCGGTGAGGTTCCAGATACTGACATGATCGACGTCATAAATGTCGCAAGCGCTTTTGGTGATCAGCTTTGCCGCTTCCAGCAGCGTATTGGCTGTGGTGTAACGATGCCGGGTCAGGCGCAGGATCAGGTCCTGCTGGGCACGCACGCGTTCCAGGTGGGCAAACTGGTCACGCTGGGCGCGCTGGTTGAGTTCAAGGGCAATCTGCAGGCGCAGGTTGCGGGTTTCGAGATCGGAGTCAGTGGCGCTCTCGCTTTCTGTGACAAGGCCATCGACGATCAGAAAATAACCACGCAGCAGATGACGATTGTGCTGCTTGTAGGCTTCGCCGATCTCCAGCAAACCAAGCGTACCCTTGGGGCTGTGCAGGGTGTAGCGAATCAGGTAATTCGGAGAGGAGGCCAGTTGCTGCTGGATGTCGTCATGCAGTTGATAACGTGCTTGCGGCTCCATGAGGCTGGCATAAGGGGATCCAATCAAGGCGCAAAGGTCGACGGCGGGCAGGCCGAACTGCTTTTCGCAATTCGGATCGAGAAACAATAGCGCCCAATTGGCTTCATTCAGCCGCTCGAAACGCAGCATGCCCAGGCGCGAAGGCACTGGCAATTGCGTCACTACCTCGGCTGCGGATCTACCGGCAGCATCGGTTTGGCTTTTCATGAACAAACTCGCTTCCGAAATACTAGTCGCGACGGGCGTAAACCCCACTTTCGCGTATGGCAAGGTTGCATGATGCGGCTCGTGCTTACAAGAGACCACAGTGGCTTAGTGCTATAAAAGTGTCGGCCGGTTGCCCAGGTTCTTCAATGTATCTGGTCGGATACTTGAAACTGCTCGTTTTTCGGGCAAAGTCCCTGTTTTAAAGGGGGATTTCGCCATGCAGGTTTGCTCTTGTCCAGAAGGGTTGTCAATCAGGTTGTCGCGGCCTTGGCCTCCTTCGCTGGCAACTGCAGGAAAATCCCGGCGGCAAACATGGCCAGAACTCCGACGCTCAGGAACGTCAGCTGGAAAGCCTCCAGCACGCTGCTGAGCTCGCCGGTGGCAACTTCTTCGCTGAAACCGCCCAGCAAGGCCGCAGCGCTTGCGACCCCAAGGCTCAGTGAGAGTTGGGCCACCACCGAGAGCAGGCTGTTGCCGCTTGCCGCGCTGGCATCGTCCAGATCGATCAGGGTGACGGTATTCATCGCTGTGAACTGCAAGGAGTTGACCGCGCCGAGCAGGCCCAGATGCACCAGCAAAACCCAGTACGGCGTCTGCACATCGACCAGTGCCAGGCTTGCCAGCAGGATGCCCAGCAGCAATGTGTTACCGGTCAGAATGAGGCGATAGCCCATATGCTCGATCAGCCAACGCGCTACCGTCTTGGCGAACATTCCTGCAGCTGCCAGCGGCAACATGCTCATGCCCGCCTCGGAGGGCGAATACCCCAGCGCCACTTGCAGCAGCAGCGGGATCAGGAACGGCAAGGCTCCGCTGCCCAGACGGGCGAACAGATTGCCCAGAATGCCAACGGCAAACGTGCGGGTGCGAAAAAGCGAAGGGGCAAACAATGGCGATTCAATGTGCCCGGCGCGTAGCCAGTAGGCTGCCAGGCAGCCCATCCCGACAAACAGCAGAAGCACCACGCGCATGTGTGGCAGGTTCAGCTCGCCCAGCCCCTCAAGGGCAATGGTGATCAGCACCATTGCCGCGCCAAACAGGATGAACCCGATACCGTCAAAACGCGTTCGACCGCCTCCGGGAAGGTCGGGGATGAAGTGTTTGACGGCATAGCAGCCGAGAATCCCGACCGGAATATTGAGCAGGAAAATCCAGTGCCAGCTCAGGTACTCGACCATCCAGCCGCCAAGCGTTGGCCCCAGCAACGGTCCCAGAAGACCGGGCACGGTGATAAAGCCCATGATCCGTACCAGCTCCGACCGCGGATACGCACGCAAGACGATCAGGCGTCCGATGGGCAGCATCAGCGCGCCACCCAGCCCCTGAATCACCCGCGCCGCCACCAGCACATTGAGCGACCAGGACAGCGCGCACAGCAGCGAGCCGAAGCTGAACAGCAAAATGGCGCTGAAGAAGATGCGCTTGATCCCGAAACGATCGGCAATCCAGCCCGAGGCCGGGATCAGCAGTGCGATGGTCAGCATGTAGGCGATAACCACCGACTGCATGCGCAGGGGGTCTTGCGCCAGCGAGCTGGCCATGGACGGCAGGGCGGTGTTGAGGATCGTGCCGTCCAGGCTTTGCATGAAGAACGCAATGGCGATGACCCAGGGCATCCAGCGCAGGGTCTTTTCATCCATGATTGGCGCTGCTGAGTTCGACATAAGCTCCTGCTACAAGGTTAGGGTGAGTCGGCTTATCAGAGCGCCGGGCAGTTGAATCGACCCCGTCTGGCGCTGAGTGTAGGTACTCGATTGAAGAATCAGTTCCCGCTCGCGAGTCAGGTCCTCCAGTGCGCTACCCAACAGGCTGTAGGCGCTGTCATCGAAACGCATGGTGCTGACCGGTGCAACGATCTTGCCGTCTTCGACCCAGAATGTTGCGAAACGTGTCATCCCGGTCAGACGTGCGGCAGCGCGATCCGAAAAGTTCAGGTACCACAGGTTGCTGATGTAAAGGCCTGTGCCGAGCTTTTCAAGGATCTGGTCCAGCTCCAGCGAGCCGCCGGCAATGCTCAGTGCGCTTGGACCTTCGCCATAATCCGCGCCGTTGGCAGGCAGGTCGTACTCAGCGGCGCTGCTCGAGTCCACCAGTCGCTCGCGGGCCTGCCCATTTACGATCAGCTTCAGGTCCTTGCGCGGGTAGCCTTCGCGTGAGAAGGCTGGCGAGAGCGAGCCACTGACTTGCTCGTCGAAGCTGATCAGCGGGCTGAAATGAGTCTCGCCGTCATACAGCCTTTGCAACGGGCTGCGCTTGCTGGCCACCGCTTGCGCGGAAAAGCCGCCCCAGCTGAGCATGCCAATGACTTCGTCCAGTGCCGCCGGAGCCAGATAGGCGCGGTATTGACCGGGCTTGAGGGTGTGCAGTGGACGGCCGAGAAATTCGAGCTGCTCACGGGCCTGCTGAAAGCGTTGCACGAACGCTTCGTTGTTCCAGTCGTGACCTGCGTAATTGGCTTTCACCGCCTGGCCGTTTTCATGAAACAGGCTCCAGTCGAAATTGAAGCTGTTGGCCTGATGCCAGCCCAGCGCTCCCCACGAACTGGCGAAACCCCGGTACAGCGGGCCAGCCGCGTAAAAACCCACCAGATCGAGGTCGCCTGACAGTTGGCTGATCTGCTCGACCACTTTTGCACTGTCCGGCAGCGGTAAGTCCTGCACATTGCTGCTCTGCCAGGCCTGTGTGTTAGGCAACAGATACGGGTCTTTCGCCAGCGAAGGCAGGGTTTCGCGCAACTGCTGCAAGGCGTTGGAAAGGCGCCGAGTGTCGGTCTCCTGATCTCCGGACAGGGTCACTTCCAGGTTGGCATGACGTCCGTCGTCGATCAGTTTGAAGGTTGCAATGACCTGCTGCACGCTCCCGGCCTGCCGAACCTGGCCGTGGTTGAAGCGAATGAAGTCGGACGCTTCGGCGTCGTAGGCCAGGGTGAAGTGTTCCGTCGGGCTGATGGCAGCCTTGAGCACGGCGACCAGCGCCTCGAACTGCTGTTGGTGTGACATCAGGCATCCCCTCCAAACACATCGACATTGGCAAAAACACACGCCGGAGAGGCATGGCCTACACGGATCACCTGATTGGGTTCACCCTTGCCACAGTTGGGCGTGCCCAGCACTTTGAAGGTACTGGCATCACCGACTGCGCTGAGGTTTTTCCAGAACTGTGCAGAAATCGCCCGATAGTTGGGGTTCTTCACCACGCCCTTGAGTTCACCGTTTTCAATTAATTGGCCCCATTCGCAGCCGAACTGGAACTTGTTGCGCGCGTCGTCGATGGACCAGGAGCGATTGCTCGACATCAGGATGCCGTGCTCGATGTTACCGATCAGGCCGTCCAGTGACTGGTCGCCCGGTTCGATGTTCAGGTTGGCCATGCGATCGATGGGCGCACGGTTCCAGCCGCAGGCGCGGCTGTTGGCGACCCCGTCCAGGCCGCTGCGGTATTGCGACAGTGCGCCGCCGAGCGGGCGTTGCAACAGGCCGTCACGAATCAGGAACTGTTTACTGGCGGCCGTGCCATCGTCGTCGTGCGCGTAGCTGGCCAGTTGTTCAGGAATGTCCGGGTCGAACGTCACGTTCAGCAGGCTGGAGCCGTATTGCAGGGTGCCGAAATCGGTCGTCTTGACGAAGCTGGTACCTGCGTAATTACGCTCGTCGCCGAGAATCCGGTCCAGTTCCAGCGGATGGCCGATGGACTCGTGAATCTGCAGCACCATCTGATCCGGCATCAGCAGCAGGTCGCGTGGGCCTGACGGTGTGTTGGGTGCGAGGATAAGCTGCAAGGCCTCATCGGCGACGTTGGCCGCAGAGCCGATCAGACCGCAACTGCTCAGTACTTCAAGACCGCCCTGTTGGCCGAAGTTGTCGCCGCCCAGGTTACGCGTCTGGCTGTCACGGCCATCGTAGGCGGTGACGCTCAGGCCCGGAAAAACGAAGCGCTGCGCCTGACGAAGCTCTGCGCCCGCGGTGTTCAGGTAAATCTGCTCAACCGTTTCCAGCCCCAGTACGGCCTGCCAGTTGACCAGCCGTTCGTCTTTCGGGACGGCGCTGGACTCGGCCATCAGCAGGCCGATGCAGTCGCTCAGTGGCGGGAAGGCTTGATCCATGTGCGGCGACAGATAGTCAGCCTTGGCGGTCGAGACAGCTTGATCGCTCAGGTTCAGCAACGCGTGTGGTGCCAGGCGACGTGCCAGCGCTTCGGCCTGCTGCAAGGCGGCTTGCAAACCCCGAAGGGAAATGTCGTTGGTGGCGGCGTAGGCTTCAACACCGTTCAGGCGCACGGTCAGCATTGCGCCCTCGTCGCTGCTCAGCGACGGTGGCTCGGCCACATTCTTGCGCACGCACAGGCGCTGGCCGGTGCGGTGCACGTAACGTACGGAAAAAAATTGCGCTTCACTCTGCAGAGCAGCGAAATGCTGCTTGAGCCGGGCGGAGAAATCGAACATGCAGACAAGCTCCTTCTTGAGGGTGGTCAGTGAAGTGCGGGCGGCCTTTTGAGCCGATTACCGTTGAGAGGGAGATTACCCTCCACGATTGCCAGGCTGCACCTGCAAGCTTTGAGCCAGACGCTTCAGCCCTGCATCACCAGCTTGATATCGGCGGCCAGTTCACGCACGCGCTCTTCTTCGGTGTCCCAAGAGCACATAAAGCGTGCGCCGCCGTTGCCGATGAAGGTATAGAAACGCCAGCCCCTGGCGGTCAATGCTGCAATGGCCGGTTCCGACAATTGCAGAAACACGCCATTGGCCTGTACCGGAAACATCAGCTCCACGCCTGGAATATCCTTGACCAGTTCGGCCAGCAGTTGTGCGCAATGGTTGGCGTGGCGGGCATGTTTGAGCCAGGCGTCGTTTTCCAGCAGCCCGACCCACGGGGCAGACAGAAAGCGCATTTTCGACGCCAGTTGCCCGGCCTGTTTGCAGCGGTAATCGAAGTCTTCAGCCAGGTCATGGCTGAAAAACAGGATGGCTTCACCCACCGCCATGCCGTTTTTCGTACCGCCGAAGCACAGCACATCGACGCCGGATTTCCAGGTCAGTTCTGCCGGTGAGGCCTCCAGAAAGGCGCAGGCATTGGAGAAGCGGGCACCGTCCATGTGCAGATGCAGGCCCAGCTCCTTGCAGGTCGCACTGATTGCCTTGAGTTCTTCGGGCTGATAAACGCCGCCTACCTCGGTGGCCTGGGTCAGCGTCACGACGCGCGGTTTGGGGTAGTGAATATCCTGACGCTTGAGCGCCACTTCGCGAATCGACTCCGGGGTCAGCTTGCCGCCTGCGCTGCGTGCTGTCAGCAGTTTGGAGCCGTTGGAGAAAAACTCCGGCGCGCCGCATTCATCGGTTTCAACGTGAGCCGTTTCCGAACAGATGACACTGTGGTAACTCTGGCACAGCGATGACAGCGCCAGCGAGTTGGCCGCTGTGCCGTTGAAGGCAAAAAACACTTCGCAGTCGGTTTCGAACAGACGGCGGAAATCATCTGATGCGCGTGCAGTCCATTGATCGTCACCATAGGCACGTTGATGCCCCTTGTTCGCCTGCTCCATGGCTGCCCAGGCTTCAGGGCAGATACCGGAATAGTTGTCGCTGGCGAACTGTTGGCTTTGGTCTGTCATGGCCGATTCCTTATGGGCGATTATGGTGCGCACTGTAGCGACAATATAAGGTTCGGTCATGTGTTGACTGCATGACGCAATTCCCTATTCAGGAGCGATATGGATCTGTCCAACCCGCCTTTTCTGCCCGGACGCAACAAGGCGCTGGACCTGCTCAAGTGGCTGGCGATGCTGAGCATGGTGCTCGATCATCTTCGCTATGTGGGCTGGTCAGTTGATTTTCTTTACGTACCGGGGCGTTTCGCCTTTCCCTGGTTCTGTCTGGCAATTGCCGTAAACCTTTCCCGGCGCAGCGCAGCCATTCTGGCCCCGCGGGTGCAATGGCGCTATCTGGGCTGGCTGCTGGTATTCGCAGCGCTAGCAGAAATACCGTATCGGCTGTTCATGGCGGACGTGACCGTGCTGAACGTGATGCCGACCCTGTTGCTGGGGCTACTGATTGCTCAAGGCTGGCAGCATCGCAACGTGACGACGCGGATCATGGCCATCGTGGCCCTGCTGTTTGGAGCGGTTTTTCAGCAACAATTGATGTTTGGTTTTGCTGGCGTGCTGCTACCGCTGGTTTTTCTGTTGGTGCTGCAAAAGCGCCTTTGGTATTCGGTGTTTCCGGCAGTTTTCTGTCTCGCAGCCAATGCCTGGCCGCAGATGATTGCCGGCGCGAGCTGGGGCGACCCGATTTCCATTGGCTCGATAGCCGCCTGCCTGGTGGCACCTGCGCTGGGCATAGCGCTACTGCGCACCAAACCGAAGTTCGCAGTGATCCCGATGCGGCGCTGGGCCTATGCGATCTACCCGCTGCACTTTATGGTATTGCTGGGTTTGCGGACGGCGTTGGAGCGTGGCTGAACGATAACCTCAACTATCGTGCGTGCGACGCTCCGCGTCGCATGCCGTTCCGGACGCTCTGTGTCCTCTTGCAAGGCAGAGCGTCGTGAACTGCATTCCGACGCTGGAGGCATCAGCTATTAGGCAGCAACCGGCAAGTAATGCTCTTGATGTAGCGCGTCTCGGCAATTGCCGGGTGCACAGGATGGTCCGGGCCCTGGCCGCCGCGTTCCAGTAGCTGAATGTTGCGGTCCAGATGGCGGGCGCTGGTCAGGAGGATGTTTTGCAGGTCGTCTTCCGGCAGGTGCATGGAGCAGGAAGCGCTGACCAGAATGCCGTCCTTGCTGAGCAGGCGCATGGCTTGCTCGTTCAGGCGGCGGTAAGCGCCTTCGCCGTTTTTCATATCTTTCTTGCGTTTGATGAACGCAGGCGGGTCGGCAACGATCACGTCGAAACGCTCTTCACCGGCCTTCAGCTCTTTCAGCGCTTCAAAGACATCGCCCTCGATGCAGGTCATTTTTTCTGCGAAGCCATTCAGTGCTGCGTTGCGCTCCACGCCGTCAAGGGCGAAGGATGATGCGTCGACGCAGGTCACGTCGCTGGCACCGAAGGCTGCTGCCTGAATTCCCCAGCCACCGATGTAGCTGTACAGGTCCAGCACACGCTTGCCTTTGACGTAGGGAGCAATGCGCGCGCGGTTCATGCGATGGTCGTAGAACCAGCCGGTCTTCTGCCCGGCCATCACCGGTGCTTCGAACTTCACGCCGTTTTCTTCCAGCGCAACCCATTCGGGAACCAGGCCGAACACGGTTTCGACGTAACGATTCAGGCCTTCCGCATCGCGCGCGGCTGAGTCGTTCTTGAACAGGATGCCGCTTGGCTTGATGACCTGAACCAGCGCGGCAATGATGTCTTCCTTGTGGTTTTCCATGGTGGCCGAGGCCAGCTGGACAACCAGAATGTCACCGAACCGATCCACCACCAGACCCGGCATCAGGTCTGAATCGCCGTAGACCAGGCGGTAGAAAGGCTTGTCGAACAGGCGCTCGCGCAGCGACAGCGCCACGTTCAGGCGATGGACCAGCAGAGACTTATCGAGCGGCAGCTTGATATCGCGCGACAGCAAGCGTGCGCAGATCAGGTTGTTGGGGCTCATGGCGACAATGCCCAGCGGCTTGCCGCCAGCAGCTTCGAGGATTGCCTGATCACCGGCTGCAAAACCATGCAGCGGGGTGGCGGCTACGTCGATTTCGTTGCTGTAGACCCACAAGTGACCGGCGCGCAGGCGGCGGTCGGCGTTGGCTTTGAGGCGCAAGCTAGGCAGGGACATGACGTCGCTCCTGAAAAAAGAGCGGGATTATAGCGCGTCATCCCGGTAGTGCGCCGGGATGACTACAATAATCGCAACCTGTTACGCCGACAGCGCTTCAATCAATTTGCTGTTGAAGGCCGGGATGTCATCAGGCTGACGACTGCTGATCAGCGTGCCGTCGGTGACAACTTCCTGATCAACCCACTTGGCGCCAGCGTTGACCAGGTCATCTTTCAGCGTCTTGAAGCTGGTCAGGGTCTTACCCTTCACCAGGCCTGCCGATATCAACAGCCAGCCGCCATGGCAGATAACCGCCACTGGTTTGCCGGAACCCTCAATGTCCTTGACGAGCTTCTGGGCGTCAGTGTCTATGCGGATGGTGTCGGAGTTCTGTACGCCGCCTGGCAGAACCACGCCATGGTAGTCGCTGGCGTTGGCCGCCTTGAACGTGCGGTCGATCTTGAAATCATCGGCAGGCTTGTCGTGATTCCAGCCTTTGACCTGGCCTTCTTCGGTGGAAAGGATTTCCACGGTGGCACCTGCTTGCTCCAGCGCTTCTTTCGGACCGGTCAGTTCGACCTGTTCGAAACCGTCGGTTACAAGAATTGCGATGCGTTTGCCAGTCAGTGCTTTAGACATGGGATCCTCCAGTGTCGGGCTTTCAGGGTGGCGTCTGGCGGCCGTTTTGAGGCCGCTATATACGCCGTCAACACAAGGTCCGAAGCCTGGCATGTGGCAAAGTTCCGAGAATATCTTCGTCTCGGGTGATGGACCGTTTCCCCGCAAGGGGTCAGAATCCAGTCATTACGGTGAGTAAATTCCTATGTCCGAAGAGCTAAGCCCAGAACAGATCCAGCAAGCGTTGCAGGGCATCAGTGTGCCTCCGCAGCCGCAGATCATGGTGGATCTGCAGATGGAGCAGTACATGCCCGATCCGGACCTGGGTGTAATTGCGCGGTTGATTGCGCAAGATCCGGGGTTGTCCGGGGCGCTGCTGAAGATCGTCAACTCTGCGCACTATGGCCTGTCCAACAAGATCGCCTCGATTGACAAGGCTGTGAATCTGCTGGGCAGCCGTACCGTGATCAATCTGATCAACGCGCAGTCGATCAGGGGCGAGATGACCGATGAGACCATCGTCGCGCTCAACCGCTTCTGGGATACCGCGCAGGATGTCGCAATGACCAGTCTGACCCTGGCCAAGCGCATCGGCTCGCAGACTGTGGATGAATCCTACGCATTGGGCCTGTTCCATGACTGCGGTATTCCGCTGATGCTCAAGCGTTTCCCGAATTACATGCCGGTCCTTGAAGAAGCCTACGCCAACGCAGGGCCTGATTGTCGCATCGTCGATACTGAAAACGCCGCGTTCGATACCAACCACTCGGTGGTCGGCTATTACACGGCCAAGTCATGGCGCTTGCCTGCGCACGTGACTGACGCGATCGCCAATCATCACAACGCGTTGGCGATTTTTCAGGACGATACCAGTCGCAATGCCCCGCTCAAGAACCTCCTGGCGCCCCTGAAAATGGCTGAGCACATCTGCCAGTCCTACCAGGTACTGGGCAATCAGGACGAAGATCACGAATGGGAATGCATTGGTGCGCTGGTGCTGGACTACGTGGGCTTGTCCGAATATGACTTTGAATACCTGAGGGAAAGCATCCGCGAGCTGGGCGCACGTTGAGTCTGTGCGCTGGCTTGTCATCCCTGTAAAACCGAGTTATCCATGCCTGAATTACCCGAAGTAGAAACCACCCGTCGCGGCATTGCGCCCCATCTTGAAGGTCAGCGTGTCAGCCGCGTTATCGTGCGCGACAGCCGTTTGCGCTGGCCCATTCCCGAAGACCTGGACATCCGACTTTCCGGACAGCGCATCGTGCAGGTGGACCGGCGCGCCAAGTACCTGCTGATTCAGGCCGAAGTGGGTACGCTGATCAGCCATTTGGGCATGTCGGGCAATCTGCGCCTTGTCGAGGCCGGGCTTCCGGCGCTCAAGCACGAGCATGTCGATATCGAACTGGAGTCCGGGCTGGCCTTGCGCTATACCGACCCGCGTCGATTCGGGGCGATGCTCTGGAGCCTTGATCCGCATAACCACGAATTGTTGATTCGTCTTGGGCCGGAGCCGCTGACCGATCTGTTCGACGGTGAGCGCCTTTACGAGCGCTCGCGCGGCAAGTCGATTGCGGTCAAACCGTTTGTCATGGACAACGCCGTGGTGGTCGGGGTGGGCAATATCTACGCGACCGAAGCGCTGTTCGCGGCGGGTATCGACCCGCGACGCGAAGCTGGAGGAATCTCACGGGCGCGTTATCTCAAGCTCGCCATCGAGATCAAGCGCATTCTGGCCTACGCTATAGAGCGCGGCGGCACCACGCTGCGTGACTTCATCGGCGGCGACGGCAAGCCGGGGTATTTCCAGCAGGAATTGTTTGTCTACGGGCGTGGCGGCCAGCCATGCAAGGTCTGCGGTACAACGTTGCGTGAAATCAAGCTGGGGCAGCGCGCCAGTGTTTATTGTCCAAAATGCCAGCGCTGAAATACGAGAGGCGCAGAGCGCAAGGCCACTTGCTTAAGCTGCACCCCTGTTTATAGTGATAGCACCTTAATTATTTGCTACGCCTGAAGGACCAAGCCATGAGCCCGTTTCGTATTCTTGCTGCCACGCTGGCGCTGTTTGTCGGCCTGCAGGCACTGCCTGCGATTGCCGCCGATGTCTCCACCGGCAGCGGCGATCCGGTCTACACCATTCAGAACCCGCCAGCGTTCGCGATGATCGGCGATCTGCTGATCGCCCGACCGCTGTTGATCGCGGCCACGGTCATCGGTACAGGGCTGTTCGTGATTGCTGCGCCTTTTGCAGCGGCAGGCGGCAACCTCGGCGCAACGGGCAAGGCGCTGGTGGTCGATCCGGGCAAGGCAGCCTTTGTGCGTTGCCTGGGTTGCACCGGTGACGGGTATGGCAAGCAGCAGTAAAGGCTGTATCAGGCTTTGCTGGTGATGATCCGGTACTTGTCCATCAGCTGTTCTTTGCTCTCGACGTGATTTTCATCCAGGGGGATGCAGTCGACCGGGCAAACCTGCTGGCATTGAGGCTCGTCGTAGTGACCCACACATTCGGTGCACAGGTTCGGGTTGATCACGTAGATCTCCTCGCCTTGTGAAATCGCCTCGTTTGGGCACTCGGGTTCGCAGACGTCGCAGTTGATGCAATCGTCAGTGATGATAAGGGACATGAATTGCTCCTGCCGCAGCCGACGCCGGGGCACATTAAAACCAATGCGGCGAATTGTGCCGCATTAGGCTTCGGGATGCACCTTCACATGCAGTGCGTCTAGCGCTTGAAACGTTCGGTCAGCGCCTGAGCGACAGCAGGATGAACGAATTTGGTGATATCACCGCCCAACGCCGCGATTTCACGCACCAACGTCGAGGAAATGAACGAGTAGCGCTCTGAAGGTGTGAGGAACAGGCTTTCGACGTCCGGTGCCAGCTGACGATTCATGTTGGCCAACTGAAACTCGTACTCGAAGTCCGACACCGCGCGAAGACCGCGCAGAAAGACGTTGGCATTCTGTTCCTTGGCAAAATGCGCGAGCAGCGTCGAAAAGCCGACAACTTCTACGTTAGGCAGGTGTTTGGTGACTTCGCGGGCCAGCTCGACACGTTGTTCCAGAGGAAACAGCGGGTTTTTCTTCGGGCTGGCGGCAACCGCAATGACCACGTGGTCGAACAGGCGCGAGGCGCGCTCGACCAAATCTCCATGGCCCTTGGTAATCGGGTCGAAGGTGCCTGGGTACAACACTCGGTTCATCGCGTCGTCCTGGTCGGAGTCCGTTGTGGGACTCGGATGGTATCGCAGCCTTCCCGATGGGCCAAGCTGCGTAATAAGCGCCAAGTGTCGTATTGCGCCGATTATCGGCCATGTTTCAGCCCAAACCCCCGATTTTGGGGCTATTTACTGTGGTGCGGATGATGCTCGACGCGCAGCAATTGGCTAAGACACCTTGTGTTCAGCTTGCCTGCGTCGACTCGTCACTGGTGCTGCTTCGATTCTGCCACCATTGCGGCATCTGCCTGCGTTAAGATTGCCATCATCTGATTAGCACTTAGAGTGGCCTTGTCCGCATGGCAACCCGTACCAAAACCCGTGAACGCATCGTGCAAACCAGTCTGGAGCTGTTCAATCAGCAGGGCGAACGAAGCGTGACCACCAATCATATTGCTGCGCACATGGAAATCTCGCCCGGCAATCTCTATTACCACTTCGCCAACAAGCAGGTGATCATCGCCGAGCTGTTCACCGAGTATGAAACGCTGGTGGGCAGTTTTCTGACCCTGCCTGCCGACCGCCCGCCGACCATCGAAGACAAGCGCGACTATTTTCTGGCGATAATGGACGCCATGTGGCGCTACCGTTTTCTGCACCGCGACCTTGAGCATCTACTGACGTCGGATGCAGAGCTGGCGAGGCGTTACCGGCGCTTTTCGTATCGCTGCCTGATGCAGGCGATGACTATCTATCGGGGGTTTATCAAGGCTGGCATCCTGAAAATGGATGAATCGCAGATCGAGTGGACCAGTCTCAACACCTGGATCGTTCTGACGTCGTGGGTGCGTTTTCTGTGCACCAACCGGGAAAACGCTACAGAGTTGAACGAATCGGCGATTCGACGTGGCGTCTATCAGGTACTTATGCTCGAATCTGTGTTTGTCGCGCCTCAGGCTCGCGAAGCGTTCGACGCGCTATGCGAAACGTTTCACTCGACGTTGCCTGAGGTTCTGATGTGAATTTCAGAGCCGATGAGCGGCCCGCTTGTCGGTTCTCTGCCACAGGAGTGTGTCATGTCCATTGCGCAACTGATCAGCCCCGAGCAACTGGCTGCACGACAGAAAACCCCAGGTCTGGTGATTCTCGATTGCCGTTATGCGCTTGAAGATTCCGATTACGGTCAGCGCAGTTACGCCCAGGGGCGTATCGAGGGCGCGTCCTTTGCCGATCTGAAGCGCGACCTCAGCGGGCCAGCGATCAAAGGCAAAACAGGCCGCCACCCGCTGCCGGACCCGGAAGTCTTGTTACAGTGTTTTCAGGCATGGGGCATCAACGCTGACAGCGATGTCGTGCTGTACGACGACGGACCTGGAATGTATGCCGCGCGCGCCTGGTGGTTGCTGGCCTGGATGGGCAAGCGCGAAGGCGTGTACCTGCTCGATGGAGGGCTGAAAGCCTGGCACGCTGCCGGACTGCCGTTGAGCCTCGACGCGCCGAATCGTGAACCGGGCAGTTTCAGCGGTGAGCCGGACATGTCGATGGTGCTCAGCGGCAGTCGCCTGCACGGCCGCCTCGGTCGCCCGGAAATGACCTTGATCGACGCCCGCGCCGAAGCGCGCTTCCGAGGTGAAGTAGAGCCTCTGGACCCGGTCGCCGGGCATATTCCCGGTGCTCAGTGTGCGGCCTGCACCGATAACCTCGGGCCGGATGGACGCTTTTTGCCACCTGAGCAGCTCAGGCAGCGTTTTGCCGAAAAACTGCAGGGTCGTCCGCCGGAAAGTCTGGTGTCTTACTGCGGATCAGGCGTCACGGCCTGCCATAACCTGTTCGCCCTGTGTCTGGCCGGGTATCCGCTGGCAACGCTTTATGCGGGCTCGTGGAGCGAGTGGATCAACGATCCTGAGCATGAAATCGCCACGGGCGCCGCTTGATCCGTCGTCAGCCTGATCAGGCGTTTTCGCGCTGATGTGCGGCGCTTAGCCAAAGCGGGATGCGGCGCTCAAGGTAATAGCCCGGATTGCGCAACGAGCCGTCGACGAAACCGACATGCCCGCCTCTGGCGTGTAGCTCAAACTCGGTGCAGGGCGACAGCTCGCTCGGTTCGGGCAGGCTGTGGGGGAACACGAACGGGTCGTCGCTGGACTGGATGATCAGCGTCGGCGTCTGAATCTGACCCAGATAGTAGCGGCTGGATGCCCTGCGATAGTAATCCGTGGCGTCGGTAAAACCATGCAGCGGTGCAGTCACCCGTCCATCGAAGTCCCAGAACGTTCGCATGTTCTCCAGCGAGCCCAGCGCGGCGAGTTCGGCCAGCCCCCCGCTGATGCCTTCATGCTGGAAGCGGTGCTGCTTGTCACGGATATACGCCAGCATTTCGCGCATGAAGTGTCGTTGATAAACCCTGGAGAACCCTTGGCCGATGCGGTTGGCGCATTCGTCCAGCCGAAACGGCACTGACACCGCCACCGCGCCCCGAAGATCACTGCTGGCGCCGGACTCCCCCAGGTACTTGAGCAACACATTGCCGCCCAGCGAATACCCCGCCGCATAAATCGGAGCCAATGGCCGCAGCGAACGCAAATGAGCGATCACCTCGGCCAGATCCTCGCTCGCGCCTGAGTGATAGCTGCGCGACAGCAGGTTCGGCTCTCCCGAGCACCCGCGCCAGTTCAGCGCCACACTGGGCCAGCCCTGCGCCGCCATGGCCTTTTGCAGACCGGCTACATACGGCGAATTGGACGACCCGGTCAGGCCGTGCAGTACAAGAACCAGGGGTTTATCGGGCTCATCCGGACCATGCCAGTCCATGTCCAGAAAATCCCCATCCTTCAACCACAACCGCTCGCGAGTGCGCGCCAGCAACGTCGGCCTGCGCAGCAGCGGCCCCCACAGCGTCTGCAAATGCGGATTGCCCATGCCGACGGCCGGGATGAATGGATTGGCATGGGACAGAAAGGTAGGGCGTGTGGACACGTGCTTGCTCAACGATCGGTGCAGTGACTGAAGCTGTACGTTGCCATTAAGTGGACCGGGATGTAAGGGGAGATTCAAGTAGCGTGGTGGCGTGTCCCCGTGATGCGTTGCTAACCTTGACCCGCTCTGACGTAAGGCTCGATTGGCGGCTGCTCGCGACGCTCGGCCTGCCACAGGTCGTGATCAGCCTGAATGCTCAGCCAAAGACGCGCGCTGCTGATGCCCGCCCGCTCAAGCCTTACTGCCAGGTCAGGACTCACAGGTGCAAGCCCATTCAGTATTTCTGAAAGGGTCTCTTTGGCAAAGCCCAGATGACTGGCGAACTCCGAAACGGTGGTCTGCAGACCAGGAATCACCTCTTCAAGCAGGATTTCACCCGGATGTGGGGGGTTATGCATTTCCACAGGGACCTCCGCTCAGTGGTAATCCAGATAATCGACCAGCTCGACATCTGTCTCTAGGAAACGAAAAATAATACGCCAGTTGGCGTTTACAGTTATTGACCAGAACCCTTCCAGTTCTCCCCTGAGGGGGTGAAGCCGCCAGCCGGGTATATTGATGTTAGCTGGCACTTTCGCTCGATTCAGAACCATCAGGACATGTGCGATACGTCTTGAATGATCTGCCCTGATTCCGCTTGTAGAGCCGGTTTCAAAAAAAATCCTGAGACCCTTGTGTCTCCAGCTGACAATCAAGCTGTGATTGTGATGCGGCACATCACACTCCGCAATCGCCATTTTGCTGTCCTGTTTTCTTTGTTCATAACTTTCCTTCATGCACGCAGAGGCCATGCAGAACGTGTAAATGTCGTGAGCAAATGGGACTATTTTTGCGATTACGGGTCAACGAGTGCGACGTAGGATGGGTCTTTAATTCAAGTAGGTCGCATGATCTGAGAGGGATATTGAGGCAAGAATGGAGCGCGCCATGCGCTCCACCCAGTAGCGTATGAAAGCGGCCTAGCCCCGCTGCCACAACGCGTAATACACCTGACCAGCCTTTTTCTCGCGGTGCAATCGCCAGCTTCCCGGCAAGCCGGTGGTCGATGGCGGGGTTTCGCTTTCGGTGTAGATCCAGGCGGTGTCGGCCAGCCAGCCGTGGCTTTCCAGCAGGTTGCAGGCTGAAGCCAGCAGGCCTTGATGGAAGGGCGGGTCGAGGAACACCACGTCAAAGGGCGATGCCGTGGCGGTTTCCAGATGGCGCAGGGCGTCGGTCTGGGAGACCTGGCCGCTGGTGCAGTTCAGTGCGTTGAGGTTCTGGCGCAGGCTGGCGATGGCCGCCGCGTTGCTGTCCAGCGCCAGACCCATGCTGGCGCCACGGGACAGGGCTTCGAAATACAGTGCGCCGCTGCCAGTGAAAACGTCCAGCACCCTGGCACCAGCGATGTAGGGTGCCAGCCAATTGAACAGGGTTTCGCGCACCCGATCAGGCGTCGGGCGCAGGCCGGGGGCGTCGGGGAAGGTCAGGCGACGGCTGCCCCATTCTCCGCCGATGATACGAAGCTGACCCAGGCCGTTGTGGCCCTTCGGACGTGGATTGGCCATCAGTGTTCCGGGACCCCTACAGGTTGGCGGGTGGGTTTGTCTGTCGGCGCTGGCAGTGGCTTTTGCTCCACGGTCGGGCCAACGGTAACAATGACCATCTTGTTGGCGCTCAGGTGCTTGCTCATCGCAGCTTTCACCTGTTCGACGGTCACGCTCTGGGCGGCGGCCATGTAGTCCTCAAGGTAGGTCAGCGGCAGGTTGTAGAAACCGATTGCCCCTAGCTGGCCCACGATGGCCGAATTGCTGGCTGCGGTGAGCGGGAAGCTGCCGGTCAGTTCGCGTTTCACATCGTCGATTTCTTTCTGGGTCGGGCCGTTGGCGAGGAAGTCGCGAACGATGTCCTGCACCAGCTTGAGGGTGTTTTCGCTCATTTCCGCACGCGTTTGCAGGCCGATCATGAACGGCCCGGCAACCTGCATGGCGGTGAAGCCTGACGACACACCGTAGGTCAGGCCGCGTTTTTCCCGCACTTCGGTCATCAGTCGACTGCCAAAGCCGCCACCACCCAGTACCGAGTTACCCACGGTCAGCGCCGCGTAATCAGGGTCGTTACGGTCGATGCCCAGTTGCGCGAGCATCAGGTGGGTCTGGTTGGACGCGAATTCGATATGCGTGGTGCCTGCCTTCGGCTCAACCGGATCAGCGACCTTCGCCAGCGCCGGGCCTTTGGGCAGCGAAGCGGAAACCTGCGCCGCGACGGCTTGCGCTTCGTCCCGCGACAGGTCGCCTACCAGAGCAATCACCGCATTGCCTGCCGTATAACCTTTGGCGTGGAAAGCCTTGAGCTGAGCCAGGGTAATGGCATTGATGCTTTTTGCGTCGCCTTCGCTCGGGTGAGCGTAGGGATGGTCGCCGTACAGACGGTTGAACAGTTCCTTGCTGGCGATAGCGCCGGGGTTCTGTTTCTGATTCTCGAAACTGGCGATCAACTGGTTTTTGATACGGGCCAGAGAGTCGGCAGGGAAGGTGGGCTTGCCCACGACTTCGCTGAACAGCTTCAGGGCCGGGTCGCGCTTGTCGGCAGCACTCAGGCTGCGCAAGGACGTGACCGCCATGTCGCGGTAGGAACCGTTGCTGAAATCCGCTCCCAGGCCTTCGAAGCCCTGAGCGATGGCGTTGACGTCCTTGCCTTTGACGCCCTCATTGAGCATGGCGTTGGTCAACAGGGCAATGCCGGGCGATTTCTGGTCCTGGCTGCTGCCTGCGGCGAATGTCAGGCGCATGTCGAACATCGGCAATTCGCGCGATTCCACGAACAGCACCCTGGCACCCTCGGCGGTATTCCAGGTCTGGATGTTCAGGGCACGACGGGCTGGTGCCTTGCCGTCCAGCTCCTTGAGGGTTTGCAGGTTATTGCCCAGTGCCGGAGCAGCCTGGCCCTGCTCGGCAGGGGCGGCGTTGTCGGCCACGGCTGGCAGTGCGACAAAGGTGCCGAGCGAACCGGCCAGGATCAGGCCAAGCAGCGCATGACGTGGAGCGTTGCGCGTGATCATTTGGCTTTCTCCTCAGGCAGAACGTGCGCAACGCTGAGGCGCTCACGGGTGAAATAGGTGTTGGCTGCTTTCTGGATGTCCTGCGGGGTCACGCTCTGCAGGGCTTCCAGCTCATTGTCCATCAGCTTCCAGGACAGGCCGACGGTTTCAAGCTCGCCGATCATGGTCGCCTGGCTGGTAATCGAGTCGCGCTCGTAGACCACACCGGCAATGACCTGAGCCCGAACGCGCTCCAGTTCTTCGGCGGACGGTGCCTTGGTTTTCAGCTCGTCGAGCAGACGCCAGATGCCGGCTTCCACATCGGCCAGGGTCTTTTTCTTTTGCAGGTTGGGTGTGGCGCTGATCATGAACAGGCTGTCGCCGCGAGCAAATGCGTCGTAGCGCGACGATGCGCCGGAGACCAGTTCTTCGCCACGTTCCAGGCGTGAGGAAATGCGTGCGCTGTAACCACCGTCGAGCAGTGCCGCAATCAGGCGCAGGGCATTCGCCGAACGTGGGTCTTCAGCGGTCGCAACGCTTGGCACGTTAAAGCCGTAAATCAGGCTCGGCAACTGGGTTTTGACGTGCAGAGTGATCTTGCGCTCGCCCGGCTCGGCCAGTTCAAGCGGTTTTTTCGAGGGCGGCACGTCGCGGCGCGGGATCGGGCCGAAGAAACGCTCTGCCAGGGCTTTGACCTCGTCCGGTTGCACATCGCCAACCACCACCAGCGTGGCGTTGTTCGGTGCGTACCAGGATTCGTACCAGTGGCGCAGCTCTTCAACCTTCATGCGCTCCAGATCCGCCATCCAGCCAATGGTCGGCGTGTGATAGCCGCTGGCAGGGTAGGCCATCGCCTTGAAACGTTCGAATGCCTTGCCCATCGGCTTGTCATCGGTGCGCAGGCGACGCTCTTCCTTGATGACTTCGATCTCGCGGCTGAACTCATCGGCGGGCAATTTCAGGGTTGCCATGCGATCGGCTTCCAGTTCCAGGGCGACGCTCAGACGATCGCGGGCCAGGACCTGATAGTAGGCGGTATAGTCATCGCTGGTGAACGCATTCTCTTCAGCGCCCAGATCGCGCAGAATCAGTGAAGACTCACCCGGCCCGGTCTTGCTGCTGCCCTTGAACATCATGTGTTCAAGGGCATGGGACAGGCCGGTCTGGCCGGGTGTTTCGTAGCTGGAGCCGACCTTGTACCAGATTTGGGAAACCACCACCGGAGCGCGGTGATCTTCGCGGACGACAACCTTCAGGCCATTGTCCAGGGTAAATTCATGGGTCGGTTGCGAATCAGCAGCCAATGCTGTCAAAGGCAGACAAATAGTGCTGAGCAGCAGGCCTGCGGCGCGGCGGGCTAGAGCATTCATTCGTAGTTTGAACCTGTAGGACGGCCCGCGTGAACTTAGCGTCGGCGGGCGCGGGGGTGTTAGGATACTGATCCGTTTGCTTCAGAGACAGCCTTCACTGGCCGATTGCGAGTGAAACCTGTCTGAAACGCAGGTAAAGGTAGCGCTTCACGCGGCCGTTGAGTGAACAAGAAGTCCTAAACGCAGTCTGTTTTGCATGTCAGAATTTTTCCGGGTCGCCCTCTGGCGCCCCGCAACCTTGAGATAGCCGTCCTCCATGTTTGGTTCCAACGACGACAAGAAGACCCCAGCCGAGGCTGGAGAGAAGAAAGGCCTGTTCGGATGGCTGCGCAAGAAACCGCAGCAAGCCGAGCCAGCGCCACAAGAATCATCCCCGACGCAACCCGATCCGGTCCACGACCCGGTTGTGACCACGCCGCAGGTTGAGCCTCCTGTTGCCTCGCAATCTGTACCCGAGAGCATCGTCGAACCGGTTGCGCATTCGCAGCAAGGCCACGTCGAGCCGGGTGCGCCGTCGCCTCAGCCGTGGCTGACCTTGCCGGTAACCGAAGAGCCAGTGGCTCTGAGTGACGAGCGCGAGCCGCACATCACCCCGCCAATCCCGGAGCAAAGTCAGGCTCAGGCCGTGCCCGAGCCGGCCGCGGCGGAACCTGTGGCCGATATCGTGCCGCTGAGTGTTCCCGAGCCGCTGCTGGTTCAGCCTGTTCCAGAACCAGAACCCGTCGCAGCGCAGGCTGTGCCACACCCGGTAGCGCCTGTTTCGCAAGTGGTTCCTGCTCTGGCCCCTGCTCCGGTACAAGAGCCCGAAACCGGCAAGGTCGGCTTCTTTGCTCGCCTGAAGCAGGGCCTGTCGAAGACCAGCGCCAGCATCGGCGAAGGCATGGCCAGCCTGTTCCTGGGCAAGAAGGCCATCGATGATGATCTGCTGGAAGAAATCGAAACCCGTCTGCTGACCGCCGATGTCGGCGTTGAAGCCACCTCAGTCATCATCAAGAGCCTGACCCAGAAAGTCGCGCGCAAGCAGTTGACCGACGCCCAGGCGTTGTACACCTCGTTGCAGGGCGAACTGGCTGCGATGCTCAAGCCTGTCGAGCAACCGCTGGTGATCAAGGCCGAGCACAAGCCGTTCGTGATTCTGGTGGTCGGCGTCAATGGCGCGGGCAAGACCACGACCATCGGCAAGCTGGCCAAGAAGCTGCAACTGGAAGGCAAGAAAGTCATGCTGGCAGCGGGCGACACCTTCCGCGCTGCGGCCGTCGAGCAGTTGCAGGTCTGGGGCGAGCGCAACCACATTCCGGTGATCGCCCAGCACACCGGTGCCGATTCCGCCTCGGTGATTTTCGATGCCGTGCAGGCCGCCAAGGCCCGTGGCATTGATGTGTTGATCGCCGACACCGCCGGTCGCCTGCACACCAAGGACAACCTGATGGAGGAGTTGAAGAAGGTTCGCCGGGTGATCGGCAAGCTGGACGCGGATGCCCCTCACGAGGTTCTGTTGGTTCTCGATGCAGGCACCGGGCAGAACGCTATCAATCAGGCCAAGCAATTCAACCAGACGGTCACGTTGACCGGGCTGGCGCTTACCAAGCTGGATGGCACAGCCAAAGGCGGCGTGATTTTCGCCCTGGCCAAGCAGTTCGGTTTGCCGATTCGCTATATCGGCGTTGGTGAAGGTATTGATGACTTGCGTACCTTCGAGGCCGAACCCTTTGTTCAGGCACTGTTTGCGGAGCGGGAGCGTCCATGATTCGATTCGAGCAGGTCGGTAAGCGCTACCCGAATGGACATGTCGGGTTGCATGAACTGAGCTTTCGAGTACGTCGCGGCGAGTTTTTGTTCGTCACTGGTCATTCCGGTGCCGGCAAAAGCACGCTGTTACGCCTGTTGCTGGCCATGGAGCGTCCGACCACCGGCAAACTGATGCTGGCCGGCCAGGACCTTGGGCAAATCAGCAACGCACAGATCCCGTTTCTGCGTCGCCAGATCGGCGTAGTGTTCCAGAATCACCAGTTGCTGTTCGATCGCACGGTGTTCAACAACATTGCGTTGCCCTTGCAGATCCTTGGCCTGTCCAAGCCCGAGATTGCCAAACGGGTCGACTCGGCGCTTGAGCGTGTGGCGCTGTCCGACAAGGCCGAGCTGTACCCCGGCGACCTGTCCACCGGTCAGCAACAGCGCGTCGGGATTGCCCGCGCCATTGTCCATCGCCCGGCCTTGCTGCTGGCCGATGAACCGACCGGTAACCTCGACCCACGTCTGGCGGCGGAAATCATGGGCGTGTTTGAAGATATCAACCGACTGGGGACCAGCGTGCTGATTGCCAGTCACGACCTTGCATTGATTGCCCGCATGCGCCATCGCATGCTGACCCTGCAACGCGGGCGTCTGATCGGTGACGGGGAGGCCGGAGTATGAGTGCTACACGCAGCCCCAAGGTTTCCGAACGCGTTGCGCCCAAGGCCGCCGATCCAGTGCCGCCGAAAAAGAAAAAGCAGCGTCACGACCATGATGATGACGGCCCGGATTTCAGTGCGTTGTTGTCGGCGTGGCTGGAAAGCCATCGCTCCAGTCTGCTGGACAGCCTGCGACGTCTGGGAAAACAACCGATTGGCAGTTTCTTTACCTGTCTGGTGATGGCGATTGCCTTGAGCTTGCCGATGGGCCTGTCATTGCTACTGAGCAATGTCGAGCGTCTGGGTGGTTCTTGGCAGCGCGCTGCACAGATTTCCATCTACCTGAAGCTGGATGCCAATACTGCTGATGGCACTCTCTTGCGCGATGAAATCAAGTCGATGCCCGGTGTAGCAGATGCCGAGTACATCAGCAGCGAGCAGGCATTGGGTGAGTTCAAGCAACAGTCCGGTCTGGGCGAGGCGCTCAAGGAATTGCCAGAGAACCCGCTTCCAGGCGTGGTGTTGGTAACGCCGGATGAAGTGGACAAACCTGCGCTGGAAGCCTTGCGCACGCGGTTGGCAGAACTGCCTAAAGTCGAGCAGGCGCAACTGGATCTGGTCTGGGTCGAAAGGCTGGCCGCGATCCTCAAGCTGGGTGACCGATTCGTTTTCGGCTTGACGGTTTTGCTTGTCTCAGCTTTGCTGTTAGTAATTGGTAACACAATTCGTCTACATATTGAAAACCGCCGTATCGAAATCGAAGTCATCAAGCTGGTGGGCGGTACTGACAGCTACGTGCGCAGACCCTTCCTTTATATGGGCGCGCTGTACGGTTTCGGGGCAGGTATCCTGTCCTGGGGCGTTCTGGCTTATGGCCTGAACTGGCTGAACGGTGCGGTCGTCGGGCTGGCAGGTCTCTATGGAAGCGACTTTGCGCTGGCAGGTGTTCCGATGGGTGATGGTCTTTCGCTCTTGCTTGGAGCGGTTCTGTTAGGGTATATCGGTGCCTGGATTGCGGTCGCTCGTCACTTGCGTGAACTGGCGCCCCGTTAGAGGCAAATTTTTCGTTCACCAGACTGGCTTCTGAAAATCAAGGAACTTGGTTAGCGGTTCCGGGTCAATCTGGCTATTGCTGAACTGCACATAACCTGTGCGCTGGAGGTTTTTTCGTATGACCACTTCTTTGCAACCTGCTTATGCTTTAGTCCCGGGTGCGAACCTTGAGGCCTATGTGCACACGGTCAACAGCATTCCCTTGCTGACGCCCGAGCAGGAGCGTGAACTGGCTGAAAGTCTCTACTATGAGCAGGATCTGGACGCGGCCCGACAAATGGTCCTCGCCCACCTGCGCTTTGTCGTGCACATCGCGCGCAGTTATTCGGGTTACGGTCTGGCTCAGGCTGACCTGATTCAGGAAGGTAACGTCGGTCTGATGAAGGCCGTGAAGCGCTTCAACCCCGAAATGGGCGTGCGTCTGGTGTCCTTTGCCGTGCACTGGATCAAGGCCGAGATTCACGAGTTCATCCTGCGTAACTGGCGCATCGTCAAGGTCGCCACCACCAAGGCGCAGCGCAAGCTGTTCTTCAACCTGCGCAGCCAGAAGAAGCGTCTGGCCTGGCTGAACAACGACGAGGTGCATCGCGTCGCTGAAAGCCTGGGCGTCGAGCCGCGTGAAGTGCGTGAGATGGAAAGCCGTCTGACCGGTCATGACATGGCTTTTGACCCGGCAGCCGAAGCAGATGACGACAGTGCGTTCCAGTCGCCAGCCAACTATCTGGAAGACCACCGCTACGACCCGGCGCGTCAGCTGGAAGATTCCGACTGGACCGACAACTCCACCGCCAACCTGCATCAGGCGCTGGACGTGCTGGACGAACGCAGCCGCGACATCCTCTACCAGCGCTGGCTGGCAGAAGAAAAAGCCACGCTGCACGACTTGGCACAGAAGTACAACGTCTCCGCCGAGCGTATTCGTCAGCTGGAAAAAAGCGCGATGAACAAGCTCAAGACGTCGATAGCTGCGTAAGGCTACCCGGCAACGAAAAACGCCCCGAGATGATCGGGGCGTTTTTGTTAGCGGGATTGGCTATCGTGCCCATGCTCCGCGTGGGCATGCCGTTCCGGACGCTCTGCGTCCTCTTCTCCGAACTAGCGCCAGCCCATCACCAGCGACGGCTGCTGTTCAACCCCTGCAAATACTCATCCCCACCCAACTGACGCATTTGCTGACGAATCCAGCCTGCACGGCGGGAAACGTAGCTGCTCGGGTGGCTGGCGCTCCACTCGCGCGGGTTGGGGAGGACGGCGGCGAGGTAGCTGGCCTGCTGTACAGAAAGCGCGCTGGCGTTGGTGCGGAAGTGATGTTGCGCTGCGGCCTGCGCGCCGAATACGCCTTCGTCCCATTCGACGCTGTTCAGGTACACCTCAAGGATGCGCTCCTTGGACCACAGCAGCTCGATGAGCATGGTGAACCATGCTTCAAGCCCTTTGCGCAGGTAACTGCGACCGGACCACAGGAACAGGTTTTTCGACACCTGCTGGCTAAGCGTACTGGCACCACGGATCGAGCCACCGCGCTCGTTATGCAGGATGGCCGCTTGAATGGCGTCGACGTCGAAACCCCAGTGCTCGGCGAATTTCTGATCCTCGCCGGCAATGACCGCAATTTTAAGGTTGTCGGAGATCTTGTCCCACGGTTCCCAGTCGCGTTGCAGGTCGATAGGCTCGCCGTCGACCCAGGATTCGACCTTGCGCTCGACCATCAGGGCCGTGCCCGGTGGCGGCACCCAGCGCAGAACCAGAACCACGAGAACACTGCCTGCGGCGAACCATAGCAGGGCTTTGACGATGCGACGAAGAATAGACTGCAGCATAGAGATGGCTTGGCCGAACCCGTTGAGCGGGCCATTATACAGACCGTGCGCCTTTCGACGATTTTTCACTGGAGTTCCTGATGCTTCGTAGCTTTTTGATGCTTGCTGCCTTCTTCGGCTTCACGGGTGTGGCGTTGGGCGCATTTGCCGCCCACGGTCTCAAGGAACGCCTGAGTGCCGAGTACCTGGCGGTGTTCCATACGGGTGTGCTTTACCAACTGATCCACGCGCTGGCCCTGCTCGGCGTGGCGATACTGGCAACGCACATCCCCGGGCGCCTGATCACCTGGGCCGGATTCTCCTTCGCGGTCGGTATCCTGCTGTTTTCCGGCAGCCTCTACGCGCTGACCCTGACCGGTTTCAGCAAGCTGGGCATCATCACCCCGTTCGGTGGTCTGGCATTTCTGTTCGGCTGGTCGATGCTGGGGCTGGCGGCCTGGAGGCTGGGTTCGCCTCCGTGAGCATCCGCTCCCCTGGAAGCCGGCCGCGCTTGAGACGAATGGCGTGGCTTTGCCTTGGTCATACCGGCTGATCGGGCTAGAATGCTGGCCCCCCAAAAATGATGGCTGCTCTCGCATGCACATTCAGTTGAACGGTGAACCCTTTGAATTGCCCGATGGCGAAACCGTCGCGGCATTGCTGACCCGCCTGGACCTTGCCGGACGCCGGGTTGCGGTGGAACTGAACCTGGATATCGTGCCGCGCAGTCAGCATGCGGCGACCGTCCTGAGTGAAGGCGATCAGGTCGAAGTGGTTCATGCCATTGGCGGTGGCTAGTTCGCAATCCGCACTGCGCCCAACCCAATCTGCACGTTATGAGGATTTCCGATGAGCAATGTTCGCAGCGACAAGCCCTTCGTCCTGGCCGGTCGGACTTTCGAGTCGCGTCTTTTGGTAGGCACCGGCAAGTACATCGATATGGAACAGACCCGTCTGGCCATTGAAGCCTCGGGTGCCGAGATCGTGACTGTTGCGGTGCGTCGCACCAACCTCGGCCAGAACCCCGGCGAGCCGAACCTGCTGGACGTGCTGCCACCTGATCGCTACACCATCTTGCCGAACACCGCTGGCTGCTTCGATGCAACCGAGGCCGTGCGCACCTGCCGCCTTTCGCGGGAATTGCTCGACGGTCGCAATCTGGTCAAGCTCGAAGTCCTGGCTGACCAGAAAACCCTGTTTCCGAATGTGATCGAAACCCTCAAGGCTGCCGAGATACTGGTCAAGGACGGTTTCGACGTGATGGTCTACACCAGCGATGACCCGATCATCGCTCGCCAGCTGGCCGAAATCGGCTGCATCGCGATCATGCCGCTGGCAGGGCTGATCGGCAGTGGTCTGGGGATCTGCAATCCATACAACCTGCAGATCATCCTTGAAGAAACCAAGGTCCCGGTATTGGTCGATGCCGGTGTCGGCACTGCCTCCGACGCCACCATCGCAATGGAGCTGGGCTGTGAAGCCGTATTGATGAACTCGGCCATCGCCCATGCTCAGCAGCCGGTGATGATGGCCGAAGCCATGAAGCACGCTGTAATTGCCGGTCGTCTGGCGTACCTCGCCGGACGCATGCCTCGAAAACTCTATGCCAGCGCATCTTCGCCGCTGGATGGCCTGATCAAGTAAGAGCCCGTTGATGACTGATTCGCACGTTCCGCACCCAGAGTCGCCTGCTGTCGAAGAAGGCGAAGAGCGCCCGCACCGCCGCATCAAGAGTTTCGTGATGCGTGCCGGTCGCATGACCGAAGGTCAGCAGCGCGGCCTTGATCAAGGTCTTCCGCTGTATGGCCTGTCGCTGACCGATGCGCCGGTGGATTTCGATCAGGTATTCGGTCGCGCTGCGCCGCGTACGCTGGAAATCGGCTTCGGCATGGGCCACTCGCTGCTGGAAATGGCCGCTGCGGCTCCCGAGCACGACTTCATCGGTGTCGAGGTGCATTCCCCAGGCGTAGGCGCGCTGCTCAACGGTGTGCTGACCCAAGGGCTGACCAATGTGCGCGTCTACGATTGCGACGCCATTGAAGTGCTGAACCGCTGCGTCGCTGATAACAGCCTTGATCGCCTGATGCTGTTCTTCCCGGATCCGTGGCACAAGAGCCGTCACCACAAGCGCCGCATCGTGCAGCCTGAATTCGCCGCACTGGTACGCAGCAAGCTGAAGGCAGGCGGCGTGTTCCACATGGCCACTGATTGGGGCCCGTACGCGGAATACATGCTGGAAGTGATGAGCGTGGCGCCCGGTTATCGCAACCAGGCCGAAGACAACCAGTACGTTCCGCGCCCTGCGGAACGGCCGATCACCAAGTTCGAACGCCGTGGCGAGAAGCTTGGGCACGGCGTCTGGGATCTGAAGTTCGAAAAGCTCGACTGAGTATGCTGATCGTGCCCGGTCACCTGGGCACGATCACGCAGCATGAAGCTTGTCCGGCGGCTTACTGAATCTCGTCCGGCTTGACGATCACCCAGTTCTTGTCCGCCGTGACCGGCAGCTTCTCCTTGGCCTGAGCTTCGGCATTGTCCTTGATCATGCCGTTCAGCTGGGTCATGTACTTGTCCTTGCGGTTGATCCACAAGTGCACGCCGCCCTTGCTCACGTCGACGCTGTGAAACAGCATGTAGCCGTCGCTGGTCGGGGTATCGCCGCCGACCAGGACCGGTTTTTTCCACTGGTCGATGTAGGTCAGAATGGCCGCCTGCTTGCCCGCCATCCAGGTTGCCGGTGTCCACAGGTATGGCGTCAGCTCCAGACCCATGTTGCTTTTCGGATCGTATTTACCCGCCGTGATCTGCTTGCGTGCCGTGGTCAGCTCGCCTGTCTTGCGGTCCTTGAGCAGCGTGCTCACGCCGATCACATTCTGCGGTTTGACGTTGTAGCCGTACTTCGGATCGGCAGCGACCATACGCACCAGCTCTTCGGACGCGGCGGTCATCACATACACCTCGATGCCGTTTTCCATCAGCTTGTTGTACAGCTCGGTCTGCCCGGTGAATACCCGCGGCGGCTCGACATTGAGCTGCTTGACGGTATCGCCTTCGTAGTAGGTCGCAGGGATCGGCTTTTTCAGGGCCATCAGCTCATCGACATAGCCTTTGAGCTCCTGCAGCGTAAAGCCGGAAAACACCTGCGCGACCCACGGGTAGCAGACCATGTCGTCTATTTCGCAAAGGCGATAGTAGTAGCTGAACAGGCTTTCCTTGTGCTCGGCGGTGTCTTTGAAGGGGATCAGCTTGAGCGAGGGATCGAGTTTTTCGCGGGTGATCAGGCCTTTGTTTTCCATGTACGGCAGCAGCGACTCTTCGAGGTCGAAGCGGTAGCTGGTGTTGTCCATGTCGAAGACTGCGTAATTGCCCTTGTTGGCATTCGCCGCAATCATCGCGTCGAGCGCCTTGGCGGCAGGCTCGGGCCAATGCTTCAATTCGGTGGCTGCGATAGCCTGGCTGGCAAGCCCGAAGCAGACGGCAGCAGCCAACAGTTTTGGCACGAGTTTCATAGGCGATTTCCCCTTGTCGAAAAAACGAAGGGGCAGACCGTAACAAATTATTGTGAAGGCAAAAGTACGTCAGCGACCCGAAAAAGGCCAAAAGACGCCGTTTGCCCCTTTATTTGCGACAGTTAAACCAAAAGCGACACTTTTATTGCAGTTTTTCGTCAGCGACCTCAAATGCGCCGAAAAACGCTTATCAGACGCGTTCCCAGACTTCAAAGTTGTAAGCAGGCTTGTCATCGACAGCCGCGTTCTCGGTATCGGACACCAGCGCCCATTGCGCCGTATCGATTTCTGGAAACCACGCGTCGCCATCAGGGCTAAGCGCTACGCGAGTCAGGTACAGGCGATCCGCCTGTGCAAGGCCTTGGGCGTACAGCTGCGCGCCGCCGATCAGCATCACTTCATCGACACCCTGTTCTTGCGCCCATTGCTCGGCGCGCACGACTGCGGCGTCCAGCGAAGGGAAGACTTCCGCGCCCTCAAGCTGCAAATCAGTCTGGCGGCTGACCACCAGGTTGAGGCGACCGGGCAGCGGGCGGCCCAGCGAATCCCAGGTCTTGCGACCCATGATGATCGGCTTGCCGAGCGTCGTGGCCTTGAAGTATTTGAAATCCCCCGGCAAATGCCAGGGCATGGAATTGTCGACGCCAATCACTCGGTTTTCACCAAGGGCGGCAATCAGGCTGAGGGGGAGATGAGTTTTCATGCGCCGAGGATATCAGAGGTCGCGGGGCAGGCGAATGAACTGACACACGCCGTGCTCAGTCCCATGACAGCGGTTATGCTCACCGCTGAATTCAACCAAGAGACACTGTGTGACTGCACTGACCCCACTCGATACCCTCTGGCTGACCGAAGCCGTGCGCCTGCGTGAACAACAGGCTGGCGCGCTGGATGATCAGGAAGTCAATCGCCGCGCCCGGGCAGCCGGAGGCGACCTGACTGCTCGTATTACCCATCGCGCCCTTGGGCTGGCACAGCGTGACGGCATGCTCGGCGCATTGCACCACTGGAAGCAGGGCGCGCGGTTGGCGTTGGTTGCGCTGGCGGTGTTCGCTGTCATCAGTGGCGCGGGCCTGGCCTTCGCCGCAATGGGCGACGGGCAGGCACCGGTCAATGTGTTCTGGGCGCTGGGCAGTCTGCTTGGGCTTAATCTGGTGCTGCTGGCTGCCTGGGCGCTGGGCTTGATCTTCGCTGGCCGCAGCAACAGTGGGCTGGGCCGCTTATGGCTGTGGTTGAGTGAAAAGCTTGCCCGTGACGCCCAGGCCGCGCAGCTTGCCCCAGCGCTGGTTTTGCTGCTGCAACGCAAGCGCCTGAATCGCTGGGTGCTCGGCCTGGTGGTTCACAGCCTGTGGCTGCTGGCGCTGGTCAGTGCGCTGGTGGTGCTGTTGATGCTGATGGCGACCCGGCGCTACGGGTTTGTCTGGGAAACCACCATTTTGAGCAGCGACACCTTTGTCGGCCTGACCCAGGCACTCAGTACCGTCCCGGCGTGGCTGGGCTTCAGTGTGCCGGACGAAGCCATGATTCGCGCCAGCGGCAATGGCGCTTTGAGTATCGAGAATGCACGTCAGGCCTGGGCTGCGTGGCTGGTGGGCGTACTGCTGGTCTACGGCATTGTGCCGCGCCTGTTGCTGGCAGCGTTCTGCCTGTGGCGCTGGAAGCAGGGGCGGGCGGGGCTGCGTCTCGATCTTGAATTGCCCGAGTACCTTGAACTGCGTGAACGTTTGATGCCCAGCAGCGAGCGATTGGGCGTCAATGACGTCGAACCCGCCGCGTTGCATCAGGTTCAGCCCGGCGTAGGTGCGTCCGACAGCAATGGCGCGTTGCTGGTGGCCATCGAGCTGGATGATCAACACGTCTGGCCGCCAGAACTGCCGTCCGGCGTGGTCGATGCGGGCATTCTCGACAGCCGCGAGTCGCGACACAAGCTGCTGGAACAACTGACTCACTATCCGCCTGCGCGCATGGTGGTCGCCTGTGATCCTCGCCGTTCACCGGATCGCGGCAGTCTGGCGCTGATGGCCGAACTGGCGCGCAGCGCGGGGGCGACACGCGTCTGGCTGCTGCCCGCGCCTGCCGGGCAGGTGCTCGATCTGGAGCGTCTGGGCGACTGGCACGCCGCTCTGGATGGGTTGCAGTTGCCGCGCACCGACAGCGCGCCCTTGAACTGGCTGGAGACAGGCCATGACTGAAGCAGACAATGCCCGTGCCATCAAGCTGGCGGTGGTCGGCCACACCAATGTCGGCAAGACGTCGCTGCTGCGCACCCTGACCGGCGATGTCAGCTTCGGTGAAGTGTCTCACCGGCCCAGCACCACCCGTCATGTGGAAGGCGCGCGCCTTTCTGTGGACGGCGAGGCCTTGGTCGAGCTGTACGACACGCCTGGCCTGGAAGACGCTATCGCACTGCTCGATTATCTGGAGCGCCTGGACCGTCCCGGCGAGCGTCTGGACGGGCCGGCGCGACTGGCGCGCTTTCTGGAGGGCAGCGAGGCACGCCAACGCTTTGAGCAAGAGGCCAAGGTCATGCGCCAGTTGCTCGGCTCGGACGCCGGGCTGTATGTGATCGATGCACGCGAACCGGTGCTCGCCAAGTACCGTGACGAGCTGGCGGTGCTGGCCAGTTGTGGCAAGCCGTTGCTGCCTGTGCTCAATTTCGTCAGTGCGCGCGAGCACCGCGAGCCGGAATGGCGAGAGGCACTTTCACGCCTGGGGCTGCATGCATTGGTGCGCTTCGACAGCGTCGCACCGCCGGAAGATGGCGGCCGTCGTCTGTATGAAAGCCTGGCGCTGCTGCTGGAAAGCGCGCGGCCTCGGCTTGAACGTTTGATTGAGGATCAGGAGAAACAACGTCGAGCCAGAAAACACAGCGCGGCGCGGCTTATCGCCGAACTGTTGATTGACTGTGCAGCGTGTCGGCGTAGCGTCGAGACCACTGCCGAGCAGGAACAGCAGGCTGTGGAAGCGTTGCGCAAGGCTGTTCGTCAGCGTGAGCAGCAATGTGTCGAGGCGCTGCTCAAGCTGTATGCCTTTCGCAAGGACGACGTGTCTACCAGCGATTTGCCGTTGATGGACGGCCGTTGGGGCGATGATCTGTTCAATCCGGAAACCCTCAGGTTGATGGGCGTGCGGGTTGGTGGCGGCGTGGCAGCCGGTGCGGCGGCCGGGGCAGGGGTCGACTTGATGGTCGGCGGCGTAACGCTTGGCGCGGCGGCTTTGGTCGGTGCGATTGCAGGCGGTGCCCTGTTGACGGCGCGCAGCTACGGCGGACGCTTGCTGGGCAAGTTGAAGGGCCGCAGGGAGTTGACGGTGGACGATGCAGTGTTGCGCCTGCTTGCTCTGCGACAGGGGCACTTGTTGCTGGCGTTGGGAGTGAGAGGCCATGCGGCCATTCACAGCATGGAATTGACCACGCCGCAGGACAAAACCTGGCGCAAAGGCAAAATCCCCGAGCCGCTCACCCGCGCCCGTGCCCACCCGCAATGGTCAACACTTAACCCGCACGCCAAACCGAATCAGGCTGAGCGGCAGGAAGCGATTGATCAACTGGCGGATGTGGTTCTGCAGGATTGACTGTTCCGGCGCTGAAGACCGGACGCAGAGCGTCCAGAACTGCATGCGACGCGGAGCGTCGCACGATAGTTGAGATATCGCTCCAGCGTGGGAATGCCGTGGGTGACGCTCCGCGTCACGTATCTGCGCCTTGACGCATCCTCCAGAACCCCCGCATTCAGGCGCTTTTCAGCTTGCCGTTTACCGGCGAAAACCTGCCGATTATTTTTTATTGATTGATCGTTCAATAAAAAATCTTTAGACTGGCCTCACCGTTTTGGTACAACGATCATTGCAGACACCCGGGAGAATCGCGCCAATGCCCAAGGTCGGAATGCAACCCATCCGCCGCCAACAACTGATCCAGGCCACGCTCACAGCGGTCGATCAGGTCGGTATGGGCGACGCCAGCATTGCTCTGATTGCGCGACTGGCGGGCGTGTCCAACGGCATCATCAGTCACTATTTTCAGGACAAGAACGGCCTGATTGCCGCCACGATGCGGCATCTGATGAACGCCTTGATCCTGAACGTCCGCGAACGTCGGCAGGCGCTGACCGAAGACAGCCCAAGGGCTCATCTGCAAGTGATCATCGAAGGTAACTTCGATGCCAGTCAGGTCAGCGGCCCGGCCATGAAAACCTGGCTGGCCTTCTGGGCGACCAGCATGCATCACCCTTCGCTGCACCGATTGCAGCGTATCAACGACCACCGTTTGTATTCGAATCTGTGCTGTCAGTTCCGCCGTACCTTGCCACTGGAACAGGCACGCAGCGCCGCCCGCGGGCTTGCCGCCCTGATAGACGGGCTGTGGCTGAGAGGCGCGTTGTCAGGCGATGCATTCGACACCGAGCAAGCACAACGGATTGCCTACGAATACATGGATTTTCAACTGGCGAAATCGGCTGGCTGAGAGCTTTCGAAGCCTGCCTGCCGAACGACTGCAAGACCGTGTTGCCCAATGTTTCCGGCACACTGAAATCAGTCATCGCCCCCCCCACTGAATTTGCGAGGACTTTATGGCCCGTTTTGAACTGCAGAAACTTTACATCGATGGCGGTTACGTCGATGCCAGCAACACTGAAACTTTCGATGCCATCAACCCGGCGAACGGCGAAGTACTGGCGCAGATCCAGCGTGCCGGCAAGGAAGACGTCGAGCGCGCAGTCGTTGCTGCTGAAAAAGGCCAGAAGATCTGGGCTGCCATGACCGCCGTCGAGCGTTCGCGCATCCTGCGTCGTGCTGTCGATATCCTGCGTGAGCGCAACGACGAACTGGCTGCGCTGGAAACGCTGGACACCGGCAAGGCCATCTCCGAAACCCGTTACGTGGATATCGTGACCGGCGCTGACGTGCTGGAATACTACGCAGGCCTGGTGCCCGCCATCGAAGGCGAACAGATCCCGCTGCGTGATTCCTCCTTCGTTTACACCCGCCGAGAGCCGCTGGGTGTGGTTGCAGGCATCGGTGCGTGGAACTACCCGATCCAGATCGCCCTGTGGAAATCCGCACCGGCGCTGGCGGCGGGCAACGCGATGATCTTCAAGCCAAGTGAAGTCACCTCGCTGACCACCTTGAAGCTGGCAGAAATCTACACCGAAGCAGGCGTGCCGAACGGCGTATTCAACGTGTTGACCGGCAGCGGCCGTGAAGTCGGCACCTGGATCACCGAGCATCCGCGCATCGAGAAAGTGTCGTTCACCGGCGGCACCGACACCGGCAAGAAAGTCATGGCCAGTGCATCGAGCTCTTCGCTCAAGGAAGTGACCATGGAGCTGGGCGGCAAGTCGCCGCTGATCGTGTTTGACGACGCTGATCTGGACCGTGCTGCCGACATCGCAATGATGGCCAACTTCTACAGCTCCGGCCAGGTCTGCACCAACGGTACGCGCGTGTTTGTACCGAACGCGTTGAAAGCCGAATTCGAAGCGAAAATCCTTGAGCGTGTGAAGCGTATTCGCGCCGGTAACCCGGAAGACGAAAACATCAACTTCGGCCCGCTGGTCAGCTTCGAGCACATGGAAAGTGTGCTGGGCTACATCGCCAAGGGCAAAGAGCAGGGCGCACGCCTGTTGTGCGGCGGTGATCGCTTGACCGGTGGTGTGTTCGACAAGGGCGCTTTCGTTGCGCCAACCGTGTTTACCGACTGCACCGACAACATGACCATCGTGCGTGAAGAAATCTTCGGCCCGGTGATGAGCATCCTCGGCTACGACACCGAAGAAGAAGTGGTGCGCCGCGCCAACGACACCGATTTCGGTCTGGCCGCAGGCATCGTGACCCGTGACCTGAACCGCGCACACCGCGTGATTCATCTGCTGGAAGCCGGTATCTGCTGGATCAACGCCTGGGGCGAATCGGCGGCACAAATGCCGGTCGGCGGTTACAAGCAGTCGGGCGTTGGTCGTGAAAACGGTATCAGCTCGCTGGCGCAGTACACGCGGATCAAGTCGGTACAGATCGAACTGGGCGACTACGCCTCGGTTTTCTAAACACGGTTCAAGTGGCACGCGGCAAACCTCAAGCAGACGCAATCAAAAGCGGTTTGCCGCACCCCATTTTCACAAGTATCGCCTCGCTGCTTCTGCTTGCAGCCAAGGCTTGAGACTTGCAGCTCTATGAGGGAGCCTCTATGACGACTCAATCCGAATACGACTACATCATCATTGGTGCCGGCTCTGCCGGTAACACCCTGGCAGCCCGTCTCACCGAAGACGCGGGCGTCACTGTTCTGCTGCTGGAAGCCGGTGGCCCGGACTATCGTCTGGATTTCCGTACCCAGATGCCAGCCGCACTGGCATTCCCGCTACAGGGACGCCGCTATAACTGGGCCTACGAGACCGAGCCAGAGCCACACATGAACAACCGCCGCATGGAATGCGGTCGTGGTAAAGGCCTGGGCGGTTCGTCGCTGATCAACGGCATGTGCTACATCCGCGGCAACGCGATGGACTATGACGGCTGGGCCAAGGAGCCGGGTCTCGAAGACTGGAGCTACCTCGACTGCCTGCCGTACTTCCGCAAGGCCGAAACCCGCGACATCGGCCCGAATGACTACCACGGTGGTGAAGGTCCGGTCAGCGTGACCACGCCCAAGGCGGGCAACAATCCGCTGTTCCATGCGATGGTCGAGGCGGGCGTGCAAGCCGGTTTCCCGCGCACTGACGACCTCAATGGTTATCAGCAGGAAGGCTTCGGTCCGATGGACCGCACCGTGACGCCTAACGGTCGTCGTGCCAGTACCGCCCGTGGTTATCTGGACGAGGCCAAGAAGCGCTCGACCCTGACCATCGTCACTCACGCGCTGACCGATCGCATTCTGTTCGAAGGCAAGCGTGCCGTCGGCGTGGCGTACCTGGTAGGCGACAGCGACACCCGCATCCAGGCCCGTGCCCGCAAGGAAGTGCTGTTGTGTGGCGGCGCAATCGCTTCGCCGCAGATTCTCCAGCGTTCCGGTGTCGGCCCGGCCGAAGTGCTGAACAAGCTGGATATTCCGGTGGTTCATGACCTGCCGGGCGTTGGCCAGAACCTTCAGGATCACCTGGAGATGTACCTGCAGTACGCCTGCACCCAGCCGGTGTCGCTGTACCCTTCGCTGAAGTGGTGGAACCAGCCTGCCATTGGTGCCGAGTGGATGTTCCTCGGTACGGGTATCGGTGCGAGCAACCAGTTTGAAGCCGGTGGTTTCATTCGCTCCAGCGAAGCGTTCGAATGGCCGAACATTCAGTATCACTTCCTGCCGGTCGCGATTAACTACAACGGTACCAAGGGCGTTCAGGAGCACGGCTTCCAGGCTCACGTTGGCTCCATGCGTTCGCCGAGCCGCGGTCGTGTGCAGGTCAAATCCAAAGACCCGCGCGAGTACCCGAGCATCCTGTTCAACTACATGTCCAGCGAGCAGGACTGGCAGGAGTTCCGTGATGGCATCCGCCTGACTCGCGAGATCATGCAGCAACCGGCTCTGGACCCGTACCGTGGCCGCGAAATCAGCCCTGGTATCGATGTGCAATCTGATGAAGCGCTGGACCAGTTCGTACGTGAGCACGCCGAAACGGCTTACCACCCGTCCTGCTCGTGCAAGATGGGCACCGACGAGATGGCCGTTGTCGACGGTCAGGGCCGTGTGCATGGCCTGCAAAGCCTGCGCGTAGTCGATGCCTCGATCATGCCGATCATCACCACGGGCAACCTGAATGCACCGACAATCATGATCGCCGAGAAAATCGCCGACAAGATCCGCGGTCGTCAGCCGCTGCCACGCAGCACCGCCGACTACTTCGTTGCAGGCGACAAGCCGGCACGCGGCAAGCCGCTGCGCGAAATCAGCCACCAGGCCTGATCTGACGACGGGCGTCCTCCCTGGACGCCTTTCGTTGTGAATGCTCCAGCGTGAATGTATTTCACACTGGAGCATCGGCACGATAGTTACAGGATTCTCGTTCCTCACGCTGCAGCGTGGGAATGCATTTCCCGACGCTCCGCGTTGCAATGGACGCGGAGCATTGGTACGAGCGCCAACTCGATTCAGACCCTCCTCCCGACAGACGCGAATTGCCACCATCCCTCCGCTCTGCCACAATCGCGAATGATTCTCTTTAGTTAGATCTTTCTCATCGAGGCTATTCGTGTCGTCAGTCCCAAGCACTCATAGCGAGATTGTTGGCGCGCTGTATCGCGATCATCGTGGTTGGCTGCTGGCCTGGCTCAGACGCAATGTCGCCTGTCCACAGCGTGCTCAGGATTTGAGTCAGGACACGTTCGTGCGTTTGCTCGGGCGACAGGAATTGCTGACGCCCAGAGAGCCTCGAGCGTTCCTGGCGGCCGTTGCCAAGGGACTGATGTTCGACTACTTCCGCCGCGCTGCGCTGGAGCAGGCTTATCTCGGGGAGTTGATGCAGGTTCCCGAGGCCGAGCAGCCTTCGCCGGAAGAGCAGATGCTGATTCTGGAAGACCTCAAAGCGATCGACCGTATGCTGGGCAGCCTCTCCAGCAAAGCACGGGCAGCCTTTCTGTACAGTCGCCTCGACGGGCTGAGCCACGGCGAAATTGCCGAGCGGCTGGGCGTCTCGGTTTCGCGCGTCAGGCAATACCTGGCTCAAGCCATGCGTCAGTGCTATGTGGCGCTCTACGGTGAGCCGACATGAACACCAGGCCGGTATCCGCTCATGTTCTGGACGCCGCGATCCAGTGGCAATTGAACATGGATGGCAGCAGCGGCAATGACGCTGAGCTTGCTCGCTGGCTGGCCGCCGACGAAGAGCATGCCAGGGCCTGGAGCCAGTTGGGCATGGTCAATCAGCGTTTTGCCTTGCCAGCAGGTCCGGCGCGCAAGGCATTGCAGCAATCGCCCGGTGCCCAGCGGCACAGTTTGCGCAAGCTCGGTGGCGGTCTGGCCGGGGTGTTCATGGCGTTGGGGCTGGCATTGTTCGTCGGCGACCGCTACCTGCCGATAGATTACTGGCTTGCCGACCAGCGCACCGCCACCGGCGAACAGCGTGAAGTGCGTCTGGCGGACAACACCCTGATTCGCCTTAACACCCACAGCGCGATTGATGTGCGCTTCGATGCGCAGCAACGTCGGGTGATTCTGCAGGACGGCGAAATAATGGTGCAGACCGGCAATCATGACGATCCGCGTCCCTTCATCGTCGAAACTGCGGATGGCAAAATGCGCGCCCTGGGTACGCGCTTTCTGGTCCGTCGCGAGCCAGACGGAACACTGCTCAGCGTGCTGCAATCAGCGGTTGCCGCCAATGCGCGCAATGCGTCCGGTGAACAGGTTCTGCGCGAGGGCCAGCAGGTTCTCCTCACGCGCAATGGCCTTGGCCCGTTGCTCAGCATGCCTTCCGGCGTCGACGCCTGGACGCGCGGCATGTTGGTGGTGGACAACGCCCGGCTGGCGGACATGCTTGCTGAACTGGGTCGTTACCGTACAGGCCATCTGGGTGTCGACTCGACCGTGGCTGATCTGCGTATTACCGGCACATTCCCGCTGGCCGACACTGACCTGGCGCTCAAGGCGTTGTTGCCGACCTTACCCGTGCAGATCGAACAACACACCGCGTGGTGGGTCACTGTGCTGGCCAGGGATGAGCAGGCCAGCAGCAATCCGGCAAAACTCTGAAACATACCTCTTCATGCCTGCACCGGATCGCCCTGACACTTTTCCGGTTTCGAGCGGCTTAGTCTTACAAGTCATTTCGGGGGCACGCTCGGTTTTGCGTCCCTTCGCCTGTGGATAAACCATGAAAAGCCAAACCGTGCGCCGCTGGTCCATCGTGCATACCTGGAGCAGCCTGATTTGCACCCTGTTTTTGTTGATGCTCGCGGTTACAGGACTGCCGTTGATCTTCCATCATGAAATCGATCACCTGCTGGGCGACGCCCCGCAGTACCAGGAGATGCCTGCCGACACGCCGCATCTGAACCTGGAGCAACTGGCCAGGGCCGCCGAAGCACATCGCCCCGGCGAGGTGATGCAGTATTTCGGCTGGGACGACGAAGACCCCAATGGCGTGATGGCCATCACCGCGGCAACCGCAGGTACCGAGCCCAATTCCTCGCACACCTTCGCCCTTGATGCACGCACCGGTGAAACGCTGGAAATGCCTTCTGCCAATGGCGGCTTCATGATGGTCATGCTGCGCCTGCACGTAGACATGTACGCCAACCTGCCCGGCAAATTGCTGCTGGCGTTCATGGGTTTGCTGTTTGTGGTGGCGATTGTTTCCGGGACCGTGTTGTATGCGCCGTTCATGCGCAAGCTGGAGTTCGGCCAGGTGCGGGTCAATAAATCCAGGCGTACGCGTTGGCTGGACCTGCACAACCTGATCGGCGTAGTCACATTGACCTGGGCGCTGGTGGTGGGCGTGACGGGGGTGATCAGTGCCTGTGCCGATCTGCTGATTGCCTCTTGGCGCAATGATGCGCTGGCGACCATGATCGCCCCTTACAAGGACGCGCCGCCATTGACCCAGCGCGCCCCGGCGACTCGATTGCTGGAAATTGCCGAATCCGCTGCGCCCGGCATGCAGGCCGATTTCATCGCTTTCCCCGGCACGCGCTTCTCCAGCGAGCATCATTACGCGGTGTTCCTCAAAGGCAACACGCACTTGACTGCGCACCTGGCCACGCCAGTGCTGATCGACGCGCAGACGCTGCAAGTCACGGCCGTGGTCGAGCGTCCCTGGTACATGGATGCATTGGGTATGTCGCAGCCTCTGCATTTCGGTGATTACGGCGGCATGCCGATGAAGATTCTCTGGGCGGTACTGGATGTGCTGACCATCATTGTGCTCGGCAGCGGGGTGTACCTGTGGTGGGTGAGACGGCGTGCCACGCGCTCGCTGAGCGTGATTCGCGCTCAGGCGGCGCAATGAGTTCCAGGCCATCGCGATTCTGGAAGACCTTTGCGATACCCGCCTTGATAGCGCTGCTTATCGGCGTCGGCTTGTTCGCCGCGCTGCTGGGTGATGGCTGGTGGGACACGCTGGCGTGGCTGGGCATGGGGACGGCTGCCCTGTTGAGCATCAAGGGCTTGCTGGTGCGGCGCGGCTGATTGAAACGCTCATTGCAGGCGCGTCACAGGCTGACTAGTCTAGGATCCTGTCTCATTCGAGGAACACCCATGTCAGCGCCCACGATGACGTTGTACTTCAACGCCGCCTCGCCTTTTGCCCGCAAGGTGATGGTGATGCTTCATGAAACCGCTCAGCTCGACCGCGTCGAGTTGCAGACCACAGTGCTGACACCGATCAGCCCGTCTGCCGAGCTCAATGAAGACAACCCGGCCGGTAAACTTCCCGCGCTAAGGCTGGCTGACGGCAACGTCATTCACGACAGCCGGGTGATTCTTGATTATCTCGACCACCAGCACGTGGGCCTGCCACTGATCCCCCGGGAAGGCTCGGCACGCTGGAGGCGCCTGACCCTGGCTTCGCTGGCCGATGCGGTGTTGGATGCAGCGGTAATGATCCGCTACGAAACTGCCTTGCGTCCGCAGGAAAAACACTGGGACCAGTGGCTGGACAACCAGCAGCAGAAGATTGAACGCTCGCTGCATTACTTCGAAAGCGATGCGGTCACAGAGCTCAGCACATCCTTTGATGTCGCATCGATCAGCGTCGCCGTGGCGCTCGGTTATCTGGACTTTCGCCAGCCGGATCTGAACTGGCGCAGCACTTATCCGCGACTGGCCGCTTGGTATCTGGACGTCAGTCAACGCCCGTCGATGATCGCGACCCTGCCGCCAGTTTGAGTCAATCTGCGCAGCGTCCTGAACGGCATACCCACGCGGAGCATGGGCACGATGGTGTTCTCGCGTGCGGCTATCGTTCCTCACGCTCCAGCGTGGGAATGCCGTGGGTGACGCTCTGCGTCACAGATCTGCGCCGCGCCATGCCCTCAAGACCGGACGCGGAGCGTCCAGAACGGCATGCGACGCGGAGCGTCGCACGATAGTCAGGAAGAAGCATGAGCACGATAGACGCCTCAGCAGTCAGGCTGGTCAGCAGTGTAGCGGCGGGCCGGGTTAACCGCTGCGTCGAACTCGCGCAGCGCCTTGGCGCCGATCAATAGCGGGAAGTTGAAGTGGCTGCGATCGACCAGGTTGACTTCGACCGTACGCTTCTTGTTTCCCAGGCACAGTTCCAGGTCTACAACAGGACGCTTGGCAGGGTTGATGCCTTCGTCGTCTTCGTCATCACCTTCTGCACGCCCTTTGATCTTGCTGATCCGCGACACCTTGTGCTCATACACCTTGTTGTCGGCGCCCTTGGTTGCCAGACGGAATCGCACCCAGTCATCGCCATCACGCTGGAACAGCTCGATGTCCTTGGCCGACAGTGAAGCAGTCAGTGCGCCGGTGTCCATCTTGGCCTTGAAAGTCTGGTCTACGTCCAGAACCTTGATGTTCTCATAGCGGCCATACAGCGTCGGTTCAGCAGCCATGACCGGCAGGGCCAGCAACGACAATAGCGCCAGGATCGGTTTCACGTGAGAGGTTCCTCGCAATGGTCAGCGCCTGATTGGCGCGCGTTTTTAGACAGCGAACCTGCAGTAGGTTCGCCAGCAAGAGTGTCAGGCCAGCATAAATGCCCGGACGTGAAACATTTGTAAGCACCTGTGTAATTGGCGTAAAACGCGTGGGTCTTTATTATTGCCGCCCCTGAACCTTCAAGAGTCCGCCATGCGCCGTCTGCTCACCGGCTGTTTTGTTGCTTTGCTGTTACTGATCAATACGCTGGTATTGATAGGTCCGTTATTGGTTTTTGCGTTGCTCAAGCTGCTGTTCAGAGGCCGAATGCGCGATCGCTGTTCAGTCGCCGTTATGTGGATTGCCGAAACCTGGGCCGAGATTGATAAGGTTATCTTCGCAACCTGTGTACCGACGCAATGGGATATTCGTGGCGATGAGGGGTTGCGCAGTGATACTTCGTATCTGGTCATCAGCAATCATCAGTCGTGGGTGGATATTCCTGCGCTGGTCCAGGCACTCAACCGGCGCAAACCCTTCTTCAAGTTTTTTTTGAAAAAAGAACTGATCTGGGTGCCCCTGCTGGGTCTGGCGTGGTGGGGGCTGGATTACCCGTTCATGAAGCGCTACAGCAAGGCGTTTCTAGCGAAGCACCCGGAGCTGAAGGGCAAGGATCTGGAGATCACCAAGGCTGCCTGCGAGCTGTTCAAGCGTCAGCCAGTGACCATCGTCAACTATCTGGAAGGCACGCGCTTTACTCCGGGCAAACATGCGACTCAAGCATCGCCCTATACCCATCTGCTCAAGCCCAAGGCCGGTGGCGTCGCATTCGTGCTGGCTGCTATGGGTGAGCAACTGGACGCCATTCTGGATGTCACTGTGGTCTATCCAGGTTCAGGCATTCCCGGGTTCTGGGACATGCTGTGCGGGCGCGTGCCCAAGGTGATCGTCGACATCAAGACCCGCGAAATGGACCCGGCACTGTGGCAGGGCGACTACGAGAACGATCCGGTGTTTCGCGAGAAAATCCAGAGCTGGGTCAACCAGCTCTGGGTGGAGAAAGATGCGCGTATTGCGGCGTTGCGGCTTGAATCAGCTGCCGGTACCCCATAACCCACTCAGGCTCTGCAACGCCGAACCGCTGGCACCTTGCTGCCCGAGGTATTGCAGAATCAGCGGGGCAAACTGGCTGACCATTGTGCTGTCCATGCCCAGTGCCTTGAAGGCGTTATTCACATCACCCATGCTCTGCACGTTGCCCAGTGCGCTGTTGAGCATCGAGTTATCGCCGGACTTGCCACCGAGCAGACTGCCCAGCCCGTTTGCGCCTCCCAGGCTGTCCAGTGCGGAGGTGCCGGACATCTGCTCCAGGCCAGGAACGGATTTGGCCAGTTGCGAGTAATCGGTGCTGGTCAGTTTATTTTTTGCCAGCCCGAGCAATGCGCCTGTTCCGCCAACGGCTTGTTCAGGGGTGACATTGAGCTGGGTGCCAAGGGTATTAAGCAGCCCTGCGACTTCAGGGGCCGCCGTGGCTTTCTGATTGCCACTCGTGGCATTGGAAACCGCATTTGCGGCGTCATTCAGATTGAAGGCAAACACCGGGCTTGCAGCCAGTGCCATCAACGTTACCAAAGCCATACCGCGTGCAGTTTTCATTGCGTCACCCTTATCAAACCTGAACCGCCCATGAGTGGGCGGTAAAGCAGACGGTTTGACTGTGAGCAACAGAGGCTTGTTCCCAACGCGCTGAAGACAGGCAGTTATTTCATTTGCCTGAATCGGCTCTGGCAGACGAGGTGGGCTCCCTAGCATTTCTGCTAGCTGTGCAGCACGAGATCACACGCCCAGAATTACGGTTCTATCATCGATCGCCGCAGGTGATGTTCATGTCTTCTGCCAGCCCTGTAGTGCTCTGCACTTACCATTACGACGCAACGGATCGTCTTGCCGACTGCTCGCCTGCGGGGCAGGGCAGGACGCGGCTTTTTTATCAGAAGAGCCGCTTGGCGACGCAAATTCAGGGGCAGATACAGCACACGCTTCTGCGTACGGACGAGCATTTGCTGGCTCACCTGAGTGTGGAAAACAACCAGAACGATTGCCTGTTACTGGCGACGGACCAACAGCAGTCAGTGATTGCCGCTCAGGGGTTGGAGTTTGCCTACACGCCTTACGGACATCGTCATCCTTCAGGCCCCGCAAGCTTGCCGGGCTTTACCGGCCAGCGAGTTGACCCGGTGACGGGGCACTATTTGTTAGGGAATGGGTATCGGGCGTTTAACCCGGTGTTGATGAGGTTCAACAGCCCGGACAGTCTGAGCCCGTTTGGTGAGGGCGGGGTGAATGCGTATGGGTACTGTGAGGCGGATCCGGTTAATCGGGTTGATCCGGGCGGACATTGGCCAACGTTTTTAGTGAAAATTTTGAAAAGAGCAAGCCGTGTGAAACAGCGTTTACTTGGTCGAAAAGGTAGCCAGGATTCTCTATCTTCCCCGTTGCTTGATCGTTCCGGGTCCACACAGGTAACTACTTCAACTAACTCGGTGAGCTCGCATACGTCTGCACCTGATGTTATCGATGGGTCACAATTTGTTGTCCCACCACCCCGCCCTCCCAAGACAGGACAGCTGAACGGCATTCCGCCGGTCCTTCCTCCCAGAAACGCGCGATCGAGTGTTATCCCACCCAAACCACCCCGTCCTCCCAAAAACATGCCACCACCACCCCTTCCTCCCAAGAACGGGCAGGCCGTTAATTCCCCATCACCCCCTCGTCGAACGATTGTGTCTATAGCAGGTGAAAAAATGGATATTCGTGAAGCCGTTAGAAAGTTGGAACAATGGATCCCGAAAACGTGAATAATTTTCTGGCAAGGGTAAGCAGGTATCGCGTGTTGTAGTTAATTGTGTTAACTATTATAAAACGGTCGTTAAAAACTTCGACATGGCAATGGCGCGTTGCACAAGCCGGTCGTTGTGCCAAGTCGATTCGGATAAAGGCCAATCACCCGGTTGGTTAGAGGTTAGGTGGGGGGCTTTTAATCATGAAGGCGATAATAAGGTTGCAGTGCTCAAGTCGTACCCAACAACTTATGCGGATTAATTACAAATTTCTTCGTCACGTCCGCATCAAACTCCACGATGGCGGGCGCTTCGGTCTGAGCGCCGGCATGACTGTGTTCAGCGCCTTTCTGCCTGGCACCTATTAGTTCTGCTAGCTGTGCGGAAGCACGGACTCAGCCCAGACTTGCTGCCCTGGCTGACTTCAAAGGAGTGAAACCATGGCTTCGTCCGGGCAATCCGTGCTCTGTGTCTACCGCTACGATCCATTGGATCGCCTGGCCGATTGTTCGGCTGCGGGGCAGGGCAGCACTCGCCTTTTTTATCAGAAGATACTCTTGGCTACGCAGATTCAGGGGCAGGTCCAGCACACGCTTATGCGCACGGATGAGCATTTGCTGGCGTGCCTGAGTGCAGAAAATAATCAGCGCGACGGCGCGTTGTTGGCGACGGATCAACAGCAGTCAGTGATTGCCGCTCAGGGGTTGGAGTTTGCCTACACGCCTTACGGACATCGTCATCCTTCAGGCCCCGCAAGCCTGCCGGGCTTTACCGGCCAGCGAGTTGACCCGGTGACGGGGCACTATTTGCTGGGGAATGGGTATCGGGCGTTTAACCCGGTGTTGATGAGGTTCAACAGCCCGGACAGTCTGAGCCCGTTTGGTGAGGGTGGGGTGAATGCGTATGGGTATTGTGAGGGGGATCCGGTTAATTGGGTTGACTTGACAGGGAGTACACCAACCTTGATGAAGGGACTTTTAAGAGCTTTTAAAATAATGAAGCCTTCCCGGCGTTTGTCTACGGATGGCGTTATTGGTAGTTCTGTGTTGCGCGGTTCTGACGGGATGAACTTAAGTGCGAGTGCGCCACAGTTAAGTCGCTCTGCAGCGGTGCGACAAGTCAAGTCAGTGAGTGTGTCTGCAAAAAAATTGAATAAACAAGCAGGTCTTGACTATAGAAAATCTGCAAAAGAGTTTAAGGCCAACGATAAGCTTTATAGTCAGTATGTTGAAAGGGCTACACAGCTGAAAAAAGAGGCAAACACGGCGTTAAGTTTGTATGATGAGGATGGTCTCCCTTATGAGTATGATCTGGTTCAACAATACAAGAAATCGCAGAAAAACCTCGCTAACCCTATTCAGGATCTATCGACGCCACCCTCTTACAAATTAGCCCTTAAAATTTCTAATGCTGAAGAAGAGTTAAGATTAATACGCCAGCAGATGTGAAAGAGCATTCCCCGCTCTTGAATCTGCTGGCGTAATTAGTCAATAAACCTATTTGCTGTTAGATGACTACACAGCACCAAACAACCCATGCGGATCAATCACAAACTTCTTCGGCACGCCCGAATCAAACTCGCCATAACCCCGCGGAGCCTCATCCAGACTGATCACCTCTACACCCACTATGTCGGCGATCTTGATGCGGTCCCACATGATGGCCTGCATCAACTGGCGGTTGTATTTCATGACCGGGGTCTGGCCGGTATGGAAGCTGTGGGATTTGGCCCAGCCCAGGCCGAAGCGAATGCTCAGGCTGCCCATTTTTGCGGCGGCGTCCACGGCTCCCGGGTCTTCGGTGACGTACAGGCCGGGGATGCCGATCTTGCCTGCGACGCGCACCACGCCCATCAACGAGTTGAGAACGGTGGCGGGTGCTTCGGCCTGAGCGCCAGCATGGCCGTGACCGCGTGCTTCGAAGCCTACGGCGTCGATGGCGCAATCCACTTCAGGCTCGCCGAGCAGGGCAGCGATCTGTTCGTGCAGTGGCGTGTCGAGGGACAGGTCAGCAATTTCGAAGCCTTGGGCCTTGGCGTGGACCAGGCGTTTCGGGTTGACGTCGCCGACGATTACCACCGCCGCGCCCAACAAGCGCGCTGACGCCGCCGCAGCCAGGCCGACCGGGCCGGCGCCTGCAACATAAACCGTACTGCCAGGGCCAACCCCGGCAGTCACTGCGCCGTGGTAGCCGGTGGGCAGGATGTCGGACAGGCAGGTCAGGTCGCGGATTTTTTCCATCGCCGCGTCGCGGTCCGGGAGTTTGAGCAGGTTGAAGTCAGCGTAAGGCACCAGCACGTACTCAGCCTGACCGCCGACCCAGTCGCCCATGTCGACGTAGCCGTATGCACCGCCGGGGCGGGCCGGGTTGACCGTCAGGCAGACGCCAGTGTTCTGTTCCTTGCAACTGCGGCAGCGACCGCAGGCCACGTTGAACGGCACAGAAACCAGATCACCGACTTTCAGATGTTCCACGTCGCGCCCGGCTTCCAGCACCTCGCCGGTGATTTCATGACCCAGGACCAGCCCGGTTTGCGCCGTCGTGCGACCACGCACCATGTGCTGATCAGAGCCGCAGATATTGGTGGAGACTACGCGCAGGATCACGCCGTGTTCGATGCGCTTGCCGCGTGGGTCTTCCATTTTCGGGAAGGGGATTGATTGCACTTCGACCTTGCCAGCGCCGAGATACACTACACCGCGATTACCAGACATACATGTCACCTCGCTTTTATTGTGGTGAAGCAGAGAGAAGCCGTTGCAGCTATAAAACCACCGTCCTGTTGGCGTTGAGGAACACCCGCCGTTCAATGTGATAGCCCACTGCGCGGGCCAGTGTCAGACCTTCGATGTCTCGACCTTTGGCAATCAGGTCTTCGGGATAGTGGCTGTGATCAACCACTTCCACACCTTGAGCAATGATCGGGCCTTCGTCCAGATCGTTGTTGATGTAATGCGCGGTGGCACCCACCAGTTTCACACCCTTGTTGTAAGCTTGATGGTAAGGCTTGGCACCCTTGAAACCGGGCAGCAGCGAGTGGTGGATGTTGATGGCCTTGCCGTCCAGCTTGCGGCACAAATCGGGTGAAAGGACCTGCATGTAGCGGGCGAGAATCACCAGTTCTGCACCAGACTCTTCAATGACCTGCCAGACTTTGGCTTCCTGCGCGGGCTTGTCGTTCGGGTCCAGTGGGAAATGGTAGTACGGAATGCCGTGCCAGCCAGCCAATGGCTCAAGATCCGGGTGATTGGACACCACCGCGACCACGTCCATGGACAGTTGATTGATACGCTGGCGGTAGAGCAGGTCATTGAGGCAGTGATCGGCTTTCGAGACCATGATCACTACTTTTGGCCGGTAGTTGGGCGCCGTGAGTTCGAAGATCATGCCGAACGTTTCACCGCGCGCGCTCAGCCCGGCCCTGAACGCCTGCTCGTCGAAAGCCTCGGGCTGACGAAATTCCACACGGATGAAGAAGCGTCCCGAGAGACGGTCATCGAAGGAGTGATGTTCTGTGACGTAGCAACCCTGCTCGAACAGAAAGCGCGTCACTGCGTCTACCGTACCCAGCATGCTGGGGCAGTCGGCGGTCAAAATCCATGTATCGGGCGCGCGGCTCATTGAATCAATGCTCCAGAGTATTTGTTATCCGCAAATATGACTGACAGTGCCAGCCTGTAGGCTTGGGCAGGACGCAGAGCGTCCGGAACTGCGTTCCCACGCGGAGCGTGGGAACGATAATCCAAGAGTCTTCATTGAGACCGACGCTACGGTTTCAGCCCCGGTTCCCGGCTCTTCACGCCTGAATGCTCAGCCCGTACTCTGCGCTCGCATCCTGCAACCACAGCCACCAGTAATCCGAGAAGCTGCGGCGCACCAGCAGTTCCCAGGTTTCTTCGCCAGTGCGGCGGATCACCAGTTGTGATTTGGCGAACACCGTGCCGACGGCCTTGCCCACCGGGAAGTTGTCCGGGTGCACGTCGTAGCTGGTGGACTTCATCAGCACCTGACGCACTTTCGGCCCGGTCAGTTCAAGTATCGACTGGCCGCCGCTGACGTTGACGATGGAGATATGCAGCCCGGTCAGCGCCTCGCGCAGCTTTTGCTCTGCCGCAAACTCTTCGCCACTCGGCACGATCAGCAGCCATTCATCCGGGCCAAGCCATTGCAGTGAGCTTTCGCCGTTGACCACCAGCATCAGTGCCGCTGGCAGTTCCATGCCCAGCGCCTTGTGCACGCCAGCGGCGAAGGCCTGGTCGTGGGCATCACCGCGAATAGTCAGATGGCCCAACAGCTTTTTCTCGCGCAGGAACACGCCGGGGCTGGCGCGACCCTTGCCGATCAGGCTGTCGAGGTTTGCATGGAACAGCGGCGACTCGGCTTTGACATCGGTGGTCGGGCGCTGCTGGTAAACGTTCGCTTTGGTCATGAATCACCTGCCTTGAATTCTGTGTGCTGCTGATGATCGGCGCTCCGCGTGTTACTCGACATTCTGGCGCTCACCCTTTGGATCGAAGAACACCGAGGAAACGATCTCGGCTTCGATCACGCTGCCGTCTGCCAGAGGCGCGAACACCCGCTCGCCCATACGCGCCAGGCCGCCTTTGACCACGCCCATCGCGAACGAATAGCCCAGCGAGTTGTGTGCATAGCTGGAGGTCACGTGACCGACCATGCTCATCGGGATGGTCTGTTTGGTGTCGAACACCAGTTGCGCACCCTCTGGCAGCCATTTGGTCGGGTCGACAGGCTTGAGGCCGACCAGTTGCTTGCGTTGTTCGCGTACACAGTCTTCGCGATTCATACCGCGCCAGCCGATCCAGGAGAATGGCTTGGTCCGGCCGACACACCAGCCCATGTTCAGGTCGTCCGGGGTCATCGAGCCGTCGGTGTCCTGACCGACGATGATGAAGCCCTTTTCGGCGCGCAGTACGTGCATGGTTTCAGTGCCGTAAGGCGTCAGGTTGTACTGTTTGCCTGCCTCGGCGATCTTTTCCAGAACGCCCATGGCGTAGTCAGCCTGAATGTTGACCTCGTAGGAAAGCTCACCGGTAAACGAGATACGGAACACGCGTGCCGGCACGCCTGCGACCAGACCTTCTTTCCAGGTCATGAACGGGAAGGCTTCACGGCCCAGATCGATATCGGTGACTTCGCTGAGCAGCTTGCGGCTGTTGGGGCCGGACAGCGTCAGGGTCGCCCAGTGATCGGTCACTGAGGTGAAATACACTTTCAGGTCCGGCCATTCGGTCTGCTGATAGATTTCCAGCCATTGCAGGACGCGTGCAGCGCCGCCTGTGGTGGTAGTCATCAGGAAGTGGTTGTCGGCAAGGCAGGCAGTCACGCCGTCATCGAAGACCATGCCGTCTTCCTTGCACATCAGGCCGTAGCGAGCCTTGCCCACGTCCAGTTTGGTCCACGCGTTGGTGTAGATGCGGTTGAGGAATTCTCGGGCATCCGGGCCTTGAATGTCGATCTTGCCCAGCGTCGAAGCGTCCAGCAGACCAACGCTGTCGCGCACAGCCTTGCATTCGCGAGCGACGGCTGCGGGCAGGTCTTCACCGTTTTTCGGAAAGTACCACGGCCGTTTCCACTGGCCGACGTCTTCGAATTCGGCACCGTTTTTGACATGCCAGGCGTGCAGCGCAGTGAAACGCACGGGTTCGAAGATGTGTTTGCAATGACGCCCGGCTATCGCGCCGAACGTGACCGGCGTGTAGTTGGGACGGAACATGGTGGTGCCCATTTCCGGGATCGACACGTTCAGTGAACGGGCGGCGATGGCCAGACCGTTGACGTTGCCCAGCTTGCCCTGATCAGTACCGAAACCCAGCGCGGTGTAGCGTTTTACGTGCTCGACCGACTCGAAGCCCTCGCGAGTCGCCAGCTCGATGGCGGCAGCGGTCACGTCGTTCTGCAGGTCGACGAATTGCTTGGGTGCCCGAGCGGTGCCTTTCTCGTGCGGCACCTGAAACAGCGCCAGCGTCGGCTCTTCCGCACGGCTGAGGGCTTTGGGCATCACGCCTTCAACAACCTTGAAGCCTGCTTCACTGGCAGCGCGCACGCCGCCTTCGAAACCATCGGCCAGACTGTCAGCCAGACTGTAGACGCCGTTGACGCCGCCTACGCAGATACGTTTCTGCGGTGCTTCGCCCGGTACAAACCCGAGGATGTCCTCACGCCATACCGGCTTGCCACCCAAGTGCGAGGCCAAGTGCACAATCGGGCTGTAGCCGCCGGAACTGGCCACCAGATCGCATTCAAGCCATTCGCCGGGGCTGGTGACGGTGTGCGCCTTGACGTCGATGGCGGCGACGCGGGCAGCTGTCACGCGTTTGCTGCCACGCGCTTCAATCACTGCGCTGCCGGTCAGGATGCGAATGCCTTTGGCACGGGCTTCCTCAACCAGCGGGCCGCGCGGGTTGTGCCGCGCATCGGCAATCGCAACCACATGCAGGCTGGCGTCGAGCCAGTCCAGCGCAACGCGGTAGGCATGGTCGTTGTTCGTGGACAGCACCAGTTTTTTTCCCGGCGCTACGCCGTAACGCCGGACATAGGTCGAAACGGCGCCGGCCAGCATGTTTCCCGGCACATCGTTGTTGCCGTAAACCAGCGGGCGCTCGTGAGTGCCGGCAGCCAGCACCACACGCTTGGCGCGTACCCGGTGCATGCGTTGGCGAACCATGCCGATAGGGGCGCGATCACCGAGGTGATCGGTCAGACGTTCGTGAATGGTCAGGAAATTGTGATCGTGGTAGCCGTTGACCGTGGCGCGCGGCAGCAGTGTCACGTTGCGCAGGCTTTTCAGCTCGGCGACCACCGTAGCCACCCATTCGGCAGCGGGTTTGCCATCGAGACTTTCACGGCTGTCGAGCAGACTGCCGCCGAACTCTTCCTGTTCATCCGCAACGATCACTCGGGCACCACTGCGGCCCGCAGCCAGCGCGGCGGCCAGGCCGGCTGGGCCTGCGCCGACGATCAGCACGTCACAGTGCTGGTTCATCGCGTCATAGCTGTCCGGATCGTTCTCGGTCGGCGAGCGCCCCAGGCCCGCAGCCTTGCGGATGTACTTTTCGTAAGTCATCCAGAACGATTGCGGGTACATGAAGGTTTTGTAGTAGAAGCCCGGTGGCATCAGCTTGCCGCCGACCTTGCCCAAAATGCCCATGACGTCGGTGTTCACGCTTGGCCAGCCGTTGGTGCTGGTGGCGACCAGTCCTGCATAGAGCGCTTGTTGCGTGGCGCGCACGTTGGGGATTTGCGTCGCTTCGGTCGCGCCGATCTGCAACACGGCGTTTGGCTCTTCCGAACCCGCTGCGAAGATGCCGCGCGGGCGGGAGTATTTGAAACTGCGGCCGATGATATCGACGCCATTGGCCAGCAGGGCAGAGGCCAGCGAGTCGCCTTCAAAGCCCTGATAGGTCTGGCCGTTGAAGGTGAAGTTGAGCACCTTGCTGCGATTGATACGGCCGCCGTTGGGCAAGCGCTGGGTCTGGCTCATACCTTGTCTCCCTGATCCGTGAACTGCGGCTTCGTACCAATCGGATAGGTTTCGAGAATCTCGTAGGTCACGGTATTGCGCGTCATGTTGAAGTACTGGCGGCAACCGGCAGCGTGTATCCACAGCTCGTGGTGCAGGCCGCGCGGGTTATCGCGAAAGAACATGTAGTCGCCCCATTGCTCATCGGTGCAGGCACCGGGGTCCAGCGGGCGCGGGATATGCGCCTGACCGGACGGGTGGAATTCCTCTTCGGAGCGCAGTTCGCCACAGTGAGGACAGAAGATATGCAGCATGGTCGGGTTCTCCTGTTAGTGGGCTACGGCTGCAGCGCCGTGTTCGTCGATGAGCGCGCCGTTGTGGAAACGGTCGATGGAGAACGGTTTGGCCAGCGGGTGCATTTCGCCTTTGGCCAGACTGGCGGCAAACACGTTGCCCGAGCCCGGCGTGGCCTTGAAGCCGCCTGTGCCCCAGCCGCAGTTGAAGAACATGTTCGGCACCGGCGTCTTGGAAATGATCGGGCAGGCGTCCGGCGTGGTGTCAACGATGCCGCCCCACTGACGGTTCATGCGCACACGCGACAGTACCGGGAACATCTCGACGATGGCCTGAATAGTGTGTTCGATAACCGGGTATGAGCCACGCTGGCCGTAACCGACCCAACTGTCGATACCGGCACCGATCACCAGGTCGCCCTTGTCGGACTGACTGATGTAGCCGTGCACGGCGTTGGACATGATGACGCTGTCGATAATCGGCTTGATCGGCTCGGAGACCAGTGCCTGCAAAGGGTGTGACTCGATCGGCAGACGAAAGCCCGCCAGTTTGGCCATGTGCCCGGAGTTACCGGCGGTTACCACGCCGACACGTTTGGCACCGATGAAACCCTTGTTGGTTTCGACGCCGATGCACACGCCGTTTTCCTTGCGAAAGCCGATGACTTCGGTCTGCTGGATAAGGTCCACGCCCAAGGCGTCGGCGGCACGCGCGAAGCCCCAGGCCACTGCGTCGTGACGGGCCACGCCGCCACGGCGTTGAACGGTTGCGCCGATGATCGGGTAACGGGTGTTTTTCGAGCAGTCCAGGTATGGGATTTCCTCAGCGACCTGCTTGCCGTTGAGCAGCTCGCCATCTACACCGTTCAGGCGGTTGGCGCTGACACGCCGCTCGGAGTCGCGCATGTCCTGCAAGGTGTGGCACAGGTTGTAGACGCCGCGCTGGGAAAACATGACGTTGTAGTTCAGGTCCTGAGACAGGCCTTCCCACAGTTTCATCGCGTGCTCATAAAGGTGGGCCGACTCGTCCCACAGGTAGTTGGAGCGCACGATGGTGGTGTTACGCGCGGTGTTGCCGCCGCCCAGCCAGCCTTTCTCGACCACGGCCACATTGGTGATGCCGTGCTCCTTGGCCAGATAGTAGGCAGTCGCCAGACCGTGCCCGCCACCGCCGACGATGACCACGTCGTAGACCTTTTTCGGGGTCGGCGTGCGCCACATGCGCTGCCAGTTTTCGTGATGGCTGAGGGAATGCTTGAGAAGGCCGAAGCCTGAGTAATGCTGCATGTAAGGCTACTCCTGACTCAGCGATAAACCGGGAAATCGGCGCACAAGGCTGCTACCTGGCTGGCGACGTTGGCCTCGACATCGGCATCACCGAGGTTATCGAGAATGTCGCAGATCCAGCCCGCCAGCTCGACGCATTGGGTCACCTTGAAGCCGCGGGTGGTGACGGCCGGCGTGCCGATGCGCAGGCCGGAGGTCACGAAAGGCGACTGCGGGTCGTTGGGCACCGAGTTCTTGTTGACGGTAATGTGCGCACGGCCCAGCGCGGCGTCGGCGTCCTTGCCGGTCAGGCCCTGACGGATCAGGCTGACCAGAAACAGATGGTTGTCGGTGCCGCCTGAAACCACATCGAAGCCGCGGTCGATGAATACCTGCGCCATCGCTTGTGCGTTGTCGATGACCTGCTGTTGATAAGCCTTGAAACCTGGCTCCATCGCTTCCTTGAAGCACACGGCCTTGGCGGCGATAACGTGCATCAGTGGGCCGCCCTGACCGCCCGGGAAGACGGCGGAATTGAATTTCTTCTCCAGCTCTTCGTTGGCCTTGGCGAGAATCAGGCCGCCGCGCGGGCCACGCAGTGTCTTGTGCGTAGTGGTGGTGACCACATCGGCATACGGCAGCGGGTTCGGATACAGACCGGCAGCCACCAGACCTGCAACGTGCGCCATGTCGACGAACAGGTAGGCACCTACCTTGTCGGCGATTTCACGAAAACGCGGAAAATCCAGCGTCTTCGAATAGGCCGAGAAACCGGCAATGATCATTTTCGGCTGGCATTCGACGGCGATACGTTCGACTTCGTCGTAATCGATCAGCCCGGTGGTGGTGTCGATGCCGTACTGCACGGCGTTGTAGAGTTTGCCCGAGAAGCTGACCTTGGCACCGTGGGTCAGATGACCGCCGTGCGCCAGGCTCATGCCCAATACAGTGTCGCCTGCTTGCAGCAACGCCAGATAGACCGCTGCGTTGGCCTGGCTGCCGGAGTGTGGCTGGACGTTGGCGTAATCGGCCCCGAACAGCTGTTTGGCGCGCTCGATGGCCAGTTGCTCGACCTTGTCGACGTGCTCGCAGCCGCCGTAGTAACGCTTGCCGGGATAGCCCTCTGCGTACTTGTTGGTCAGGCCGCTGCCCTGCGCCTGCATCACACGCTTGCTGGTGTAGTTCTCCGAGGCGATCAGCTCGATATGGTCTTCCTGACGCTGCTCCTCGGCGTTCATTGCCGACAACAGTGCGTCGTCATAACCCTGGATCTGGTCTTGCTTGCTGAACATCGCGGATCTCCCAGCGGCGGCGCGGCGCCTGACTTGTCGTTAGGGCCGAACAGAGCCCTCTGAGAGCGATGGTAGGGCCGGACCGAAGTCGCCAAATGCCTATGGACGCCACACAAAGGTGCGTTTACGACATGGGGGCCAAGGGAACAGAAATAGCAGAAGGGGCGTTGTGCAGTGACGAGGCCGTAAACGAAAAAGCCCGCTCCCGGCTGGATTGATTCCAGCGCAGGGGAGCGGGCTTGTCGGTTTCAGGCGCTAACGTTCAGGCCTTAGCCGTGGTTTTTGCCCAGCAGCGCGTGATACAGCTCGGTATCCCCGAGAATGCCGACCACTTTATTGCCATCCTGCAGGACCAGCTTGTTGCCGGTCTGGTAGCGGATCTGCAATGCGTCGCGCATGCCGATGTTGGAGTGCACCAGGGTAGGGCGACGGTCCAGCGTGCCGACGTCCTGGCCGGGGGTCCAGTTCTGCAGATCGAGGGGCGTGGCACCTTGCCGTGCGCCCTTGATCACATTGCCTTCGGCCAGGTCGAGCCATGAGTCGCCGCTCGGGTCCAGACACACCGAGCCATTGACGTGCGTGCATTCATCTACCGTGCGCATCAGGCTGCGACCACACAGCACGTTCAGTGGGTTGGTATGCGCAACGAAGGTACGAACGTATTCATCTGCCGGGTTGAGGACGATCTGTTCCGGCACGCTGTACTGAACGATGCGGCCATCTTTCATGATCGCGATCCGGCTGCCGAGCTTCAGGGCTTCATCCAGATCGTGGCTGACGAAGACGATGGTTTTGCTCAGCTTGCTTTGCAGGGCCAGCAGTTCGTCCTGCAAGCCTTGGCGGATGAGCGGGTCAAGCGCCGAGAACGGTTCGTCCATCAGCAGAATGTCGGCATCCATTGCCAGTGCGCGGGCCAGCCCCACTCGCTGCTGCATGCCGCCGGACAGCTCGTCCGGTTTCTTGTTGCGCCACTGGGTCAGGCCCACCAGCTCGAGCTTTTCATCGACCAGCTTGCGTCGTTCCTTTTCCGGGCGACCCTGCATTTCCAGGCCGAAGCTGATGTTCTCGCGTACTGTCAGCCAAGGCATCAGGGCGAACTTCTGAAAGACCATCGCAATGCGTTTGGTGCGCATCATTTTCAGCTCGGCCGCGCTGCAGTTGGCGATGTTGATCTGCGAGCCTTCATGCTCGACGAACAACGAGCCACGGCTGACGGTATTGAGACCGTTGATGCAGCGCAGCAGGCTGGATTTACCCGAGCCGGACAAGCCCATCAACACGCAGATTTCGCCCTTCTCGATATCCAGACTGGCGTTCTCGACGCCGACGATCTGTCCGGTTTTCTTCAGGATCTGGTCACGCGTGAGGCCTTCGTCGAGCAGCTTGAGGGCTTCACGCGGGTCCTTGGAGAAGATGACGTCTACCTTGTCGAATTTGATGATACTCATGCGTCGGACCCTACCTTGGCTTCGGGTTGTTTGCAGATACGGTCGAGCATGATGGCCAGCAATACGATTGCCAGACCGGCTTCGAAACCGAGCGCGATGTCGGCCGTGTTCAGCGCGTTGACCACTGGCTTGCCCAGGCCATCGGCGCCGACCAGGGCCGCGATGACCACCATCGACAACGACAGCATGATGCACTGGGTGATCCCGGCAGCGATGCTGGGCATGGCGTAGGGCAGTTCGATGCGGGTCAGCAACTGGCGGCGCGACGAGCCGAAGGCCTTGCCTGCGTCCAGCAATTCCTGGGGTACATCGCGGATGCCCAGATACGTCAGGCGAATCGGTGCAGCAATGGCGAAGACCACGGTCGAGATCAGGCCGGGCACCACGCCCAGACCGAACAGCGTAAGGGTCGGGATCAGATAGACGAACGTGGGAACAGTCTGCATCAGATCGAGCAATGGCCGGATGATGGTGTAGAACAGCGGCTTGTGCGCGGCAATGATGCCCAGCGGCACGCCGATGACAACACAGACCAGCGTGGCGAAGAGCACCTGCGCCAGGGTTTCCATGGTTTCCTGCCAGTAATGCAGGTTGAGGATCAGCAGAAACGAAAGGATGACGAAAACCGTCAGGCCCCACTTGCGCTGGATGAAGTGCGCGAGGGCGGCGATAAGGCCGATCAGTACGAATGGATTGAACCAGGTCAGCGCGAAAGTGAACCCGTGGATCATCATTTCCAGTGTCGAGGCAATCGCGTCGAAGTAGTCGGCGCCGTTGGCCGTCAACCAATCGACAAATGCGGCGATGTACTCGCCCAGAGGGATTTTATGGTCAGTCAGCATGATTTCGGGTGTCCGCTTGCGGAAGGTGAAGAGGGCAGCAGACGGGTCAGCCCCGCCTGCTGTCGGCTTACTGGGTCAACTTGGCTTTGGCTGCCTCCAGGCCCGGCTTGCCATCGACGGTGGTCACGCCGGCGAGCCAGGTGTCGAGTACTTGCGGGTTTTTCTTGATCCACGCCTTGGCGGCGGCATCAGGCTTCATTTTGTCGTCCAGCACGTTGCCCATCAGGGTGCTTTCCATGTCCAGTGTGAAGGACAGGTTCTTGAGCAACTGACCTACGTTGCTGCATTCCTGACTGTAGCCTTTGCGGGTGTTGGTGTAGATGGTCGCCTGGCCATAGTTGGGGCCGAAGAAGTCATCACCGCCAGTCAGATATTTCATCTTGAAACGCGTGTTCATCGGATGCGGTTCCCAGCCGAGGAACACGACGTCGTTTTTGCGTTTCACGGCGCGGTCAACCTGCGAAAGCATTGCGGCTTCGCTCGACTCTACAACCTTGAAGCCTGCGTCCTTCAGGCCGAAGGCGTTCTTGTCGATCATGCTCTGGATCAGGCGATTGCCGTCGTTGCCGGGCTCGATGCCGTAGATCTTGCCGCCCAGCTCCTTCTTGAATTTGACGATGTCGGCGAAGTCATGCAGGCCTTTGTCGTAGAGCGCTTCCGGGACGGCCAGGGTGTACTTGGCGTTCTCCAGGTTGGCACGCACGGTTTCGACGGTCCCGGCTTCGCGGTAAGGCTTGATGTCGTTTTCCATGGTCGGCATCCAGTTGCCGAGGAACACGTCCATGTTCTTGCCGTCGGCCAGCGACTTGTAGGTCACCGGTACGGAAATCATGGTGGTCTTGGTCTTGTAGCCCAGTGACTCGAGTACAGCGCTGGTGACCGCAGTGGTAACGGTGATATCGGTCCAGCCTACGTCGGAGAAGTTGACCGTATGACAGGCCTCTGGCTCGGCTGCCTGAGCAAGCACCGGCATACAGAGCGTAGCGGCCAACAGCAACGATTTGGAACCTTTCATGGGTGGAGACTCCTGTGAGTTTCTTCTAGTCATCAGCAGGTGAACGCTGACGCGGCTTATGGGTTGGCGAGGCTTTTCGCGAAGCTCCATCACTGCGCCGGGCGATCGAGTCGGAACCGATCATGTAACAGGGAAAATCAAACGCCTACAGGGGGCGTCGTATCCAGTGCAGGAGGCGTCGTATCCAGTGCGCGCAAGGTCGCTTACAGATTCGTTGCATCGTACACACGCCCGGTTGCAGTGTTGGGACTGCTGAAAAACGGCCAGTACGTTACACAGTCGCTGCGCAGGTCGGCAGCGGTCGGTTGGCAGGTCGGTGCCTGCGCGAACGCGGTCTTTTGGAGGGGGGTAACGCCGACAAGTTCATTATCGGGTCAGCCCGTGCGGTCGTGTCGTCAGGTCTGTCCGCACTTTTTAGCGGCTGCGCGGTTTTTGATCACACGCCTCGATGGCCGCCACCTTTTAGCGCGAAAACCCGCTGACGACCTGATTTTTCAGGGCGTGCCTTGAGTAGCACTTGGGGCACGTCTAGCCCCATGACGTTTCCCCGTGTGCTACCGAATTGCTCATCAAGAGTGCGGCCAGCGCGCCTTGGCGTCGCAAACAGACACTCGGGTCGCTGCCGGATAGACACTTCGCGACGTCGTTTTCAGGTGTTATTGAATGGCTGATCAATTTCCGGCATGGGATTTGCGATGTCATCACAAAGCCCATCAATGACGAGGGCTATAAGAAGAGCCTGTCCTGGGGCCAACCTATGCCATATGTGAGGAGATAGTGTGATGACATCGTTCAATCAAGGGGCTCAACCTCAGAACCGCGCGCCACAATCCATCGGCTTTCTGCTGCTGGATAACTTCACCCTGATCTCCCTCGCATCGGCGGTAGAACCTCTTCGCATGGCCAATCAGCTGTCGGGCCGCGAGCTGTATCGCTGGACCACGTTGAGCGTGGACGGCGGTCAGGTGTGGGCCAGTGACGGTTTGCAGATCACACCGGATGCCGCCATGCACAAGGCCCCGGCACTCGACACCGTCATCGTCTGTGGTGGTGTCGGCATTCAGCGCACCGTAACGCGTGAACACGTGAGTTGGCTGCAGAGCCAGGCGCGTCAGTCACGTCGCCTCGGCGCGGTGTGCACCGGCAGTTGGGCGTTGGCGTGTGCCGGCTTGCTGGATGGCTTCGATTGCAGTGTGCATTGGGAGTGTCTGGCTTCAATGCAGGAAGCCTTTCCACGCGTGTCGATGAGCACCCGGCTGTTCACCCTGGACCGCAACCGCTTCACCAGTTCGGGTGGCACCGCACCACTGGACATGATGCTGCACCTGATCAGCCGCGATCATGGTCGTGAATTGTCGGCCGCGATTTCCGAGATGTTCGTCTACGAGCGCATTCGCAACGAACAGGATCATCAGCGCGTGCCGCTCAAGCACATGCTGGGTACCAATCAGCCAAAACTGCAGGAAATTGTGGCGCTGATGGAGGCCAACCTCGAAGAGCCGATCGACCTTGACGAGCTTGCGGTGTATGTCGCTGTATCACGCAGGCAGCTGGAGCGACTGTTCCAGAAATACCTGCACTGCTCGCCGTCGCGCTACTACCTGAAACTGCGCCTGATCCGCGCCCGGCAACTGCTCAAGCAGACACCGATGTCGATCATCGAAGTGGCGTCGGTGTGCGGCTTCGTATCGACGCCACACTTCTCCAAATGCTACCGCGAATACTTCGGCATTCCGCCGCGTGACGAGCGCGTGGGTTCCAACACCGCGCAACAGGTCGCCATGATGCCGATCCCGCAGGCAATGGTGCTCGCGCCTTTGTCCGGACCGATGTCGGCGTTGAGTCAGGCGCGTAATGAGTCGACGTTTGCGAGTGTGAGGCTTTAGTCGCCCTACGTCACAAGAGGACGCGAAGCGTCCAGAACGGCATGCGACGCGGAGCGCCGCACGATAGTTGCGATGATCGTTCCCACGCTCCAGCGTGGTAATGCAGTTCTCGACGCTCTGC
>NZ_JAWHOO010000023.1:87997-99169 GCF_032586855.1 Pseudomonas syringae group sp. J254-4 | reverse complement strand
TCCGGCTCGGCCATGGTGATGCAGTAACTGGCCAGGTCGAGTACTTTCATCCACAGCGCACGGCTTGGGGCGCTGGAGCGCATATGCTCGCAAATTCGCCACGTCCATTGCTGCGGGGAAAAGGCGATGTGCAGTGTGTTACGTCTCGGGTAGAGCAGAAAGGGCTTGCCATCACTGGCACCGCTTCGCTGGTCACTGCCGATCTGCGCGTCCGTCCAGACGATGCGGCTCAGATGGCCGTTGTTTGCTGAAACGACATATTCATGCAGCGTCCCGGCCGTTTCGTCGAACACATAGACGTAGCCGTCATACAGCTGGCGAAGGGTGTAGCTGCGTGTTTTCAGTGTCGGCATCAGAGCCCATTTGCCCTGTTTCGGCAACGGCTTCAGTTGCTCCGGCGCGGCGTCGTAGCGGGATCTATCCAGCGCGTAGCGCACCGGTACGATAGCGACGTTGGGCCCTTTGAACGGGCAAAGGCTGATGGCCGTCGCCGGAGTCTTGGGGAACAGTGCGGCGCGTCGTTGCTGGTGTGTGCCGTGTTTATCGGTCATGCGGGAAACTCTCTGCGCAGAAGCGGGCAATTTCGCCTGCCGTATGCAGAAGTACATTCCAAGATGTGTGCCGATAATATTTTTTTCTATTAAAAACAGATGGATAGCGTTTAAGAACTTAAAAAAAGCTCAATAATCAGGCAAAAAATGCGAAATATTGCGCAGGCTTTTGCGCATGTATGCGCAAGCTCGTTTAGGTGCTGGAGGGCTTTGTGTATGGGGCGTGACCAGTTTCAGCGGTCAGGTGATGCGCAAGAATTTGCACATCACGGTTTTATGCCATGAGCGTGAAGTCAGCCGGGCAGGGCAATTTCCACCTGAATGCTCTTGCGAGCCCTGAATGGGGCGAGCAGTGACTCGTCATCCACCGGGTTGGTGATCAACGTCCAGGGCTGGCGTAACGGTGTCCAGTGCTGCTGACGCGCGCGGCCCAGCTTGGTGACGTCGGCCAGTACGAAGACCTGTGCGGCACGCGCCAGCATGTTTTCCTTGAGGTACGCCTGCTCGGCGCTGGCCTCGCACAGGCCCAGTTCGGCCACCACGCCGTCGGCACTGATGAACAGTTTGTCGGCGCTCAGGTGTTCCAGCGCTGCCTGCGCCGCCACACCATAAGTCGACATGCTCGATGCCCGCAGTGTGCCACCCAGCACGGTAATACGGCCTTCGGGTATCAACGCCAGATCGCTGAGGGCCAACAGGTTGTTGGTGATTACATGTAGCCCGCGTCGCTGGTTGAGAATGTGCGCCAGTGCGCTGGTGCTGGTGCCACCTTCAAGAAACAGCGTGTCGTGATCGTTGATATGCGCCAGCGCGGCACGGGCGATGTCCATTTTTTCCTGGCTGTGCTGGCGGCTGCGCTCTTCCAGCGAGGTTTCCGGTTCGCGCTGGCCGACATGCGCCGCGCCGCCATAGGTGCGCAGGATCAAGCCATCTTCGGCCAGGGCTGTGAGGTCGCGGCGTACGGTGGCTTCCGAGACGCCCAGTTGGGCGCACAGCTCGTCCACATTGGATTTGCCGGAAAGAACCAGTTCGAGTATCGCTTGACGACGGTTGGCGACTTTCATTACAGCCCTTGCGTTAAAGCCTGGAAACGGGATGCAACCTTACAACGACGCACCGCCGCACACCACCAGGCTTTGCCCGGTAATTGCACCCGCGTCGGGGCCAAGCAGAAAGGCCGCCAGACCGGCGATTTCATCCGGTTGCACAAAGCGGCCGATGGGCGGCTTTCGCGGTGGCGTGCCACTGCGTCCGGGGGCCAGCAACATGGGCGTTTCGGTGGCACCAGGGGCGATCAGGTTGACGGTGATGCCGCGTGGCGCCAGTTCGATGGCCCAGGAACGAACCATGCCTTGCAGCGCCGCTTTGGTGGCAGCGTACTGACTGCGTCCGGCGGCACCCTGCATGGTCCTGCTGCCGATCATCAGAATCCGCGAACCGGCGCGCAGCCGCGGGTACAGCGCGTTGACCATGTGACTGGCAGCGGCGACATGCAGATGCCACATGGCCTGGCCATCGGCGTCGTTCAGCTCGCCCAGCGGCGCGGTGCGCATGAAGCCTGCCGCGTGGATCAGCGCATCAATGTGCGGCGTCTGTTGCAGCGCCTTGTCCAGCGCGGCGAAGTCATTGAGGTCGCACTCGCGCCAAGTGAAGTTCGGGTGTTGCAGGTCCGGCGCACGACGGCTCAGACCGGTGACCCGCAGGCCCTGTTCCAGCAGGCGCGTGACAATGGCTTTGCCGATGCCGGAGCTGGCACCGGTGACGAGTACGGACTGAATCGGTTCGGGCATGACATGGGTTCCGCAAAGGCGTCGATCGGCAACAGGCCAATCGACGCGGGTGGGTCAGCGGATCGCGTTCAGCGGCAGGTGAACATGCTTGATCTTCTGCCGGAAGTAGGTGAACGCGACGTGCAGGCTGCCATCGGCGGCCTGAATGATGCTGGGGTAGGAGAACTCGCGATTGAGCTTTTCCTGCGAGTTGTTGGTCAGGCAGAAGCCGTCACCCAGCTCCAGATCCAGCCGGGTTGGCCAGCTGTGCCCGCCGTCGCGGGAGATCGCCAGGCTCATCGGTGCGCGGGGGATGCCCCACACCGCTGCCTTGCCGTCCTGACGTGCGCCCGGTGTGACGCGGTCGTCGCCCTCATCCTCGATTTCGTCGTACAGCGAGGCCCGGCGCTGGGCGTGGCCCTCGGCACTGACCGGGTTGTAGACCAGGGCCAGTTCGTCGGTCGCCAGCTTCACGAACTGGATCGACGAATTGTTATTGGGCAGTTCGGTCGGCGTCGGGGCGCTCCAGGAGCGGCCACGGTCGGTTGAGCGGCTGCTGTAGATGAAGTCTGCCCAGCGGCTGCGGAACAGGCCGAGCAGGCTGCCGTCCGGCAATTGATGAACATTCATGTGCACGCTGCCGGTGCTGTCCGGCACGTCATGGCGCGACCAGCTGTGCCCTTGATCGCTGGAGATCATCACCGCGCTGACATCATGGTTGCCGACCCACTTTTCGCCGGGCCCGGTGATGCAGTACCAGACCGGCAGCAACCAGTCGCCGTTATCCAGCACCACTGGCGGCTGGCGCACAAAGGTGCCGGGCTCGTCGAACAGGGTATCAATCGGCCCCCAGCTTTGGCCGTTATCCAGTGACAGACGACGGCGGATGATGGCGGTCTCCTGATTGCCGGAAATCTGTGCTGTCCAGATCAGCCACAACGGGCCACCGGGTGCCTGGAACAGAATCGGATTCTGTTCCGAGCGGGACGAATCTTCGGACATCTTCTGCGGCTCGCTCCAGACGCCGGTGGCCGGGTCGCGGCGCGACAGCAGCACGAAGATGTCGGCCATGCCCTCCTGAGTACCGGCGAACCAGGTGCACAGCAGCGTGCCGTCGGCCAGCTCGTGCAGGTTCGCGGCATGGTTCTGCGCGTAAGGCGTTGGCAGGAACGCGTCCTGGCGGGTATCAGCGGTTGGCATGGGGAACCTCGGTTTGAGCAGGTTTGGACGACGCGGACTGCGGCAGCAGTCGCTCGATGGCAATGACGATAGCCGGTGTCACCAGCGCGATATACATGTTGTCGATGCCGTAGGGGTTGTTCAGCAGATACCAGACGCTGGTGGTGATGGCTGAAGCGATCAACCCCAGGGTAGCGCCTCGGCCCGAACCGAAGAACGGCAGGTAGATCGCGATCATGGCGACCACGGCAATAGACAGGCGCAGGGCACGGGTAAAGAACGACAGGTTAAGGATCTCTGGCACGAAGAATACGAAGAACAGCGGCACAAAACCGATCACCAGTGCAATCAGGCGGGTGGTTTTGAACTCCTGATCCACCGACGGCTTGCGCCACGGCACGTAGAAGTCACGGACCACCAGCGAGGCGATGGCCAGTGCCACGGTGCTGACGCTGACGAAAATCGAGGCAACCAGCGAGATGGTCACCACGCCAGCCAATACCGGGCTCATCGATTGCAGGAAGATCGGCAGGGCGTACAGGCTGCTCATTTCCGGGTGCAGGTATTTGGAGGCGACACCGATGAAGCCCAGCGCCAGGGCAATCGGGATGCACAGCAGCGAGGCGTAGAAGGTCGAGCGGCGTGCCGCGTTCTGATTCTGGGTCGAGGAGATGGCCTGAATGATGAACTGCGTGGAGAAAATCGCGCCGACCGTGCCGATGATCCAGGCCACGATTTTCGAGCCGCCGATGGCCCCGTCCCACGTGAAGTAATGCTCGGGCATGTTCTGCACCACGGGGCTGAAGCCGCCGGTCATTTTCAGCGCCACGCCCAGTACGATCAATACACCGATGTATTTCACCCCGGTGTGCAGGATGCTCATGTAGGCCACGCTTTTCAGACCGCCAAACACGTAGTACAGCGTGCTGATGATCGCCGTGATGAACGCCGCGGTGGTCAGGTTGATTTTCAGGACCGTGGCAATGGCTGCCGCGCCGCTGACGTAGTTGCCGACGTTCACCAGCAACAGCGCGTAGATCATGATGATCGAGACCGCGAGCTTGGTGGAGGTGCCGTACTTTTTGGCGATGAAGCCGGAAATGGTGAACTCGCCGGAGCTATACAGTTTGCGCGCCATCAACAGGCCGAACAGCGGGAAGCCGATGGCAGCGGCGATCACCGACCAGGAGGCGGCGAAACCACTCTCGAATGCGGCCTGTGCCGTACCGACCGTAGACTTGGCACCGATGAACTCGGACATCATCAGCACGCCGACGACGAAGGCGGGCATGGTGCGCGAAGCGACCATGTATTGCTCGCTGGTCTTGCTGCGCAGGCGCATGCTCATCCAGGTGGTTATGACGATATAGACGACCACCATGCCGATGATGATCGAGGTGTCTTGCGCGTTGAAGGTATCCATCAGTCTCGCTCCATTGTTGTTGTTCTGGCGCGTTATGGGGTGCCGCTCGGTTAGGCCGCTGCAGTCAGTGCAGCGGCCTCAGACGGCGATGGAATTGCGGGTGTCGCGTTTACGGGTTGCCAGTTCCACGGCTTGGCGCATGGCTTCGATAAGGCTGCGTTCGTCGGCAATGCCTTTGCCGGCAATGTCGAAGGCGGTGCCGTGGTCCACCGAGGTACGAATGACCGGCAGGCCGATGGTTACGTTGACGCCGGCTTCCAGGCCCATGACCTTGACCGGGCCGTGACCCTGATCGTGGTACATCGCAACCACCGCATCGAAGTCGCCACGTCCGGCGCGGAAAAACAGCGTGTCGGCGGGCAGCGGGCCTTCGACGCGCCAGCCGCGGGCGTGCAGTTCATCGATTGCGGGCTGAATCTTGGTGGCTTCCTCGCCATAACCGAACAGGCCGTTTTCCCCAGCATGCGGGTTGATGCCGCACACCGCGATCAACGGATTTTCGATACCGGCGCGGATCAGGGTTTCCCGGGCGCGTTCGATGGTGCGCTTGACCAGCCCTGGCTCGATCCGCGCAATGGCGTCGATGATGCCGATGTGCGTCGTGACGTGAATGACGCGCAAGGTCGGGGTCATCAACATCATCGAGACTTCTTCGATGCCCAGCAGGTGCGCGAGCATTTCGGTGTGGCCGGGGAAGATATGCCCGCCTGCGTGCAGCGCTTCCTTGTTCAGCGGGGCAGTGCATATGGCGTCCAGCTCACCGGCCTGAGTCAGTTGCACGGTGCGCTCGATGTAGCGGAAGGCTGCATTGCCGGCCACCGCTGACAGTTTGCCGTAGGGCAGGTCAGCGGGTATCAGGCCCAGATCGATGCAGTCCACCGTGCCCTGGGTGAAACGGGCTTCTGCAGGGCTGGCGATGCTGTTGACGCGCAACTGGCTGCCGACGATGCGGTTGGCGTCTTCCAGGCGTTGGGCATCGCCGATCACCAGCGGACGGCAGGTGGCGTACACCGAGGCGTGGGTGAGCATTTTCATGATGATTTCCGGTCCCACCCCGGCGGCGTCGCCCATGGTGATACCAATGACGGGACGTTCAGACAGACGCTCAGACATAGGAAGCTTCCTCGTTGAAAGGGGTGCCGGTCGCAGCCGGTGCATGGAGCAGTTGCCAGGCGGTGAGCAAGGTGTCGGGGTTGCCGAACCCCCCGGCTTTGGTCACGACATTGAACGTGTGCTTGCCCAGTCGGGCCTCGGCCAGAACCACGCCGGTGGCCAGTTCGCCAAACAGGGTCAAGCGTTTGATATCCGCTGCAATCAGAATGGCTCTGGCGGTTTCGCCACCGGTGGCTACCACTGAACCGGCATGGGGCAGGGCGGGGGCCAGCCACTGCGCCAGCGCGTTGCTCAATGTGGCCGCCTGCGCCGGGTCGCGTTGTTGTTGATCGAGGCGTACCAGCACATCTCGCCCGTCGGTCAGATGTTCTTGGAGTTGCAGGTACGCTGCGGCGCGCTCGGAGTGCGCATCTTCATTGATTAACATTGCCGGTTGCAGTGTCAGGCACAGTGGCTTGCTGGCCTGTGCGAGCCGGTCGGCCTGGGCCTGAGAATGCCGGGACATGCTGCCTACCACGGTCAGCACCGGTGAACGCGGCTCGACCTTGATCGGCAAGGCTTCGGCCAGCCCGAAGGCGTGCGGTAGATGGCGAGCCAGCCCGGCCGAGCCGACCCAGAACAGTTCGTCATGCCAGGCCACCGATGCCTGGGCCAGTTGCAGCAGGTCACTGTCCAGCTCTGCATCGCAGACCAGCGCCTGCACACCCTGTTCAAGTGCGTTGCGCAACGTGATTTTGAGCCGTGAAGGATCACGCAGGGTGTCCAGGCCGAGCCACTGGGTACGCAGGCCCTGCGCGACAAACAGATCCAGCAGGTTGCCGGTACCTTGCAGGTTCTCGTTGCGCCAGACATCGCTCTGATCGACCGGCACACCGTCAATCAATTGCACACCCTGAACGGTCGTGCGTTTCATGGCCGGGAACGCCGGAGCGACCAGCGCCATGCCGCGCAGGCCTTGCAAGGCATCGACCTCACTGGCGACGTTGCCGCGCAGTGTGGAGTCGATTTTCTTGTACAGCGCCATCCCGATTCGGGACTGCTGTTGCAGGGCTGCGCGGTTCTGTTCGGCGGCCTGTTGCGGGTCAAGGCGACGTGAGTCGGCATCAATGGCGATCACCCCCGACAAGTCTTTGGCATTGCCGGTCAGGACCACATGAGTGTCGATCCGTGAAGCAAAGTCCGCCGCGCAATCGGCTGCCCCCGACAGGTCGTCAGCAATGATCAGCAGGCCCGGAAATTCGGCGCGGCTCATGGCAGCAGGCACCGATACAGTTGTTGAATATCATCCAGGCTGAGGGCTTTGGGGTTGTTGGTCATCAGGCGTGTGACCTTGGAAGCCGCTACCGCCATGTCCGCCAGATGCTCTTCGGCAACCCCGAATTCACGCAGGTTCTGTGGGATGTTCAGCACCTGGGTCCATTGGCGAATCTGTCCGATCAGCTTGTGGGCAGCGGTCTCGTTACTGTCGTCCTGCTGTGCCACGCCGCAGACCAGTGCCGCGCGTTTGAGGCGTTCGGCGCAGCTGTCCAGGTTGAAAGCCATCACGTGGGGCAACAGCATGGCGTTGGCCACGCCGTGGGTGACGTGAAACTTGCCACCCAGCGGGTAAGCCAGTGCATGCACCGCTGCGGTTCCGGCGGCGGTCAGCGCCAGGCCCCCATACATCGAGCCCAGCAGCATGTCGCCACGTGCGCGAACCGATTCCGGTAGTTGCCAGGCTTCGACAATGCTGCCTGCGATCAGGCGCATCGATTCCAGCGCAAACGCATCGCTGATCGGGTTGGCCTTGGTGGAGATGAAGGACTCCAGCGAGTGGGTGAAGGCATCCATCCCGGTCGCGGCGGTGATCGGGCGCGGCAGGCTGAGGGTCAGCAGCGGGTCGAGAATGACCAGCGTCGGCAGCAGATGACGGCTGACGACGCCTATCTTCAGTTCTTCATCGGGCAGAGTGACGATGGCATTGGGCGTCACTTCCGACCCCGTACCGGACGTGGTCGGGACCAGCACCATAGGCTTGCCGGGGTGAGTCACCTTGTCGATGCCCAGCAGGTCTCTGAGCGGCGTGTCGTTGGTCAGCATGACGGCGAACAGCTTGGCGGCATCCAGCACGCTGCCCCCGCCAATCGCGATCAGGGCGTCCGGGGCGTGCGGCGCGACATCTTCGCAGAATACCCGCTCGATATTTTCCAGAGTCGGTTCTATTTCGACGTTATCAAGCATGTGCACACGGATATTCTGCGCACTGAGTTGCTCGGTGACGCGCTGGGTAACTCCCAGGTTATGCATGGCGTTCTGAGTAACCAGAATCACGCTTTTGACAGGTACATCGAGCAGCGGCAGTTTTTCGCTCAGCAGGTCGAGGCTGCCGGGGCCGTGGACCACATGTTTCACAGTCTGGAAGTGGTAGGTAGCAGACATCGCGATTACCTCAGGCTTGGCGGTAGACGGCCAACAGGTTCTGGAGTTTTTCCAGTGCGGCGGCATCGAGCGGCTGCACGGGCGCACGGCATGGGCCGACCGGGACATTGAGCAGTTGCGTTGCGGTTTTCAGCACCACCGGCATGGTGCCCAGCGCGAAGGCATCGCGCAGCGGGCGCAAGGCTTCCTGCGCGGCACGGGCCGCTTCGTGGTTGCCTGACTGGAAGTTGTTCCAGATCGACATGACCACCTCCGGCACGGCGTTGGCGGTTGCAGCAATAGCGCCGTCACCGCCAGCCAGCAGGTTCCAGTAGATCAGTGAGTCGGTTCCGGCGAACACCGCAAAGTTGTCGCTGCGGTACTGCATCATCTGCACCAGTGCGTCGAAATTGCCGGCGCTGTCCTTGATGCCCTTGATCTGCGGATGCTGGCTGAGGGTTGCCACTGCACCGATGCCGATCGACATGCCGGTCTTGGCCGGGATGTTGTACATCATCAGCGGCAGCTCGGAAGCGTCGGCGATGGCGGTGTAGTGCTTGATCAGCTCGGGCTGGCTGATGGCGTTGAAGTACGGTGTGATGATCGACAGGGCATCTGCGCCCACATCAATCATCTTTTTGTTCATTTCAATCACTTCATGCGTAGCGAACGCGCCGGTACCGACCACAACCGGCACACGTCCTGCCGCGGCTTCGACAGTGATTCGAGCGATTTTGAGTTTTTCCGATTCGGAAAGGGTAAAGAATTCGCCATTGGTGCCCAGTACGAAAAGCCCGTGAACGCCTGCATTCAGGAGGTTTTCGATCAGATTGCGCAGGGCCTGCTCGTCGAGTTGCTGATCAGCGGTGAAGGGTGTGACCAGAGCTGGAATGATGCCGCGAAATTGCATGGCCAGGTTCTCGTTTTATTTTTAGTAAAACGATATTGATTGAATCAATCATTGCTGGCAAGCGTTTTGATCGTTTTTTTCACGTGTGGGTAGGTTTTCTGCCTGAAAGTGACAGGTTCAATCAAAAAGCCAGGCACATGGCCTGGCTCAAAAGAACTATGTGGTTAAGTTCAGGCAGTCGCCGCAACCTTGCCTGCCGATTGACGACTGACTCGCAAGGCCACCAGGCTGCCGACGATGGTCAGCGCGGCCAGCGAGTACAGCGCCAGAGTGGTCGAGCCGGTCTGGTCCTTGATCCAGCCCACCAGATACGGGCTGAGGAACCCTGCCATCTGGCCGATCGAGTTGATCAGCGCCAGCCCGCCCGCTGCAACGCTGGCGCTGAGCAGTGCGGTTGGCAAGGGCCAGAACATTGGCAGGCTGGTGAGGGCACCCATGGTCGCGATGGTCAGGCCGAGAATGGCGATGATGGGCACTGTCGCGAAGTTGGCGGCGATGATCAGGCCCGTGGCGCCCATCAGCATCGGCACCACCAAATGCCAACGGCGCTCATTGCGCAGGTCGGCGGAGCGGCCGACCAGCAGCATGAACACGCCTGCCATAAGGTAAGGCACGGCGCTGATCCAGCCGATCACCAGGGCATCGCTGAAACCGAGGTTCTTGATGATTGACGGTAGCCAGAAGTTGATTGCGTAGACACCGCTCTGAATGCAGAAATAGATAAAGCCCAGAATCCATATGAACGGCATGCTCAGCACCGAAGCCACCGAGCTTTTACCCTGCACCGGGCGGCTCAGTTCATCGTTGGTGATATCGGTCTTGACCCGCTGGCGCTGCTCAGGCGTCAGCCAGCGAGCGTCCTCGACCTTGTCACACAGCAGAACGAACGCCAGCACACCGAGCGCCACGGTCGGCAGGCCCTGAATCAGGAACATCCACTGCCAGCCCGCCATGCCGCCCTGACCTGCGGCGAAGTGGTTGAGGATCCAGCCGGAAAACGGACCGCCCAACAGCCCGGAGACCGGAATGGCCGACATGAACAACGCCATGATCCGCCCGCGCCGCTGGTTCGGGTACCAGCGCGAGAGGTACAGCACGATGCCGGGGAAGAAACCGGCTTCTGCCATGCCGGTCAGAAAGCGCAGCACGTAGAACTCGACCGGCGTGGTGACGAACAGCAGGCAGGTCGAGAAGATGCCCCATGTAATCATCATCAGGCCGATCCAGCGGCGCGGCCCGAAACGGTTCAGCGCCAGATTGCTGGGCAGGCCGCACAGCACGTAGCCAATGAAGAAGATACCGGCACCGAGGCCATAGACCGTCTCGCTGAAACTCAGGGCGTCGAGCATCTGCAGCTTGGCGAAGCCGACATTCACGCGGTCCAGGTAATTGAACAGGTAGCAGATGAAGATAAACGGGATAAGGCGCAGGGTGATGCGACGGTAGACATGATTGCCGTCAGCGTCGCCCGCCTCGTGGGTCGAGGTAGCGGTCATGGCGTGTGTTCCTCTGTGCTTGTTGTTTTTATGCAGCGATGGAGCTGTCGGGTGCACTCCCGATCATAGGGCGGTGTCCATGAAAACGCTTTGGGGTTTTGCACGGCTGTGAAGGGTGTGCGTTGTGTGATTGCACAACGTAAGGCTCTCCGCTGGCCTGCATCAGGTGGCTATGCGTCCTTTTGCGACGCGGCTCAAGATTGGACGCAGAGCTCACTACCGCTATCGTGCGACGCTCCGCGTCGGCATGCCTTTCAGGACGCTCCGCGTCCTCTTGGCGACGCCGCTTAAGATCGGACGCAGAGCGTCCAGAACTGCATTCCCACGCTGGAGC
>NZ_JAWHOO010000023.1:0-87897 GCF_032586855.1 Pseudomonas syringae group sp. J254-4 | reverse complement strand
GTGCGGAACGATGATCTCACTACCGCTATCGTGCGACGCTCTGCGTCGGCATGCCTTTCAGGACGCTCCGCGTCCTCGTTGCGACACGGCTCAAGATCGGACGCAGAGCGTCCAGAACTGCATTCCCACGCTGGAGCGTGCGGAACGATGATCTCACTACCGCTATCGTGCGACGCTCTGCGTCGGCATGCCTTTCAGGACGCTCCGCGTCCTCTTGGCGACGCCGCTTAAGATCGGACGCAGAGTGTCCGGCACTGCATTCCCTCACTGGAGCGTGCGGAACGATGATCTCACTACCGCTATCGTGCGACGCTCCGCGTCGGCATGCCTTTCAGGACGCTCCGCGTCCTCGTTGCGACACGGCTCAAGACCGGACGCAACGGGTGAAATACGCTACTCAATCGCCTCATACGGCAAGCCCACATAATTCTCGGCAATGGTCCTGCGCCCGGCTTGCGAGCCGACGTAGTAGTCCAGTTCGGTCTGCTGGATGCGCTGGCTGAACGCATCGGTGTCGGGGAAGTTGTGCAGCACCGAGGTCATCCACCAGGAGAAGCGCTCGGCCTTCCACACGCGGCGCAGGCAGATCTGCGAATACTTTTCCAGCAGGTCAGTACGGCCTTCGCGATAGACCTTGAGCAAAATCCGGTACAGCGTGCTGACATCGCTGGCCGCCAGGTTCAGGCCCTTGGCGCCGGTAGGCGGGACAATGTGCGCAGCATCGCCGAGCAGGAACAGGCGACCGTACTGCATGGGTTCAACCACGAAGCTACGCAGCGGCGCGATGCTTTTCTCGATGGACGGGCCGGTCACTAGGCGGTCTGCCAGATGCTCGGGCAGACGGGATTTGAGCTCGGTCCAGAAGCGTTCATCCGACCAGTCTTCGACCTTCTCTTCGGCGCTGACCTGCACGTAATAGCGGGTACGGATGGCCGAGCGCATGCTGCACAGGGCAAAGCCGCGCGGGTGATTGGCGTAGACCAGCTCTTCGTTGACCGGCGGCGTGTCGGCCAGTACGCCCAGCCAGCCAAACGGGTAGACGCGCTCGAAGATTTTCAGCGTTTCAGACGGGATCGATTGCCGCGATACACCATGGAAACCGTCGCAGCCGGCAATGTAGTCGCAGTCCAGGCGCACGGTTTCGCCGTCTTTCACGAACGTGACATAGGGACTGTCGGTTTTTGGATCGTGTATGTTCACGTCAGACGCGTCATAGACAGTCATCGCACCTGCTGCTGCGCGCGCGGCCATCAAGTCGCGGGTGACTTCAGTCTGGCCGTAGACCATCACGGTTCTGCCACCGGTCAGGGTTTTCAGGTCGATGCGTTCGCAGCGGCTGTCGAAGGCCAGCTCGAAACCGTCATGAATCAAGCCCTCGGCGTCCATTCGTTCGCTGACGCCTGCTTCACGCAACAGGTCGGTCATGCCTTGCTCAAGCACGCCGGCGCGGATGCGCGAGAGGATGTAATCGGGGTCCTTGCGCTCGACAATCACGTTGTCGATGCCGGCACGCTGCAGCAGTTGGCCCAGCAGCAGCCCTGAGGGGCCTGAACCGATAATGGCAACCTGGGTTTTCATGGCGATGGTCCTGTTTTTGATCCCTGCCAAGCGTCATCAGCGGGATATGATTGTTTTTGTCTCCTGCATTTTTAATGGATGCCATCGAGATAAGAAGGCAATATTCGACGCATTATCTGGACTTTTCGAGGATCCGGACGGGAGAGCAACACATGGCCAGACCTGCCACTGCAACGATACCGGTGTTCAAGCTTTACGGGGAAACCGCGGCCTGGCCGACCCCGGACCTGATCCATTGCGAATCGATCCCCGAGCGCAGCAAGATCCACGAATGGGAGATCAAGCCGCATCGGCATGGAGATCTGGTGCAGTTGCTGTATGTGCAGTCCGGCAGGGCAATGCTCAAGGTCGAGGATGTGGTCACCGAGGTCGAGACACCTTCGCTGCAGGTGGTTCCGGCGTTAAGCGTGCACACTTTCAGGTTCGCCGAAGACATTCAGGGGCATATTCTCAGCCTGGCCAAACCGCTGGTAGAACAGCTTGAGGCTGCGCTGGATATTTCGGCGCTGAACACAGCCCGGTGTTACTCATTGGGGGCAGACAGCCATTACGTTGATACGCTGTTCAGCGCCATCGCCCGCGAGTACCGGCAGCCCAGAGCTGGCCGCGATCTGATGCTGCATTCATTGATCAACGTGCTGGTGGTCTGGCTCAGTCGGCGCAGCAGCGAGCATGCTGGCGAAGAAATTCACGCCATGGACCGCGGCCGTGAGCATTTGCAGGTGTTCATGCATCAGTTGGAGGCGAGTTTTCGCGAGCACTGGTCCATTCACCAGCATGCGCAGGCCATGGGCATCAGCGCCGCGCATTTGAATTCGCTGTGTCGTCGCCTGTGCAACCAGTCGGCCTTGCAGATCATCAGCCAGCGGCTGTTGTTGGAGGCCAGGCGCAACCTGATCTACACCACCATGACCATCAATCAGGTGTCCGACAGCCTCGGGTTTTCCGAACCCGCTTATTTTTCGCGCTTCTTCAAACGCGCCACCGGGCAGTCGCCCAAAGCGTTTCGTCAGCAGAAATAGAAACGGGGCGCTAAAGAGCGCCCCGTTTGTCTGCCGGTTATTGCCGTGGGATCAGGCCACGACCTGATAACACGGCACGTAGGCCGCGCCACCGGGCAACTTCATCCGGTGCTGATCGACAAACGCCTGCAGCAGTTTGTCCAGCGGCCCCATGATCGAAGGATCGCCCTGAATCTGATAAGGCCCGTGCTCCTCGATCAGGCGAATGCCCTTGTCCTTGACGTTGCCCGCGACAATCCCGGAAAACGCCCGGCGCAGGTTGGCGGCCAACTCGTGAGTGGGCACGTCGTGGTTCAGTTGCAGCTTCGACATGTTCTCGTGAGTCGGATCGAAAGGGTGCTGGAAGCTTTCTTCGATCTTCAGCAGCCAGTTGAAGTGAAACGCGTCATTCCGCTCGCGGCGGAACTGCTTCACTTCTTTCAGGCCCTGAGTCATCTGCCGGGCGACGTCTGCCGGGTTGTCGATGATGATCTGGTAATGACGCTGCGCTTCTTCACCCAGCGTGGCACCGACGAACGCGTGCAGCTGTTGCAGGTACGGCTCGGTATTTTTTGGACCGGTCAGGATTACCGGGAACGGCACGTCCTTGTTGTCCGGGTGCATCAGAATGCCCAGCAGGTAGAGGAATTCTTCAGCCGTGCCTGCACCACCTGGAAAGATGATGATGCCGTGGCCGACGCGCACGAAGGCTTCGAGGCGTTTTTCGATGTCCGGCAGGATCACCAGCTCGTTGACGATCGGGTTGGGTGCTTCGGCCGCAATGATGCCCGGCTCGGTCAGGCCCAGATAGCGACCGCCGACAATGCGTTGTTTGGCGTGGGCAATAGTCGCGCCCTTCATCGGGCCTTTCATTACGCCAGGGCCGCAGCCGGTGCAGATATCCAGGCTGCGCAGGCCCAGTTCATGGCCGACTTTCTTGGTGTATTTGTATTCTTCAGTGTTGATCGAGTGACCACCCCAGCACACCACCATCTTCGGCTCTACGCCAGCGCGCAGCGTGCGGGCATTGCGCAGCAGGTGGAACACGTAATCGGTGATGCCCTGAGAATTGCTCAGGTCGATGCGCTGGCTGTCCAGTTCGCTTTCGGTGTAAACGATGTCACGCAGGGCGCTGAACAGCATCTCGCGGGTGCTGGCGATCATTTCACCATCAACAAACGCATCGGCCGGAGCGTTGAGCAGCTCCAGGCGCACACCGCGGTCCTGCTGATGAATTCGCACTTCAAAGCTTTCGTACGCCTCAAGAATGGTCTTGGCGTTATCGACGTGGGCGCCAGTGTTGAGAATGGCCAGGGCGCACTGGCGAAACAGGGTGTAGGTGCTGCCTGAACCGGCCGCGCTGAGTTGTTGCACTTCACGCTGGGACAGGGTTTCAAGGCTGCCTTTCGGGCTTACGGTGGCGTTAATCACTTGTCTTGGGATCATTCTATTTTCCATTAGAGCGATGCAGTCGAGCATCAGGATGGTGAACATTGAGAACATTCACCCCTGTGGAGCCTTTTCTACAGCACTTGGCCGGGAAAGCAAACGCCGGACCGCAGACGTCCCCTGTTTGAGCCTTTGTGCGCCATCGCAGGATTGAATCGGCAAGCGAATTCTTTTGAAAGCAGGCACTTGCCCGGCATGACCGTGCGGCTGAATTTTGACGCGTACAACGGGCAATAGTGAACCTGACCCCGTTAACGGAGTCTGTTAGCTGATGGACTTTCTGGACGGCCTGCACGAAAGGGATCATCAGGTGCTTTTTAAGCGCGCCTGATAGGCAGACATTCCGTCCGGGCAGGAGTTGCAAAACCTTTGATCGCCTGCCGCTCCCATCCTTAGCCGGCCCGTTAAACGAGGCTTTATTTTCATTTCAGATAAAGATAATTATCGCCATGTCTCGTCATTTCTCCGCACTTCTTTCCCGAGCCCCTGGCCTGTTCGCTGTTTCGCGTCGCTTGCTCGGCGCAGGCCTGTTTGGCGCTGCATTGACCGTTGTCGTTCCTGGCAACGCGCAGGCCGCAGGCAGCGATCGCTGGGTCAGCGACAGCCTCACCACCTACGTACGCAGCGGACCAACCGATGATCATCGGATTGTGGGGACGCTGAAATCCGGGCAGAAGGTCGAGCTGCTCAGCTCCTCGGGCAAGTTCAGCCAGGTGCGCGGCGAAGGCGGTTCCACAGTGTGGATTCCCAGCACTGACCTGCAGGAGGTGCCTGGTCAGGCCGAACGTGTGCCGCAATTGACCCAGCAGGTCACCGAGCTGACCGATCAACTGGCAGGCATCGACAATACCTGGAAGACCCGCGTGCAAGGCATGCAAGAGACCCTTGATGCGCGCAAGAAACTGGTCGACGAACTGGAAGCCCGCACCAAGACCCTCAACGATCAACTGGCCGATTCTCAGGCCGAATTGCGTGCCACTCAGGCGCGGCTCGGCGACGAGAACAAGCAGGTAATGATGCGCTACATGGTTTATGGCGGCAGCATTGCCGGTGCAGGCCTGCTGGTGGGTCTGATCCTTCCGGCGCTGACCAAGGGCCGCAAGAAGAACGATGGCTGGGTGTAAACCTGCCTGAAACATCTGCTCATGCCCGCGCCGCGCGCAGGCATGAGCGATAGGTGACGAGCCTCCCCGAAACTCCCTTCCTGCTCCCGCAATTACGATCCAGCCCGCAAAATTTCTGCATGCCTGCCGCCCGGACAATGCGCGAAGTTGATGTTCGTTCTACAGTTTCTGCCCGTATGGTCGAAAAACTGAGTGTTGCCCTGAACCGCGTGGCTTGTTGCGGGGACGGCGGTAACGGCGAACTGTGTTATGGCATGTTGCCATCAGTTATTATGTGCGTCCTGAAAAATGGGCTGCCGAGTCGGGTCTGAGTGGTTTTCAGGCCGTGGGTCTCATATTTTCACCCTCTCCTGTGCAGGAATCCGGATGCTGGCGTACAACCAAAAAAGCTTTCTTATCGTTGATGACTTCTCTGACTTTCGCAGTTCAGTGCGGTCGATGCTGCGTGAACTGGGCGTCAAGGAAGTGGATACCGCCGACACCGGCGAGCAGGCGCTGCGCATGTGCTCGCAAAAGCGCTATGACTTCGTATTGCACGACTTCAACCTGGGTGATGGCCGCAAGAATGGCCAGCAGGTGCTGGAAGACTTGATGATCGAGCGGCTGCTGAGCTACGAAAGCGTGTTCATCATGGTCACCGCCGAAAACAGTCAGGCGATGGTCATGAGTGCGCTTGAGTGGGAGCCGGACGGTTACCTGACCAAGCCGTTCAACCGTGCCGGGCTGGCCCAGCGCCTGGAAAAGCTGGTACAGCGCAAGACCCTTCTCAAGCCGATTCTGCAGGCCCTCGACCGGCGCAAACCGGCCGAGGTACTGGCCGCGTGCAACAAGCTGATCGAGCAGGACCCGCGTTATGCACCGTTGTGCTTGCGCTACAAGGCGGATGCCTTGCGGGACCTGAAGCAGAACGAGCCACTGGAAGCCTTTCTCAAGACCATTCTGGCTGATCGTGCCACGCCGTGGGCTTATGGCGCATTGGGCAGTCTGCTGCTCAAGCGCGGCAAGACCGCCGAAGCGCAGGCCGTCTATGAACAGGCAATCAAGGCGTTTCCGGCCATGCCGGCGCTGTTCGACGGCCTGGCTGATGTGCTGGTGGCGCTTGGCGATGCCAAACGGGCGCAGACGGTGCTGGAAAGCGCCGTGCGCCTGTCGCCGCTGGCAGTCCGTCGACAGAAGCTGCTGGGCAAGCTGGCGCTGGGCAACGAGGATTTTGAAAGTGCCTCGAAAGCCTATCGCCAGGCGGTTTCCCAAGGCCAGCATTCGCGCTTCAAAGACCCGGAAACCAATCTGGGTCTGGCACATGCTCTGATCAGCAAGGGCGGCGAGCAGGGGCTGGATGCGCGCACGCGTGTCGAGATCAACAACGCCCTTGTCGACGTTGCCAAGGAACACACCGATGACGAAGGTCTGCAAGTGCGCACCCGGCTGATGAAGGCTGCCAGCCTGCAGCACTCGGACCCGGAAACCGCAGCCAAGCTCACCGAGCAGGCGATGGCCAGGCTCGATGGCATGGAGCAGGTGCTCAGCGCCGATGCCGCCCTGATGGTGGCTGCGCAGCTCAAGAAACTGGGCCAGGAAGAAGCGGGTGCCAGTGTTTTGAAGAGCTGTGCTGAAGCCTATGGCGATGATCCGGCGGTGATGAAAAGCGTCGCCAGCATGACCGACGATCCCGCGATTCTGGGAGCCAGCAAGGCTGCCGTCGATTTCAACCTGCAAGGCGTGCGCAGTTACAAGGCCGGCAACCTCACCGAGGCACAGGCGTTTTTCCGCAGCGCCCTGGGCTTGCAGCCGAAGAACATCAGTATTGTGCTGAACATGGTGCAGTCGCTGCTTCATCCGGGGCAGAACCTCGGGCAAGCCGGCATTGACGAGTGCCGTGCCAGCCTGACCGTGCTGGGCAAGATTCCGGAAAGTGATCCGCGTTATGAGCGTTACCAGAAACTCAGGGAGAGGGCGTTTGGCGCATGAGTGAAGAGACAGAGCAGGGCCTCGACTTTTCCATGGTGATCGCCTCCACCGTACATGACATGAAAAACTCGCTGGCGACCCTGACACAGGCGCACAGCGAGTGGCTGGCGAAGCTTTCCGGTCAGCAGCGTGACATGCCGGAACAGGGCGTCATCGACTATGAGTTCGCCAACCTCAACGGCATGCTCGTGCAGTTGCTTGGCCTTTACAAACTCGGTGTCAACCAGTTGCCGTTGCGTCCGGATTACCATGAACTGGACGACTTCATCGAAGCGCAGTTGGCGCACCATCAGGACGTGCTGGCCAGCCGCGGTATCGCCGCGAGCTATGAAATCGATGACATGAGCCCCTTGGGCTTTTTTGACCGTGAACTGGTGGGCTCGGTGGTCGGCAATATCATCGTCAATGCCATCGGCTTTGCCCGCGAGCAGATCGTGATCAGCATCGGTGAAGAAGGCGGTCAGTTGAAGATCACCCTCAATGACGATGGTCCCGGTTACCCGGCGTATCTGATCGAGCGTCAAACCGAATACGTGCAGGGCATCAATCAGGGCAGTGGCAGTACCGGCCTGGGCTTGTACTTTGCTGCGCACATTGCCCGGCTGCATGTGCGCAACGGCATGCGCGGGCGAATCGAAATCGCCAACGGCGGCGTGCTGGGCGGGGCAATGTTCAGCATTTATCTGCCCTGAAACCCGAACTGCAATTGCTGCGAAATATGAGACAACCGCGCACCAGCATTATATTGACGCGGTGCCGCGCACTTGCGTTATCCCGTTGTCGGTAAGCCTGTCATGTTTTTGACTTTGGTGTCCTCAATGCCTGCCTTTTGCCCCTGTCCAGCCCGGTAACAGGGGCTTCCCCGTATGCTCAATGGCTTGGTTCGATTATTGCTAACGTCCTGTCAGGCGCCGGCTTTGGTCCGCGCAGCGTTTTAATCCAATAGCAGGCTGTCCGGGAGCATCGAGATGGAAGACACAGTACTCAGGCTGATCGAAGAAGCGATGGAAGCAGACGAAGGCACCTTGAGCAAAGGACAAAGTCTGGATTGGGACTCCATTGCGGTCCTGACCTTCATGTCGCTTGCGAATGAAAAACTGGACAAGAACCTCTCGGCCAACCGTCTCAACGCTTGCAAGAGTGTGGATGACGTCATCGGTCTCGTTACAGAGTCATAAGCGATCAGGGGCTTTCCAGGCGGTGCCGGTCAGCCCGGAAGAGGAACGTTGGGTGGTGAGTAATCCGTTTTCATTGAGCGGCAAATTGATCATGGTCACAGGTGCCTCTTCCGGCATCGGCAGCCAGGTTGCGATATGGCTGAGTCAGCAGGGCGCCCGGGTGGTGCTGGTTGCCAGAAACACCGAGCGGCTTGAAGCGACAAGGTGCCAGCTTCACGGTGAAGGTCACGGGGTCGAGCCTTTCGATTTGCTTGACGGGCATGCTGTCCCGGCCTGGATGAAAACCCTGGCCAGGACCTACGCGCCCTTCGACGGGCTGGTGCATGCCGCCGGTGTACAGATGCCGCTACCGATTCGAGCCCTGGCAATCGAGCAATGGGAAACGGTATTTGCCACCAACGTGACCTCTGGCTTTTCGCTGATAAAGTCATTCAGGCAGAAAGGGGTCTTCGTTCAAGGGGCCAGTATCGTTCTGCTTTCATCGGTGATGGCTCAGGCCGCCCAGCCTTCCCTGATGGCCTACTGCGCCAGTAAAGGCGCAGTGGAATCGATGGTCCGCGCTGCGGCACTTGAACTGGCCAGAGACGGAATAAGGGTCAATGCCATTGCGCCGGGCATAGTGCGAACCGAAATGACCCGCAAGCTTGAAGATCTGGTCGGTATCGATTCCATGGCCGTGGTTGAGCAGAAGCACCCGCTGGGGTTTGGTGAGCCGCTGGACATAGCCTATGCGGTCAATTACCTGTTGTCTCCGGCGGCTCGCTGGGTGACCGGAACATCGATGGTTGTGGATGGAGGATACCTGGCGCAATGAATGCCAATAGATTGCTCATCGTAGGTGCCGGTGCTTTCGGCCGTGAAGTGCATGCGTGGCTGACCGATTGGGTAGAGAAGAACCCTGGATGGCTTATCGCCGGATTCATCAATGACGGCCCCGGCTCGACCGAACGCTTCGAGCATTATCCGCCTGTCGTTTCGACGGTGGATGGCTACCAGCCAAAGCCTGAAGAGTATCTGGTCTGTGCGATCGGCGACCCGAGCGGCAAGCGCCTGGTTGTGGAAAAACTCCTCGCCAGGGGCGCGCAATTTTTCACCCTCATTCACCCTTCGGTCATCATTGGCGAAAATGTTTCCATTGGTCAGGGTGCGGTGATCTGTCCTTCAACGGTGCTCACGGTCGATCTTCGCATCGGCGCATTTGTAACCCTCAATATTGGCTGTCTGGTGGGGCATGACGCAGACATCGGCGACTTCTCCACCTTGAGCGGGCATTGCGATATCACTGGCGGTGTCGTGCTGGAGGAAGGTGTTTTCATGGGGACGCATGCCAGCGTCCTGCCAAAGGTAAGGATCGGCAAACAGGCTGTGGTCGGAGCGGGTAGCGTTGCAATACGCAATGTAGCCGCTGGCACTACAGTATTCGGTGTACCTGCCACACGCATATCGGGGTAACGCTCATGGGCGCTCATGCCAGGATCGTGAACATAGAATATGAACTGCCTGCTCATTCGCTAGACAATGAAACACTGGCGCGCGAATTTCCCGAGTGGGATGTCGAGAAAATCTTCTCGAAGACCGGTATTGGCGAGCGGCGTATCGTCGACAAGGATGAAACTGCGTCCGACCTTGCGTACCGCGCCTGCGAGAAGTTGTTTCTCAACGGAGATATTCAGCGCAGCGAAGTAGACGCGTTGATTTACTGCACGCAAAGCCCGGATTATGTATTGCCCGCCACCGCCTGCATTCTGCAGCACCGCTTGCAGCTCCCCACCCACTGCGCCGCCTTCGATTTCAATCAGGGCTGTTCAGGCTACATTTACGGACTTGGCATCGCCAAAGGGCTGATCGAGTCAGGGCAATGCCGGAATGTGTTACTGGTGACGGCGGAAACCTACAGCCGCTACATTCATCCGCAGGATAAAAGTGTTCGTACCCTGTTCGGTGATGCCGCGGCCGTGACCCTGCTCAGCGCGACCGAGGGCGGGCCTTTCCTGGAGCGTTTTCGTTATGGCAGTGATGGCTCCGGGGCGGAAAACCTGATGGTCCCGATTGGCGGTGCGCGAAGACCCTCGGCGGAAAACCTTCAGCCTGCCGAGTATCAGGATGACGGCGGCAGTGTGCGTACCGATGCACACCTGTACATGAATGGCCCGGCGATTTTCGAGTTTTCCATGACCCGCGTACCGCAGTTGTTCGCGTCGTTGTTCGATGACGAACTGGGTGTAGCCGATGTCGATCTGTTCGTGTTTCATCAGGCCAACCACTTCATGCTGGATGCCCTGCGTCGGCGTTTGAAGTTGCCGGTCGAGAAGTTCGTTTCTGCCTTCCAGCACTGTGGCAATACGGTGTCGTGCACCATTCCCATTGCGCTGAAGGAATCCTTGAACCGGGGTACGCTGAAACCGGGCGACCGGGTTGCTGCGGTCGGGTTCGGGGTGGGCTATTCGTGGGGGGCGTGCGTCATACGCTGGTAAACATCATCGCTCTGCGTCACCGCCCGGACGCAGAGCTTGTTGTCGGTTTGAATCCTTCCCTGATCAGCCCTTCAGCCAGGCATCGCGCCAGGCTTGCAAGTGATCGGCCTCAAGCATCCAGTTATCGATGACTGCCTGCCTCAAGGCATCGCCCTTGCGTGCGCACTCATCCAACTGGTCAATGTGTTGCTCGATGGCACTGACCCAGGCATTGGTTTCGTTTTCCACCCGAGTGACGGGCAGGTCTTCAGGCACGCTGAGCACATCACTGCAAATGACCGGAAAACCGCAGGCACCAAACTCCAGCAAGGCCACCGGGCTTTTGCTCCGGTTGATCAGATTCGACTCGGCCGGCACCACTACCAGATCCAGATTCAGACTGGCCAACGCCTCGGGGAACAAGGTGCCCTCCACGGGCGAACGCAGTTCATGAATGTAAGGGCGTAGCCAGCGCGTGCAAGGTCCCATGATGACCCACTCCACACGGTCTGCCAGCGCCTTGATGACTTCTGACAGAATCAGCAGGTCGCCTGTTTCTGTCGCCGTGCCTACCCAACCTACACGAGGTCTGGGACGAGTCTGGCGCTGGCTTCGCAGATTGCGCCACGGATCAGGCGCAAGTCGGGTTTCAACCACCTGAATGTTGAGGTGTGAGCCCTCTAGCAGCTCCGCCAGTGCTGTTGTGGGGACGGTGATCAGATCTGCCCGCGCCAGCCCGTGGCGCAGGGAAGCCTGCACTGTAGCGAGTGGCGCAGCGCTCTTGTCGATTTCAGCGTACGCCGGGTAGTGCGGCAGGTCGTAGGCCACCCAGGCGTTGGTGTGGTCCTTGATCGCGTTGATGCTGGCAATCAGGCTTTCATCTATCGGCCCCTGGATGACCACTGCATCCGGGCTGAGCCTGGCAATTTCCACGAATGGAAGCGGCGCATGGCTGATGATGCCGTCTGCCTCGCGCTCGGCGCTCAGGCTTTGCAGCGCGGTGCTGATGCGATTGCCGGCAGCCGCATGATTGCAGGGCAGAGCAAGGACCACCGGCAGTGGACGGTGGGTCAACGGCCGCCAGCTCAACTGCGGGTTGCTCTGGGCGACGAAACTGTCAGTCAGCATCAGGTTCTTGTTGTATGCAGGGTCCCAGGCCATGTAATGCAGCCAGCGGTGGTAGAGCGCGCGCGTCGCGAAATCCAGTGCTTCAGCGTCGCTCTGTGCGTTGTTCGGGCGCAGCGCAACGATGGCGTGCGGTGTCCAGACGACCAGATGCCCGGTGCTGCGCGCCTTCAGGCACAGGTCAACGTCATTGAAGTGCAGGGGGAACAAGTGTTCGTCCAGGCCTTGCACCTCTTCATGCACGGACTTGCGAATCATCAGGCAGGAGCCGCTGACCGCGCTGTAGTTCTGGTCTGTTTCCAGACGTTGCGCATCGCTCGCAGACCCTGCGATGTCGCTGGCAGTGACAGTCGCAGCGGTGCCGTTGAGGCCTATGATGATGCCGGCCTGCACGACATTGCCATCCGTCGAAATGAGTTTCGCGCCGACAACGCCCACTTCAGGGCGCAGTGCGTGGTTGAGCAGGTGGTTGAGCCAGTCCTGCTGGATGATCAGGGCGTGGCTGTCGAGCATCACAAGATAGTCGCCCAGCGCGTGTTCTGCTGCGGAGTTGAGCAGCGCCGAGGGGCTCAGTGCCTGTTCATGGCGGACGATGCGGATCCGTTCCGACTGCATCGACTCGATGGTCGCCAGCCATTGCGTGGTCTGTGCCGACTGGCTGTTGTTGTCGCAGATCAGAATTTCATAGTGCGGATACGTCGTGTTTTCCAGAATGCTCTCTACGCAGGGCAGCAGCGTTTCGAGCTGATCCTGCGAGGTAACGAGAATGGAGACCAGAGGCTGATCGGCATGGCCGTAATCGATCCGGTAAAGTCCCGACTCCAGCGCATGCACCTTACTGCCTGCGTAGCCACGCACGTGCAGATGCCGTTGCACGGTGCGCGCCTGATCGTAGTTCTCCTGTGCCTGCCATAAGGGCGAGATGATCATCGGCTCGCAAGAGTGCGCAAATTCGGTATAGCCCGGACCCTCGATCATGCGCAGGATCAGGTCGAGTTCAATGGCCTGCGCGTGTGCTGGGTCGAAGCCGCCCACCTCCAGAGCTTTTTCACGATTGAACAGCCAGTTGCGGCTGGTTGCCGCCGGGCAGGTCAGCAGGTAATCCAGGCTGAAGTCCGGGCGAAAGGCCAGATGCGCGCCTGCCTGCGCATGCAGGGTCACTTCGTCGCCGAACACTGCGCAGGCTTCGGGCGTTTCGATCATTTTCATGACGGCGCACAGCAGGCCGCTCGAGGTGAACGTCGTGCCAGCGTCGACCAGGATCCACCACGCTTGATCGTTTTCCTGCATCAGCGCGTTGATGACCGTCGCACGGTTTTCCACGCTGGCATCCCGCCAGGGCAGTTGCGCTTGCAGCGGCGTCTGCTGATCCCGGTCGTAGTCGGCAAGGACAAACACCTTGAGCTTGTCGAGCAGCGGCGCGTCGGACGCCAGGCTTTGCAGCGTGCTCAGCACGCTCTCGGGCTGCTGATTGAAATCCGACACGACAATAGCAATAGCAGGGCCGCCGTTGTGTTGTTGCAGGTGCTCGTTGAGCAACGCATGCTGGGCTGGCGTAGGTCTGCGCTGACCGAGCCAGCCAGCGACACGGGTATTTCGAACAGTAGCTTCAGGCCTTCTGTCGAAGTAGGCCAGCAGGTCCATTTCCTGAATATTGTCGCGTTGTGACAGCGGAGCAACCTTGACCTTGCCATTGAGCTCGTCAGGCCTTACCCAGCCCAGCTCTGTGGGAATACGCCTGAAGTTGGCGTGACCTTCGCGAGGCAGGGTCGGGTCTTTTCTGAATGCCTCGCTGCTCTGCTGATCCGACACCCGAAAATAGGACAGCGGGCGGGCGAGCATCGCCAGGTTGCCATGACGCAAGAGCTTTGCGTACATGGCCAAATCACCCAGCCCCCAGATCAGCACCTGTTGCAGAGACATGATGTCCTGCCCGAATACCAGCAGGTCTTCGCGACGACACATGACTGCACTGGGCTCGCCGACGAAGTTGATCGGGTGACTGGCCAGAAAGGACACCAGCTCCGGACCGTCCAGAACGACGTTTTTGCCGAATGGGTAGGCCGTGTAGAGGTTGTCTGCCAGCAGAGTGCCGTTGGCGTCGATCCTCTTTCTGGTCGCGGACACCACTTTGATATCAGGGCTGTCGTGCATGACATCGAACATCAGGCGCACGCAGTCCGGGAGAAGGATGTCATCGTCGTAGAGAAACTTGATGTACTCACCCTGCGCACGCGCTATGGCGTGTGCGATGTTGTGAGGTTCGCCCAGCGGCGTTGCGTTTTTGAAATAGTGAATGGGCCAGCGGCTGTCCGGGCTGAGCTTTTCGACAATAGCCTTGATGCCATCGTCACGGCAGTCGTCGGTAATGATGATCTCGATGTCGTCGTGGTTCTGGCGCAGCGCGCTGGCAAGCGCTGCTTCGAAGAAAGCCGGTTTGTAAGCGGGGATGACAATACTGACCAGGCGTGAAGAACTCATCGCAATACCACTTTTGAAAAAGTTTTAAAAACCAACCGGGCAACGCAGTCGGCGTCCATGATCTGCAGTTGTCGTCAGCTTTTTTGGCCTATATACAAAACCGACTGTTCCGTAATGCCGTGCTGCTTGAAGACGCCTTCACCGAATGCCTGCGAGCCGAGGGCCTTCACGTCGAAACCGGCCTGCGTCAAACGGGACTGGAAGTCTTGCCTGGCATACATCCGCACATGATCGTCCTGGCCGAAGCGCGCCCAGCGCTCATCGACGCTTGGCTCGTCCGGGTCTTCTTCGGTTTCGGTGGCGGTCAGCAGAATCGGCACCATCAGGATGGCAGAGCCGCCTTTGGCCAGTACCCGAAACAGCTCGGACATGGCCTTGCGGTCATCAGGTACGTGCTCAAGTACGTGCGAGCACACGATGAAATCGAAGGACTCGTCGGCATACATGTGCATGTCCATGATATCGACCACGTCATCAGCCAGCGGCGAGAACAGGTCGGCCGAGCGATATCGGGCGTTGGGCAGGCTGCGCAGAAACTTCGAGAGCACCACTGCTGGCGCGATATCGAGGATACGCAACGGTTTGCCCGGCGGGTTGTCGAGCATGTTCATGGCAAACAGCGCGTAAAGCCGGTCGCGGTCCGACGCCATGCATTCGGGGCAGCTGTATTGCCCGACGTTAAGGGTTTCGAAGTCTTCGATGCAGTAGTGGACGTTCAGGCGGTGGAGGATTTCCAGATGGCTTCTACCCAGCGGATAGAAGTTCGGGAAACGACAGGAGCAGACCGGGCACGTTCGCATTAGCAGTTCTCTTTACTGGCTTTGACGATCACATCAATGATGCTGTCGAAGGCTTCATCCGTCAGGCTGTCGTAGATCGGCAGGCACAGGATCTGACTGGACAGACCGGTCGCGACACGCAGGCGATCGGGTTTTGCCGAGTCAAGGCCCCGGTACATCGGGAATGTGGAAATGAGCGGGTAAAAGTAACGGCGCGCCAGGATGTTGTGGTCGCGGAACCGCTGATAAAGGTCATCGCGGGAAATCGCGAAGTCTTCGGTGACCAGCACCGGGAAGTACGAGTAATTGTGTTTTTCGGTGCTTTTCCAGAGAATTTTCAGCCCCGGCACCGTTGCCAGCGCATCGCGATAGCGTTCATCGATACGTTGCCGTTTCAAGAGCGCTTCGTCGATGTACTTCAACTGAAGCAGACCGAACGCAGCGTTGATCTCACTCATCTTGCCGTTGATTCCCGGCGCGACTACGGTCACTTCGTCAGCAAAGCCGAAGTTCTTCAGGTAATCGATGCGTTGCTTGGTCTTGGCATCCGGACTGATGATGGCCCCGCCTTCGAAGGTGTTGAACACCTTGGTGGCGTGAAAGCTCAGCACCGACAGATCCCCGTGATTCAGCAGGCTTTGCCCGCGATGCTGGACACCGAACGCATGGGCGGCATCGTAGATGACCTTCAAGCCATAGCGATCGGCGATCTGCTGAATGCGGTCGACGTCACACGGGATGCCGTAGCAGTGTACGGGCATGATCGCCGTGGTAGCCGGAGTGATGGCTTCTTCAATGCGCTCCGGGTCCAGGTTATAAGTACCCGGGTCGATGTCGACAAACACCGGCGTCAGGCTGTTCCAGAGCAGCGAATGGGCGGTTGCCACGAACGAGTAGGGCGTGGTGATGACTTCGCCCTTGATGCGCAGCGCCTGAATGGCGGTCATCAGCGCCAGCGTGCCATTGGAAAACAGCGAGAGATGCTGCACGCCCAGGTACTCGGCCAGCTCCTTTTCAAGCTGCTGGTGAAACGGACCGCCATTGGTGAGCTGGCGGCTTTCCCATATGTGTTCGAGGTAGGGAATGAACTCCTCCAGAGGCGGTAACAGAGGACGAGTTACTGGAATCGGTGCGCTCATGGAGGGTTCTCTGCTCGTGTTTTATCCGATTGCTGTTCGAAAGGGCATCTGCTTCAAGGGCTTCCGGCAAAGGCGTTGCCATTGACATAAAAATGACAGTCGAACTGTTGTGACCGGGGTACACAGCAAGAACCCGGCCAAGACCGCTTTTGCCGGATCAGGTAGAGGTCGGGTAGTGATCCTTCTCACGAAGGTGTTTCAGTGCTTGATATCCCGAACGCCCGCTGCGTATTTTGTACGGGTTGCCGCCGAGCGGCCTGGCCCACGACAAAGGAATGAACCATGACACGCAATGACCCCCATCCGCTGGCACAGCTGCTGATGGGCATTGATGAAGTGGAGTGTGTGACCCCGGACCTGAACGGCGTGCCACGCGGCAAGGTGATGACCGCTGCCGGTTTTCTGCAGGGCAGGCGATTGCAGCTTGCGCGGGGTGTGTTGCTGCAATGCATCATGGGCGGGTACCCGCCGTCACGGTTTTACGGTAGCGATGATGGCGACCTCGCGCTGCTCAGCGATCCGCAGCAGGTCCATCGTCTGCCCTGGAGCGAGCAACCGCGCGCCCTGGCCATCTGCGATGCGGAGGAGTTGAGCGGCGAGCGTTGCATGCTCTCGACGCGCAGCCAGCTCAAGGCCGTCATTGCCCGCTATGCCGCACGTGGGCTGGCCCCGGTTGTGGCCACTGAACTCGAGTTCTTTGTCTTCGCGCCCAACCCCGAGCCGCTGTATCCGTTCGTGCCGCCGACAGGGCTGGACGGACGACGCGAGCAGGGGCATTCAGCGTTCAGTATCAGCTCGAACAATGGCTTGCGGCCTTTTTTCGCCGAGGTATACGCCTGCATGGCGGCGTTGGGCCTGCCGCGGGACACGGTGATGCACGAAATGGGCGTCAGCCAGTTCGAGATCAACCTGCTGCATGGCGACCCGCTGCTGCTCGCCGACCAGACCTTTCTGTTCAAGCACCTGCTCAAGGAAGTCGCGCTCAAGCACGGGCTTATTGTGGTCTGCATGGCCAAGCCGCTCGCGCACACGGCGGGCAGTTCGATGCATCTTCATCAGAGCGTGGTGGCAATAGACTCCGGGGTAAACGTCTTCAGTGACGCAGATGGCCAGCCGACTGACACGTTTCGTCACTTTATCGCGGGTCAGCAGGTCTGCATGGCTGACTTCACCGCGCTGTTCGCGCCCAATGTGAATTCCTATCAGCGCCTGTGCCAACCCTATGCTTCGCCCAATAACGCCTGCTGGTCCTACGACAATCGCGCAGCCGGCCTGCGCATCCCGTCGAGTGCAGCGGCGGCTCGAAGGGTGGAGAACCGTTTGCCAGGCGCCGACGCCAATCCTTATCTGGCCATCGCCGCAAGCCTGGCGGCCGGGCTGCATGGCATCGAGCAAAAGCTGGAACCCACCCCGCCCATGCAAGGCGAGATTGAGGTGCCGGAAGAATTGTCATTGCCGTGTACCCTGCACGCCGCTCTGGAGCGTCTGAAAAGCAGTCAGTTGGCCAAGGAACTGTTTGGTCATGAATTCATCGAAGGCTACATCGCGTCGAAGACCCTGGAACTGACCAGTTTTTTTGACGAGATAACCCCCTGGGAACGGCGCGTTCTGGCTGCTCAGGTTTAAGAATCGCAGTGTTGGGCTCGCCCGGTCGGGCGACTCCCTATTTTTGGAAAGTTGATGCGCCAAATCTGGAAGTCCTTTCGAGCGCTTTATTTTGCCTCGTTGATGATGTTGATCGGCTCAGGTCTGCTGAGCACTTATCTGGCCCTGCGCCTGGCGGCCGACCAGGTCGACAGTCTGTGGGTCGGTGCGCTGATGGCCGCCAACTATTTCGGTCTGGTCCTGGGGGGCAAGATCGGTCACCGTCTGATCGGCCGTGTCGGTCATATTCGGGCCTATGCCACCTGCGCCGGTATCGTCGGTGCTGCGGTGCTAGGGCATGGCCTGATCAGCTGGTTGCCCGCCTGGCTGGTACTGCGGGTGATTGTCGGTCTGGGCATGATGTGCCAATACATGGTCATCGAGAGCTGGCTGAACGAGCAGGCCGCCGCGAAACAGCGCGGCATGGTGTTCAGCGGTTACATGATTGCGTCCTATCTGGGCCTGGTGCTGGGGCAACTGGTACTGGTGGTCCACCCGCAACTGGGCCCTGAGCTGCTGATGCTGGTGGCATTGTGCTTCGCGCTGTGTCTTGTGCCGGTCGCCATGACCCGGGCAATTCACCCCGCACCGTTGCACCCGGCACCGCTGGAGCCGCTCTTCTTCATGAAGCGTGTGCCGCAGTCGCTGACGGCGGTGTTGGGTGCCGGGCTGATCATCGGTTCGTTCTACGGTCTGGCACCGGTTTACGCCGCCGAACAGGGGCTGTCCACCGAGCAGGTCGGTCTGTTCATGGGCTGCTGCATTCTGGCCGGGTTTCTGGTGCAGTGGCCATTGGGGCTGCTGTCCGACCGCTATGACCGATCCGTACTGATGCGCATCTTTGCCGCTGCACTGGTGGTGGCGTCATTGCCGCTGGCGGTGTTTCCGAGTGTGCCGGTCGAAGTCCTGTTCGGCGTCGGCTTTCTCGCCTCGCTGATGCAGTTCTGCCTCTATCCACTGGCGGTGGCATTTGCCAATGACCACGTCGAGGCCGAACGCCGGGTGTCGCTGACGGCCATGTTGCTGATGACCTATGGCATCGGCGCGAGTATCGGCCCGTTGGCTGCCGGCGTGGTCATGAAGCTGTTTGGCGGCCACATGCTGTATGCGTTCGTCTGTGGTGCCGGGGTGATTCTGGTGCTGCTGATCAGACCCAAGGCCGTTACCCATTTGCATCAGGTCGAAAACGCACCGCTGCATCACGTCGCGATGCCGGACAGCATGTCCAGCTCGCCGCTGGTGGTTGCACTGGACCCGCGTGTCGATGAGCAGGTGGTTCAGGAGCAGATGCAGACCACCGTCGAGCCGGAGTCCGAACCTGAGTCTGAGGTGGTGGCCGACGCCGACGCAGAAACCGAGGCACAGGCCGAGCCGGTCGCGGGCACGGAAACAGCCGAAGCTGAAGAGCACGAACGCGAGCGTGAAAGCGAGACCTGGAAGGCTTGAGTGTAGCGGGGGGCAGAGCAGGGGATTACGGTGTGATTGCGGCAGGTTGCCGCAATCACCAGCAAGCAGAAGCGGGGATCAGAAGTCGTCGTCTTTGTCGAAGCGGCGAGCTTCACGCTGCAACTGATAGACGAAACGCTCTACCTGACGCTGCACAAGCCCACTCATGTTGTGGAAGCGCACGCCGGCAAAGGTGGTGTGGAATCTTTCCTCGAAGTGCAGATAACGCAGCTCGACCGGGGCTGTCATTGCTCCGAATGGCAACTTCGCAATAAAGCGTTCGTATACCTGGCCCAACTGCATGCGCTCGGACACATCGCCTTCAAAGCGCAGTTTGCAACCGGTTGCAGAGATGTCCAGCAGTTTGCCGGTCAGAGGGGATTTCAAACGGTCGCCGCCGATCTCGATGTCGACCAGCTGTGCCAGCTTCAGCGCTGCACGAAATGCGTTGCGCCGCTGGTGGTAAATCACTTCTTCAGGCAGCGGTCCGCGGTACAGGCGCTGCCCGTCGGTATCGACAATCTCCATCTGAGACGAGCTTTCCCAGGCGATACGCACGCCGTCGTGAAAACCTTCGACGCGGAAAGACTCGCCATTACTTAAAAAGCGTTCGCCATCACGGGGGATCATTTCGTCGAGCGCCATGACGTTGCTGTCACGGTCGACTTCAAGCAGGTAGCTCTGAAAGCGTTGGGCACGCTCATGGAAGGTAATGATCAGAGGATCATGACTCTCGAGTAGCAACCGCAGGTTAGCGGCAATTTCCAAAGGTGTGTTGAGGACCTTCGGGGGCTGCGGAGCATCGTCCGCGCTTGAGCCATTCACGTTCTTGAATCTCCAGGCAAAATACTACGGCAACGCAACAACAGGCATTCTGCCACTACGCACGAAACCTTGATACAGGAAGTTACGCCTGACTCAGAGGGCGTGGTTTTGCTCTAAGCGCAGTTGATCCGCGACTGTCATAGAGCGTGGGCGTCTCACCGCCGTTCAGTATGCGAAGCTGATGAGCCGTGCTGATCTGTTGCAGCTGGATCAGACTACCATTCTGCTCGTTCAGCGTCTGGCATTCATTGATCAACGCATTCAGTTCGTCACCGGCCATCAGCAATTGCTCGCCGACATCCGACTGGCTGGCCAGTTGCTGGAGACCACTGCGATTGGCTGGCAGCCCCGTGCCCGCAAGCACTTGGCTACGTTTGCGCCCATGTTGATCGAGAAGAATGACCAGCGCCTGTTTCTGCGCCAGCACCTGCTCCATCTCGCCCATGTCGCGGCCGTGAAGAATCAGGGATTCGGCCTGCAGCAGCTCTAGAAGCTGTCGGGCCGAAACCATGTCGTCAGTGATCATCTGCAACAAAGTAGTGTCTTGCATCGCATGCTCTGGTTTTTAAGCGTCCAGAATATCCAGCGCCAGCCTTGGCTTAGCGTTGGGTTTCGAAATTCAACAGTTTGCTGGCGACACGGTTGCTGTCCACTGTGTAACTACCGTCGGCGATGGCCTGCTTGAGCTCGGCAACGCGAGCACTATTGACGGTTGGCAGATCGGTCAGCTTGTCCGTGATTTTCTGCAACTGTTGAGCCTCACTGCTCAAAGAAAAAGTTTCCCCGGTGCTTTTGACACCTGCGGTGGCTGCAGGGGCTGGCGCATCGGTTTTGACGGTGTCTTTGCTGGCGCTGGTACGTGATGTACCGGCAACAGACTGTGAATTGTTAAGGCGACTGAAATCTATGACCATGATTGAAAAAACCTCTGGGTGTTTGGACGCTTGCCTTGTTTTCGGCCAACCCCTATCAAACTTTAGGCCGATTGTGAGAAAGCTTCCCAATAGACGCTTTTCACCGTCGGATATTCCCCGCAGTCTAAAAAAAACACACCCTGTGCGCCAGCATCAATGCATTACATGGCCACTTCCACCTGCCCTGGGCCGGTGACATTCGCTTTGATCACCCGCTGGGAATTAAGGTTTTTCACCCGTATCTGTTCGTTGAAACCTCCGTCGGACATCGCTTCGCCGGGCATGCGCACCGCCAGCGAACCGCTGCGGGCGATGATGACCACCTGGTCGCCCTTGTGAATCATTTGTGGCTGTTCCAGTGCCACCGGGGTGACGACCTGGTCGATGACCATTTGTCGGACAACCTTTTGACCGACGGCCTGATCAAGAGAGGCCAGGAATCCCTGGCCCAGGCTGCTCACGTCGCGCTCACGCAGCGCAACGTCTTCTTCAGTAACGATGGCATCGCGTTTCAGCGGGCGCATCACGGTTACAACGTTGCGATACAGCAGCACCTGGGCTGGCACAAATACTGTCCAGGGCGAAGAACCTTCGCAGCGTACCCGCACCGTAACCCGGCCGACCGGGCGCGGGCTTTCCAGTGTGGCTGTCAAATCCTTGTCACAGGCACCCATCCGTAAACGCGGGTCGAGCTGCTTGACCTGTATGTCATGACGCCCGTCAATCTGGTTGGTTGCCAAATAGTCTTCTACTGTGAACTCAAGAAACCCTTGGGTGACGCCGATAAGCTGTTCAGGCAGTGTGAAATTCTCTGCGCGAGCAAGGCTCACCGTGCCACAAAGGCACAGCAGAGCGATTGCGCACAGAAGCCTGCGGGTTTCTAATGCGAGGTGTCGAGAAATTGTCGTCTTTGCGTTCATGAGGTAATAAATAGCAAAGCCCGTGCCGCTTGTTGATCTGGTGTCTGGGCGGCGGTCATTTTGGTAAGGGGGTTCGGCATGGCAGGTGTAATGGATTCGGTAAACCAGCGAACTCAGCTGGTGGGTCAGAATCGCCTGGAGCTGCTCTTGTTCCGTCTCGACGGCAAGCAGCTCTACGGGATCAACGTCTTCAAGGTAAAAGAAGTACTGCAATGCCCGAAACTCACCATCATGCCCAAATCGAGCAAGATCGTCCGGGGTGTGGCCAATATTCGTGGCGGTACGATCCCGATCATGGATCTGGCGATGGCGACGGGTTCCACGGGCATGATTTCGCTGGTCAATTCCTTCGTCATCATTACCGAGTACAACACCAAGGTTCAGGGTTTTCTGGTGCATTCTGTAGAACGCATCGTCAACATGAACTGGGAAGAGATTCATCCACCACCCAAAGGTACCGGGCGCGATCATTACCTGACCGCAGTTACCCGGGTTGATAATCAGTTGGTGGAAATTATCGACGTCGAGAAGATTCTTGCCGAAGTCGCACCTATTTCCGAAGAAGTGTCGGTCGGTGTGATCGATGCCGAGGTTCAGCACAAGGCAATTTCGCTGCGTGTGCTGACGGTCGATGACTCGTCGGTGGCCCGCAAGCAGGTCAGCCGCTGCCTGGAAACCGTCGGTGTGGAAGTGGTTGCCCTGAACGATGGCCGTCAAGCGCTGGATTACCTGCGCAAAATGGTCGAAGAGGGTAAAAAACCGGAAGAAGAGTTCCTGATGATGATCTCCGACATTGAAATGCCGGAGATGGATGGCTATACCCTTACAGCTGCGATACGTAATGACCCGCGTATGCAGAAGATGCACATCACCTTGCATACCTCTCTGTCCGGGGTATTCAACCAGGCGATGGTCAAGAAAGTCGGCGCTGATGATTTTCTCGCGAAATTCCGGCCTGATGATCTTGCGGCCAGGGTTGTTGCGCGGATCAAGGCAGCAGAATAACCAGCCGGGGGCGTCGTCCCCGGTGATTCACATGATTTGAGAGGCGGCACCTTGTCTACGGGTAATTTGGATTTTGATCAGTTCCGGGTATTTCTGGAAAAAGCCTGTGGCATCTTGCTTGGGGAAAACAAGCAGTATCTGGTGTCCAGCCGCCTCAACAAACTGATGGAGCAGCAAAGCATCAAGTCGCTTGGCGAGTTGGTTCAGCGCATCCAGACCCAGCCGCGCAGTGGGTTGCGCGAACAGGTTGTCGATGCGATGACCACCAACGAAACCCTGTGGTTTCGCGATACCTATCCGTTCGAAGTGCTGAAGAACAAAGTGCTGCCCGAGCAGATCAAGGCCAGCCCTGGTCAGCGACTGCGCATCTGGTCGGCGGCCTGCTCATCGGGCCAGGAACCGTACTCACTGTCGATGTCGATCGATGAGTTCGAGCGCGCCAATCAGGGCCAGCTCAAATCGGGCGTGCAGATTGTTGCCACCGATTTGTCTGGTGCAATGCTCAACAACTGCAAGACTGGCGAGTACGACAGCCTGGCTATCGGCCGCGGCTTGTCGCCGGATCGTCTGCAGCGTTTCTTTGATGTAAAAAGTCCGGGTCGCTGGGTCGTCAAGACGCCGATCAAGAGCCGTGTGGAGTTCCGCTCGTTCAACCTGCTCGACAGCTACGCCTCGCTGGGCAAGTTCGACATCGTGTTCTGCCGCAACGTACTCATCTACTTCTCCGCTGAAGTGAAGAAGGACATCCTGCTGCGCATCCACGGTACGCTCAAGCCAGGCGGTTACCTGTTTCTGGGGGCTTCCGAAGCGCTCAATGGTTTGCCGGATCACTATCAGATGGTTCAGTGCAGCCCCGGGATCATCTATAAGGCCAAGTGACGGTCTGTCAGTTGCCTGCGATAAAAAAAGAGACCTTCGGGTCTCTTTTTTTGTGCGCGGCTGAGAACAGCTTCGATCGTCTGACCATCGGTTCATGTTTGCGTACTGTTACTCACCAGTTTGGCAAAAGCGTTGGCGGCGGCGCTCTGGTAGCCGTTTTTACGCCGCAGCAGCGCAACCGTTCGCCCAGGCAGGGCAGGGATCGTCTGAACTTTGCGCAACCCGTGCTGCTCGCGAACGATGGCATCGGGAAGAATGGTTGCCATACGCCCCTGGGCAACAACCTTGAGCAAAATGGCGATCGAGTTCGCCTCCAGGTTGACCGCAGGCTTGAAATTCTGCGTCTGGCACCAGGCATCCAGCAGCTGGCGAGTGGCGAATCCGGGGGCGAGCAAGGCAAAGCGAAGCGTTTGCAGGTCCTCAAGTGTCAGAGCGGTCTGCTGCTTATCGGGGGCAGGTTTGGCCATGACCAGGCACAGTTGCTCATCGAACAGAGGCTGGCTGTCGATCTCGACGGCATGACTGCCGGCAAAACCGATGGCCAGATCGAGCGCGTCACTGATCAATGCCTCGGTGATCTGCTCCAGAGGCAGCTCCGTGAGGATGATTGTTACGCCGGGATACAGCGCGCTGAAGCGGTCGATCAACGGCGCTATCAGGTATTCACTGAAGGTTGGCGTGACGCCGAGGCGCAATTGTCCGCGTGACAGATCGCTGACATCGTTGAGCGCACGCTTCCCGGCCTCCAGCTCAAGCAGGCAGCGACGCGCGTGGTCCAGATACACGCGGCCAGCATCGGTCGGCACGACGCTGCGGCGGGTGCGGTCGAACAGTTGCACACCCAGGCTGCTTTCCAGCTGCCTGATCTGTTGCGACAACGCCGGTTGCGAGACATGCAGGGCCTCGGCCGCCCGGGTGAAATTGCCATGGTCGGCGACTGCCAGCAAATAACGTATATGGCGTAACAGCACGGCATCACCATAAGGCAGGATTATGGCGATGATCATAAATCAGTCTTGGATCTTATGGTGATAGTTACCGATGCTGTGATTGATGTGATTTCATTCCGGAGGTTTACCTATGCCGCACAGCAACATTTCCAGAGCGCCGCGCCAGAATCTGACTGAACGTGTGCTGCAGGCCAAGACCGCAAAGAACCTGACGTGGGCAGGGCTTGCAGAAGGTACGGGGTTGAGCGTGGTGTATGTCACGGCTGCATTGCTCGGTCAGCACCCATTGCCGGAAGCGGTGGCCGAGGTAGTCGCCGAGCGTCTCGGGCTGGACAGGGGCGCGGTCGCCGAACTGCAAACCATCCCGTTGCGCGGCAATGTCGAAGACGTTTCCAGTGACCCGACGATCTATCGCTTCCACGAAATGGTTCAGGTCTACGGCACAACGCTGAAGGCATTGGTGCATGAGCAGTTCGGCGACGGCATCATCAGCGCAATCAACTTCAAGCTCGACATCAAGAAAGTCGAAGATCCGGAAGGGGGCGAGCGAGCCGTGATCACCCTTGATGGAAAATTTCTGCCCTATAAACCGTTCTGAGGACGCTGAGATGAGTGATAAAGGAAGACCGCCATTTCCACCCTTTACCCTGGAGACGGCTGTCCAGAAAGTCCGTGGCGCCGAGGATGGCTGGAACTCTCGCGATGCGGCGAAAGTTGCCCTGGCCTACACCGAAGACACCTACTGGCGTAACCGCAGTGAGTTCATCAATGGCCGCGCAGAGGCTCAGGCCTTTCTGGAACGCAAGTGGCGCAAGGAACTGGACTACCGGCTTATCAAGGAGCTCTGGGCATTCACGGATAACCGCATAGCCGTGCGCTATGCCTATGAATGGCATGACGACTCTGGCAACTGGTTCCGTTCGTATGGCAACGAAAACTGGGAGTTCGCTGCAAACGGCCTCATGCAGCGGCGCTTTGCCTGCATCAACGATTTGCCGATCGCCGAGTCCGAGCGCAAATACCATTGGCCACTGGGGCGGCGACCTGATGACCACCCTGGGTTAAGTGAGCTTGGCCTCTGATTCAGTCGTCAAAGAGACCTTCGGGTCTCTTTTTTATTGGGCGTCCGAATGAGGCAATGAGGAAGTGCCGCCATTGTCAGGCGGCAAGTCGACACTGGCAAAAAAACGGCACCCCGCTTGCCGCTTTCTCCTCCCACAGCGGAAATGCCTTGCCGCTTTTCTGGCATCGCCGCCTCGCCGCCGCCTGCGGGCCCTGCAAACATTGGCTTTTACAACATGGCACGCCGATTGCTTTGTCAGTAACAACAGAATCAGGTCAACCGGCAAAGGTTTCCCGAAATGAGCATCAGCTTCGATAAAGCGCTAGGCATACATGAAAAGGCTCTGAACTTCCGGGCTCAGCGTGCAGAGGTGTTGGCCAACAACATCTCCAACGCCGATACCCCGAACTTCAAGGCTCGCGATCTGGACTTCTCGTCGGTGCTGGCTGCCGAAAACGACAAGGTGCAGAACGGTCATTTCGCGCTGAACAAGACCAACAGCCGCCATATCGAAGCCGAAGGCATGGGCAATGATGACGGGACGCTGCTGTATCGCACCCCGTCGCAGCCTTCGCTGGACCAGAACACCGTCGATTCCCAGGTCGAGCAGGCCAGCTACACCGAGAACGCCATGGGCTTTCAAGCCAGCTTCACATTGCTCAACAGCAAGTTCAAAGGGCTGGTTGCAGCCCTTCGCGGAGAATAATTCATGTCACTAGCCAATGTGTTCAACATTGCCGGTAGCGCCATGAGTGCCCAGACCACGCGTCTGAACACTACGGCCAGTAACATCGCCAACGCCGAGACCGTGTCTTCGAGCATGGACCAGACCTACCGCGCCCGTCACCCGGTGTTTGCCACCGTGATGCAGGGTCAGCAGTCCACAGGCGGTTCGCTGTTCCAGGATCAGGGCGAAGCCGGGCAGGGCGTTCAGGTCAACGGCATCATCGAAGACAGCTCGAACCTGGAAGCACGTTACGAGCCCAATCATCCTTCCGCTGACAAGGACGGGTATGTCTACTACCCCAACGTCAATGTCGTGGAAGAAATGGCCGACATGATTTCTGCCAGCCGGTCTTTCCAGACCAACGCCGAAATCATGAACACCGCTAAATCCATGATGCAGAAGGTTCTGACCCTCGGTCAGTGATAGAAGGCGAACGTTATGGCCGATAACACCACAGCAAGCAGCGTCTCATCGACGTTCTTGAACACACTGCAGAATCCGACGCCGACCGCGACGAATTCCACCGGTACGCTGGGCAAGGACGCGTTCCTGCAGCTGCTCGTGACGCAGATGAAGAACCAGAACCCGCTGGACCCACAGGACAACACTCAGTTCGTGGCCCAACTGGCGCAGTTCAGCAGCCTTGAAAGCATGCAGAACCTGACGTCGACGGTTGACACGATTGCAACCAGTTACAAGTCGTCCCAGGCGTTGCAGGCATCGTCGTTGGTGGGTCGCTCGGTGATCATCGATTCGAGCTCCACCACCGTGGATACCACCAAGGGTATGACCGGTTCGATCGTTATTCCGAGCGCCACTACCGCGACAAGTATCAAGGTTTACGATTCGCAATCGAACCTGGTCGACACCGTCGAGCTGGGCGCGCAGAAAGTCGGCACCACCAGTTTTGCCTGGGACGGTACGGACGGCGACGGTACAGCGCTTGCGTCGGGCAACTACACCTTCAAGGCTGAAGGCTCGGTTGACGGCAAGAACACACAGCTTTCGACTTACCTGCCTGCCACGGTCAACAGCGTTACGTTGGGTGTGAATGGTGCAGAAACAATGCTCAACCTGGCCAGCGGCAGTGTTGCCCTGTCCAAAGTTCAAACCATCGGATTGTAGAGCCTACCAGGCGCAGGAGTGAAACATGTCTTTCAATATCGGCCTTAGTGGGCTCTATGCTGCAAACAAGAGTCTCGACGTTACCGGCAACAACATTGCCAACGTTGCGACCACCGGCTTCAAGTCTTCGCGTGCGGAGTTTGCTGACCAGTACGCCCAATCGATTCGCGGCACTTCCGGCCAGACCAATGTGGGCAGCGGCGTAACAACCGCAGCGGTTTCCCAGCAGTTCTCGCAGGGCAACCTGACTACCGGTACTGCCAACAGCCTCGACCTTGCCATCAACGGCAACGGTTTCTTCATGCTCAGCAATAACGGCGAGAAGCTGTACACCCGTGCCGGTGCATTCCACACCGACAAGGAAGGCTACGTCGTCAACAGCGGCGGCATGAAGTTGCAGGGTTACAACGTCGATGCCAACGGCAGTGTGGTGACCGGTGCATTGAGCGACCTGCGCGTGGACTCGTCCAATCTCCAGCCCAAGGCAACTACCGCCATTACCAACGTTGCCAACCTGAATTCGACGACTGCCTTGCCGTCCCTCACCACGTTTGATGCGACTGACACCAAGTCGTACAACATGAAGTACAGCACGCCGACCTACGACACTCAGGGTAACGCGCACACGCTGGATCAGTATTTCGTCAAGACCGGCACCAACACCTGGTCCATGTACTCGCTGATGGACGGTCGCAGCATTTCCGACCCGACCACCACTACGGCCGACAAGAACGACCTGACATTCGACTCATCGGGTAATCTGGTTGTCGCAGCGCCGGGCGCCGTACCAACCGACAGTGCGAACATCAAGTTCAACACTGATGGCACCTTCACTGTCGCCAACTGGGTACCAGGTGTGCAGTCCGGCACCGGCACGACCACCAGCTGGGGCGCGAACGGCGCTACAGGTGCCTCCATCAAACTGAACATGGCCGGCATCACCCAGACCGCGTCGGTCTCGGGCCTGATCACTCAGGACCAGGACGGCTACGCCACTGGCCAGCTCAGCGCAATGAGCGTTGATGCAACCGGTAACCTGTTCGCGACCTACACCAACGGCAAATCCCAGGTGATCGGGCAGACCTCGCTGACCAACTTTGCCAACGTGCAAGGCCTGGCGCAGGCAGGTGGCACCAACTGGCGTGAAACCTTCGCTTCCGGCGTACCGGTCAGCGGCACGCCGCAATCGGGTACCCTCGGCTACATCACTGGTCAGGCGCTGGAAGAGTCCAACGTCGATCTGACCATGGAGCTGGTCAACCTGATCAAGGCGCAGAGCAACTACCAGGCGAACGCCAAGACCATCTCCACTCAAAGCACCATTATGCAAACCACTATTCAGATGACTTGATAGTGTATAGCGTTAAATAAAGCCCCTTTTTGAAGGGGCTTTTTTTTTTGCTTGTTTTTTATAAAGTGATGCACGTTCGAGTTTAATTAAACTTGCGGAAAGTTCGGTCAATGTACTTGGAAATCTCCTACGCGCGATGATGTGAGAATCAAAACTCCTCTATGAGTTGCCCTTTGGGGCGAAGGAGTTTTCATGTCGTTCAATACCGCGATCAGCGGCATTCATGCTGCGAACAAAAGGCTGGAGGTGGCCGGTAACAATATTGCCAACTCCGGCACCATCGGGTTCAAGTCCTCGCGTGCGCAGTTCTCGGCGCTGTATTCAGCCAGCCAGTTGGGCAGTGGTCGCAATGCTATAGGTGATGGCGTACGCCTTGCTTCAACACAGCAGAACTTCAATCAGGGCGAAAGCATGACCACGTCGGGTAATCCGCTCGACATGCGTATTCAGGGCAACGGCTTTTTTGTGGTGAGTGACGGTGGGTCTCTTGCCTATACCCGTGCCGGAGCGTTCCTCAAGGATGCGGCGAACTTCGTCGTCGACAGCGAGGGTGGACGATTGCAGGGCTATGCGGCAAACGAGCAGGGCGAGATCAAGCGTGGGTTGCGTACCGACTTGCAGATTGACACATCGAATGTATCGGCCAGAGCCACCACGCGGGTTGCCGAGAACATCAACCTGGACGCCTCGCTGCCTTCGCTCGCGCGCTTGCCGGTCTTCGACCCGGCCGATCCTGCGACCTACACGCGGGCCGTTGGCCGTACCATTCAGGACGCGGGGTCTGGAGCGGGTGCCACTGCGGTGCCCGCGGCGGATCATGAGCTCAAGCAGTATTTCGTCAAGACCGGCGACAGTCAGTGGTCCATGTATGTACTGATCGATGGGCGTAATCCGGTGGACCCGAACAGCGTGGCACCGTTGCATGTCACCCTTGAGCAAAGACCAAACGGATCGCTGTCATACAGCGGCAATAGCCAGCACCTTCGTAAAATCTCGGATACCGAATTTGCCCTGCAAGGCTGGCGGCCGGCTGAAGAGGTCGATGGTGCCTGGGTCAGTAACGGCGCTGCCAGCGGCGGCACAGTGTCGCTGCCGTTGAAGGATGGATCGACCAGCATGCTTGACCCTGGTGATGCGTTGATGAATCGCCCGGTTCCGGCGTTTGATCCATCGGACCTGAAGACCTACAGCGATATGTTTGCCAATGCGATTTTCGACAGTCAGGGCAATCAGCACGAGCTGAAGCAGTATTTCGTGAAGGACGGCACCAACAGCTGGCGCATTCATGCGCTGATTGATGGTCGCAACCCGCAGATGCCTGACTCCACCGACCCGCTGACGGCGAACATCGTGTTTGATTCTGGCGGCTGGGTACAGTCGTTGACCGGCGGCCCCGGTTTTGCGAGTACCCATAACAATGGTCTGCAATTGACCGGCTGGACACCGGCCATGCCTGCCGAGCGGGTCACAGGGCCAGAAAAATGGGTACCCAACGGTGCGGCTGGCAGTGCGAAGGGCATTACGATCGACTTCACCAACCTGCTGCAGCACAACGCCGCCAGTTCGCGTTCTTCCACGCATGTTGATGGCCATGCGGCGGGGCAGTTGAGCAGCCTGAGCGTGGGGCGCGATGGCATCCTGCGTGCCGGGTTTACCAATGGCATGAACAAGAATATCGGTCAGGTGATACTCGCCAGCTTCGCCAATCCGCAGGGGTTGCAGGCGCGCAGTGATACGCGCTGGACCGAATCCGCCGACTCTGGCGTTGCCGATTACGATGTGCCGGGCGTCGGCACGCTGGGCAGCCTCATTGGCGACGGGCTGGAGGGGTCCAATGTCGTCCTGGCTGATGAGCTGATTGCTCTCATCCAGGCGCAGACGGCTTATCAGGCCAACTCCAAAGCCATATCGACAGAGGCGACCGTGATGCAGACGCTGATTCAGTCGACCTGATCAGATTGAGCAGTCGGATTTGATGAAGTGACCTTTCAGCCGTGTCCAGCCAGGCCCGGGGCTGGTCTGGGCGCAGACAATCCGGCTGTCGCCCTGCCATTTGTAATAGTGAGCGGGGGCGGCCTGGGCGAGGAGGGCGAGGGTCATCAGGCTCGCGCTGGCGATGCCGGCAATGCATGCACGAAAAAGCATGAGGGTTCCCGTTCAGGGCTGCGGTGTCGGCAAGATTATCACTGTCGATCCGCTTGTCAGCCCATACCAATGAAGTTTTTTTGGCGGTGCTCGCTGCTTGATGATCGGCAGGCGGCAGTCCTCCGCCGCTATTGGGTGGCGCTTTGCCCGAAGGGCATCATCGAATGCCGGTTTTTGCTGGTTAATCAGGCATTTGTATCGAGCCTGACAAGTTGGTTCAAAAATTGCTTTAACCCTTTCAGAACAGCTACAGGCGGCAAGCGTCTGTCGGAGGAGGAAGACTGTGGACAAGTTGCTTTACGTCGCAATGAGCGGTGCATCCGAAAACGCGATCGCGCAGAAGGCTCACGCCAACAACCTGGCAAACGTATCAACCAACGGTTTCATGCGTGACCTTGAACAGGCCCGCTCGATGCCGGTGTTTGGCGAGGTCATGCCGTCGCGTGCCTATGCGATGAGCGAACGTCCGGGGACCGACTTTTCCTCCGGCGCCATGGTTGAGACCGGCCGTGAACTGGACATCGCCGTCAAGGGTGATGGCTGGATTGCAGTGCAGACTCCCGACGGTGGCGAAGCCTATACCCGCAGTTCCGGCATGAACATCGATGCCCTCGGTGTGTTGCGCGACGGCAGCGGTTTGCCGGTAATGGGCAATGGCGGTCCGATTGCCGTGCCGCCTCAGCAGCAGATCGAGATCGGTGCCGACGGCACGATCAGCATTCGCTCACTGGGCGAAAGCCCGCAGGTGATGGCGCAGGTCGACCGGATCAAGCTGGTCAAGCCTGACCTCAAGACCATGGAAAAAGGCCCCGATGGCCTGATCCACACCAAGAGCGGCCAGCCTGCTGCTGCCGATGCCACCGTTCAGGTCGAGTCCGGCTTTCTGCAGGCGAGCAACGTCAATGCGGTCGAGGAAATGACCTCGGTACTGGCCTTGTCCCGTCAATTCGAATTGCACGTCAAGATGATGAAGACCGCCGAAGAAGACGATCAGTCTATGGCTCGCGTCTTGCAACTTGGCTAATCAATGACAGCTTGCGCCGACAAACCGGCGCTTGAGGAGAACACACATGCTTCCTGCACTATACGTCGCTAAAACCGGCCTTGCCGCTCAGGACACCAACCTGACCACCATCTCCAACAACCTGGCGAACGTTTCGACCACAGGTTTCAAGAGTGATCGTGCCGAGTTCCAGGACCTGCTCTACCAGATCAAACGCCAGCCGGGTGCCCAGTCCACTCAGGACAGCGAGCTGCCATCCGGTCTGCAACTGGGTACCGGTGTGCGCATCGTCGGCACGCAGAAGAACTTCACGGCCGGTAGCCTGCAGACCACCAACAACCCGCTGGACCTGGCGGTAAACGGTCGTGGTTTCTTCCAGGTGACCCAGCCGGACGGCACTGTTGCCTACAGCCGCGACGGTACTTTTCACCTGAACGCCAACGGCCAGATCGTGACTGCCAACGGCTACGCCCTTGAGCCTGCGATTGTCGTTCCACAGAACGCCCAGACCTTCACTGTCGGACAGGACGGTACTGTTTCCGTCACGCTGGCCGGTGCAACCGCCACACCGCAGATCATCGGCAACATCCAGACCGCTGACTTCATCAACCCGGCCGGCCTGCAGGCCATCGGCGGCAACCTTTATCTGGAAACCGGTTCAAGCGGCGCGCCGCAGATCGGCACGCCTGGCCTCAACGGTCTGGGTCCGACCCTGCAGAACACTCTGGAAAACTCCAACGTCAGCACCGTTGAGGAACTGGTCAACATGATCACCACCCAGCGTGCTTACGAGATGAACTCCAAAGTGATCTCGACCGCCGACCAGATGCTGCAGAACCTGACTCAGAACCTGTAAGTGTTTGATGTTGCCGCTCGTAAAACTGCTCAATCCGATGGGGCGCCTGATAAGCGCCTGTTACACCGCGAGGTTTCAAGTGTCATGAACCGCCTTAGTGTTCCGCGTTTTTCAGTGTTGATCGCTTCATTGTGCGGGATCACCCTGCTGTCTGGCTGCGTTGCGCCGACGGCCAAGCCCAATGACCCTTATTACGCTCCGGTGTTGCCGCGTACACCCATGTCGGCCGCTGCCAACAATGGTGCCATCTATCAAGCCGGTTTCGAGCAGAACCTGTACGGCGACCGCAAGGCTTTCCGTATCGGCGACATCATCACCATCACGCTTTCCGAGCGTATGGCAGCCAGCAAGGCGGCCACTTCGGCGATGACCAAGGACAGTACCAACAGTATTGGTCTGACCTCGCTGTTCGGTTCGGGCCTGACTACCAACAACCCGATTGGTGGCAATGACCTGAGCCTTAACGCGGGCTACAACGGCGCCCGTACTACCAAGGGCGATGGCAAGGCCGCACAGAGCAACAGCCTGACCGGTTCGGTCACTGTGACCGTGGCGGATGTGTTGCCCAACGGCATTCTTGCGGTGCGTGGCGAGAAGTGGATGACCCTCAATACCGGTGATGAGCTGGTGCGTATTGCCGGTCTGGTTCGGGCTGATGACATCGCCACCGACAACACTGTGTCGTCGACCCGTATTGCCGATGCACGTATTACCTATTCGGGGACTGGAGCCTTTGCCGATACCAGCCAGCCAGGCTGGTTCGACCGGTTCTTCCTCAGCCCGTTGTTCCCTTTCTGATAGCGGGATAGACATGATCAAGCTCAAGCAACTGATAGCGGCGACCTTGTTGTTGTCCACAGCGTTCGGCGTTCACGCCGAGCGTTTGAAGGACATCGCAAGCATCTCCGGCGTGCGGGCCAACCAGTTGATCGGTTACGGTCTGGTCGTGGGTCTCAACGGTACGGGCGACCAGACCACCCAGACCCCGTTCACCCTGCAGACGTTCAACAACATGCTGTCGCAGTTCGGCATCAAGGTGCCGTCCGGTTCCGGCACTGTGCAGTTGAAAAACGTTGCAGCAGTTGCTGTGTACGCGGATCTGCCAGCGTTTGCCAAACCGGGTCAGACGGTCGATATCACCGTTTCCTCGATCGGTAACTCGAAGAGCCTGCGCGGCGGTGCGCTGTTGATGACGCCAATGAAGGGTGCCGACGGTAATGTCTACGCCATTGCACAGGGCAACCTGGTGGTCGGCGGTTTTGATGCGGAAGGCCGTGACGGCTCGAAAATCACTGTCAACGTTCCGTCGTCGGGCCGTATTCCCGGTGGTGCTTCGGTCGAGCGCTCGGTGCCGAGCGGCTTCAATCAGGGTAATACCCTGACCCTCAACCTGAACCGGTCCGACTTCACCACTGCCAAGCGGATTGTGGACAAGATCAATGAGCTGCTCGGCCCTGGTGTTGCTCAGGCGCTGGACGGCGGCTCGGTACGTGTGACCGCGCCGCTTGATCCGGGCCAGCGTGTCGACTATCTGTCGATTCTGGAGAACCTGGAAGTTGATCCAGGCCAGACCGCTGCCAAGGTCATCATCAATTCGCGGACCGGCACTATCGTGATCGGTCAGAACGTCAGGGTTTCGCCTGCTGCGGTAACGCACGGCAGCCTGACCGTGACCATCACCGAAGACCCGATTGTAAGCCAGCCGGGCGCATTGTCCGGTGGCCAGACAGCGGTCGTGCCGCGTTCGCGGGTCAATGCCCAGCAGGAGCTGCACCCGATGTTCAAATTCGGCCCAGGCACCACGCTGGACGAGATTGTTCGTGCGGTCAATCAGGTGGGCGCTGCGCCCGGTGACCTGATGGCCATCCTCGAAGCCCTTAAGCAGGCCGGTGCGTTGCAAGCCGACCTGATCGTTATCTGAGGACTCGATAATGGACATGCCCAAGAGCGGAATTTCGTCAGCGGTCGACTCCGGTGCCTACACCGACGTCAACCGTCTGGCAGCGTTGAAGCATGGCGACAAGGACAGCGTGGCCAACCAGAAGAAGGTTGCTCAGGAGTTCGAGTCGCTGTTCGTCAGTCAGATGCTCAAGGCCATGCGTTCGGCCAACGAAGTGCTGGCCAAGGACAACCCGATGAACACCCCGGCGACGCGGCAGTATCAGGACATGTATGACCAGCAATTGGCGGTCACCCTGTCCACCCGTGGCAACGGCATCGGTTTGCAGGACGTGCTGATGCGTCAGCTGTCCAAGGACAAGGGTATTCAGCACGCAGCGCCGACCGATACGACAGCCACGCCTGCAACGACTGGCGATACGACCCCGGCCAAAACCGGGCTGGCGACCAGTGTCTATCAGCGTCCGCTGTGGGCCACGCGCTCGGCGGCGGCAGATCAGACGGCTGCCGCAGTTTCTGCATCCGGTGATGGACGCAATGACATGGCGGCGCTCAACTCGCGTCGTCTGTCGTTGCCAACCAAACTCACCGACCGATTGCTGGCCGGCATCGTGCCTTCCGCCACCGCAGCCGTGAGCAACAGCCCTGTACCTGCTCGCGCAACCGCCAGCAGCGACGGCTCCAATGGTGACTGGACACTCGACCCCAACCTGGCACCCGCGCCTGAGTACGTGCGTTCCATGGCCCAGCCACCGCTGGCACCGGCCAAGCGCGCATTCAGCAGTGCTGACCAGTTTGTCGAAACGATGTTGCCGCTCGCCAAGGAAGCGGCCGCACGCATCGGCGTCGATCCGGTGATGCTGGTGGCGCAGGCTGCGCTGGAAACCGGCTGGGGCAAGTCGATCATGCGTCAGCAGGATGGCAGCAGCAGTCACAACCTGTTCGGCATCAAGGCGGCGGGTAGCTGGAAAGGCGCTGAAGCGCGCGCTATTACCAGTGAGTTCCGTGACGGCAAGATGGTCAAGGAAACCGCAGACTTCCGTTCCTACGATTCCTACGCCGACAGCTTCCACGATCTGGTCAGCCTGTTGCAGAACAACAATCGGTATAAAGAAGTGGTCAATTCGGCCGATAAACCGGAACAGTTTGTAAAAGAATTGCAGAAGGCCGGGTATGCAACTGACCCAGCCTACGCCAGCAAGATTTCGCAGATCGCGAAGCAGATGAAGAGTTACCAGACTTACGCTGCTGCATCGGGCTCTTCCACGACTTTATAAGGTTTTGAATCATGTCGCTGATTTCAATTGGGCTCTCAGGTATCAATGCCAGCAGTGCCGCGATCAACACCATCGGTAACAACACGGCCAACGTGGATACCGCCGGTTACTCGCGTCAGCAGGTAATGACCACGGCTTCGGCACAGATCAATATCGGCCTGGGTGTCGGCTACATCGGCACCGGTACGACGCTGTCCGACGTGCGTCGTATCTACAACAGCTACCTTGATGCCCAATTGCAAACCAGTACTGCCCTGAGCGCCGACGCGGTTGCGTACTCCGGCCAGGCCAGCAAGACCGATACGCTGCTGTCCGACAGCGCGACTGGCGTGTCCACGCAGCTGGCTGACTTTTTCACCAAGATGCAGGGCATTGCCACCAACGCTACGCAGTCCTCGGACCGTTCGGCATTCCTGACTCAGGCTTCTGCGTTGAGCTCGCGCTTCAATTCGGTCGCTTCGCAGTTGTCATCGCAGAATGACAACGTCAATGCCCAGCTCACCACCTTCACCAAACAGGTCAACGAGCTGACCACGACCCTGGCAAGCCTGAACAAACAGATCACTCAGGCAGGGGCTGGCAACACCACGCCCAACTCGCTGCTCGACTCGCGCAATGAGACTGTGCGCCAGCTCAACGGGCTGGTGGGTGTCAAGGTAATCGAGAACAACGGCAACTACGATATCTACACCGGTACGGGCCAATCGCTGGTCAGCGGTGGCACGTCGTACACTATGTCGGCGACCCCGAGCCCTGCCGATCCTCTGCAGTACAACGTACAAATCGCTTACGGCCAGACCAAGACTGACGTCACCTCGGTGATCAGCGGTGGCTCGATTGGCGGTCTGCTGCGCTATCGCTCCGATGTGCTGGTGCCTGCGACCAATGAGCTGGGCCGTGCCGCGATGGTGCTGGCCGATCAGGTCAACAGCCAGATGAGTCAGGGCATCGACAGCAAAGGCAACTTCGGTTCCAGCCTGTATTCCAACATCAACAGTGCCGACGCCATTTCGCAGCGCAGTACCGGCAAGACCACCAACAGCGCCGGTTCCGGCAACCTGGACGTGAGCATTGGCGATACCAGCAAACTGACCGCCGACGATTACGAAGTCACCTTCAGCGACGCCTCCAACTTCACGGTTCGTCGCCTGCCCAACGGCGAAAGCGTCGGCACCGGTGCGCTGACTGACAACCCGCCCAAACAGTTCGACGGCTTCAGTGTCAGCCTCAATGGCAATGCGCTGGCTGCTGGCGACGTTTTCAAGGTTACTCCGACACGCAACGGTGCCTCGGGCATCTCGGTGGTGTTGACCGATCCCAAGGACATTGCAGCCGCCGCACCATTGACCGCGACTGCCGGGTCCAGCAACTCGGGTACAGGCGGCTTCACGCAGCCAGTGCTCAATACCAAATCTGACATCTACGACAGCGTTCAGACCTCCGACCTGCGTAACGCGATCAAAGACTCCGCGCCGATGAAGCTGGTGATGGGTGCGGTCAGCAGTACCGGTGTGCAAAGCTACACGCTGATCAATGCCAGCGGTGCGCCCGTGCTTGACCAGAATGGCAGCGCGGTGAGTGGCACGATCATTCAGGGTCAGAGCAACGCTGTAAAGCTGAGCATCGGTTACACCGATAACACCACTACCCCGGCAGGCAAGACCGCGTTCGAAGTGCAGATGACCCTGTCCGGTTCGCCATTGGTCAATGACACGTTCAGCATCGGCCTGACCGGTGCCGGCTCTTCGGATAACCGCAATGCGCTGGCTGTGGTGGGGTTGCAGACGGCCAAGACCGTCGGCGTCACCAACGGCGGCGTGGGCACCAGCCTGTCCGGCGCTTACTCCGATCTGGTCTCGGTCGTCGGTACATTGGCAGGGCAGGGCAAGAGCGATGTCACCGCCAGCGCTGCCGTCGTTGCACAGGCCAAGTCCGCGCGTGATTCGGTCTCGGGCGTGTCGCTCGATGAAGAAGCGGCCAACCTGATCAAGTATCAGCAGTACTACACGGCCTCTTCGCAGATCATCAAGGCGGCCCAAACCATTTTCAGCACGCTGATCAACAGCCTTTAAGGAGTCGTGAACCATGCGGATCTCAACTACCCAGTTCTACGAATCCACCAACACCAATTATCAGCGTACGTATTCGAATGTGCTCAAGACCAGTGAAGAGGTCTCCAGCGGCATCAAACTCAATACCGCCAGCGATGATCCGGTAGGCGCTGCACGTGTCCTGCAACTGGCTCAGCAGAACTCAATGCTGACCCAGTACGCGTCGAACATCGGCACGATCAATACCAACATCGTCAATTCCGAGACCGCGCTGACCAGCATCGTCGATACGATGCAGACAGCCCGTGAAGTGATCGTGTCGGCAGGCAACGGTGCCTACACCGATTCCGACCGCCTGGCCAAGGCTGCTGAACTCAAGCAGTATCAGAGCCAGCTTCTCGGCTTGATGAACAGCCAGGACTCCAACGGCCAGTATATTTTTGCCGGGTCCAAGTCTTCGGCGCCGCCGTACGCGCAGAATGCCGATGGCACTTACAGCTACAGCGGGGACCAGACCAGCGTCAATCTGGCGATTGGTGATGGCCTGGTTTTGCCGAGCAACACCACAGGCTATGAAGCGTTCGAGCAAGCCGTCAACACTACCCGTACGTCGTCGACGCTGCTTTCGCCTGCGACCGACGACGGCAAGGTCGGCCTGACTGGCGGTCAGGTGACGTCCACCAGCGCCTACAACTCGGGCTATCAGGCTGGCGAACCGTACACCATGACGTTCCTCAGTGGCACGCAGTTCAAGATTACCGATGCCAGCGGCACCGATGTCACGACCGATGCGTCAACTGCCGGTAAATTCAGCTATGGCTCGTTCGCTGATCAGACCTTCACCTTCCGCGGTGTAGAGCTGACCATGAACATCAACCTGTCAGCCGCCGAATCTGCCACGCCTGCAACGGCCGCTACTGCACTGACCAATCGCAGCTATGAACTGGCCTCGACGCCAGACACGGTCTCGACCTCGCGCAGCCCGGGTAACACATCGGCCGCCACTATCAGCAGTTCGGCAGTGGGCAACACCACGGCTGACCGCACGGCGTTCAACAACACTTTTCCGCCCAATGGTGCGATTCTCAAGTTCACCAGCGCCACTGCCTACGACCTGTATGCGTCGCCTGTCACCAGCAGCAGCAAGCCGGTGTCGAGTGGCACGTTGACCGGTTCGACGGCCAATGCGTCGGGCGTCAATTTTACGGTCAGCGGCACGCCAGCAGCCGGTGATCAGTTTGTCGTGGAGTCCGGCACGCACCAGACCGAGAACATCCTCAATACGCTGACAGCGGCGATCAAGGCGTTGTCGACACCCACTGACGGCAATCTGGTTGCCTCGCAAAAGCTTGATGCCGCATTGGGCTCGGCGCTTGGCAACATTGCCAGCAGCATCGACCAGGCGTCCACGGCGCGCTCCGCCGGCGGCGCACGCCAATTGGCGGCGACGGCGCAAGGCACGACCAACGAGTTGCTGAAGGGTAACAACACGGTTGAGCAAGGCACCTACGTCAACGCCGATATCGTTGAGGCCACCACCCGGTTGACGCTGCAGAAGACCATGCTGGATGCCTCTCAGCAGGTATTTGTCCAGTTGTCCAAGCTGAACCTGTTCAGCCAGCTGTAACCCTGGCATTGAGCATCCGCCGTCTTTATTTCAGCGGTGAGGGAGGTTACTTGACCGGTAGCTTCCCGCCGCTCGCGAGTCTGCAATAGTGAATTCAGTCCCCCTCGTCAGTATCGTCATTCCCGCCCTCAATCCCCGGTTCTTCCGCGCCGCGCTACAAAGTGCCTTGAATCAGGTTTACGACAACCTGGAAATCATTGTCTGCGACGATTGCCGCACCGATGAAATCAAGGCCGTTTTCGACGAACTGGTGCCCGCATCCGGCAACCTCGCGCGTTACGTGCGCAACCCGCAGCGGCTGGGGTTTCAGGGCAACCTGCTGAAGTGCCTTGAAGAATCACGCGGCGAATACATCAAGTTTCTGTGTGACGACGACCGCCTCTTTCCGTACTTCATCGCTAACCAGGCAGGCGTTCTGGATGCCTATGAAGACGTGAGTCTGGTCGTTGGCCGACGACATCTGGTCGACATCGATGACTACGTATTGCCACCCCGTCTGGAAAACGTCGGGCTCGTGCCCTACGACGCCGTGTTCAAAGGCGAGGACATGCTGGCGATTTTCGAGCGTACGCCACGCAATTATCTGGGCGGGTTCAGTGCTGCTCTGATGCGCCGTGCCGATGTTATGGAGTACCTGCCTTCGATTGCCCAGTCGGGACAGGGGTTTATCGCACTGCTGGATTTTGCGCTGTTCATATGCCTGTTGCGCCGTGGCAACCTGGTGGCGCTGCACACTATTCAAAACGTCGAGCGCCGACACCCGGATCGTTTCAGCGGCCAGCCCGACGTGATTCAAAAGGCCGCCACTGAATGGGGCTGGCTGAACGAAATGCTCAAGGCACGTAGCGGTGAGCAGGCCCCGGCCCAGGGCTGGGTGCGCTTTTTGCCCTTGCGCAAGGCGCTGGAACAGCCCCGTGAGTGGGACGAGGTCGGCCTTTACGGGATAATGGCCAGCCGTCAGGGTGTCATGCACAGCCGGGTGGGCAGCAAGAGCGAAACCTACGCCGAGCTTTACACCGAGTGGCTGTCGTGTCGGCAATTTACCGCCCCGCAGAGAAAACTGATCGAGAAACGCATCGGACACTGGACGTGGCAGCCGCGCATCGTTCCGGTGGTCGTTGACCCGTTTGGCGATGCCGAAGGGCTGGACATCACCCTGCGCAGCATTGCCGAGCAGGATTACGCCGCTGATTCAGTGGTTGTGTTGACCAATGCCGATGTTGACGATCCGCAGGTGCTGCGCTTCTCGTTGCAGCCGGATTGGGCGCGCCAACTGAACGAAGTGCTGCCGCTGCTGGAGAACGCCGACTGGGTTTATCTGCTGCGTGCCGGGGACCGGCTGACTCAGCCGTCACTGCTGGTGCTGGCAGAACGAGTCGCGCAAAGCGAGGGCCTGTTGTGCGTTTACAGCGATGAAGGCGCTCTGGTCGATGGGAAATCCAGCGAGCCGATCTTCAAGCCTGATTTCAACCTGGACCTGATGCGGGCCTATCCTTATGTTGGCCGCACGCTGGCGTTCCAGCGCCGCAATCTGCTGGACACAGGCGGCTTCGACCCTGTGCACGGCGAACTGGCACCGCACGATTTCATCTGGCGTCTGGTGGAAGGCGTCGGGCCTCAGTCTGTCGAACACATCGCCGAGGTTCAGGTTGAATCGACCCTGACCTACGCTGAATGGCTTTCGCTGCCTCAGGTGATCGAGCATAACGAGTCGGTCGTATCGGCCCATCTTTCGCGCATTGGCCGAGAGCACGTCATCCACCATGATCAGCTGCCACTGCTGAACCGGATCGAATACCGGCATGCTACAACCCCGCTGGTATCGGTGATCATTACCACCCGGGATCAACTGGCAGCCTTGGAGCGGTGTGTAGAAAGCCTGCTCAGCAACACGACTTACCCTTATTTTGAAGTGCTGATCGTCGACAACGCCAGCGAGAGCGCCGATACCCGCGCCTGGTTTGCCGCGATGAGTGAGCTGGGCAGCGACAAGCTGCGCATTTATGCGCTGACCGAGCCCGGCAGCGAAGCCAGTGCTCAGAACCTCGCCGCGCGGCACGCCAACGGCGATTATCTGCTCATGCTCAGCCCGCATGCTGTGCTGCATCAGGCTGACTGGCTGCAAAGTCTGCTCAACCATGCCCAGCGTCCCGAGGTGGGCATCGTCGGGCCACGAATCCTCACCCCGCAGGGCAATATTCTGTACGCAGGGATGGTGATGGGCATGGACGGGCTGGCGGGGCGGCCCTTCATCAATTATCCGGCAGGCTCAAGCAGCTACATGCAGCGTCTGCAGTTGACGCAGAACTGGAGCGCGGTCAGTGGCAATTGCCTGATGGTCCGCAAGGAAGTTTTCGACCAGGCAGGCGGCATGGAGGCTGCAACCTTCACCCAAGGGCTGCAGGATCTGGACCTGTGCATGCGGGTCGGGCGTGACGGCTACCTGATTGTCGGCACACCCGATTCGTCACTGGTATTGGCCGAGCCTGCCGCCGCCGAGCGCTCTGAAACGTCTCGTCAGGCGCTGGATAACGAGCAGCAATCGTTCTTTGAAAAATGGCTGCCAAAAATGGCTCGCGACCCGGCCTATAACCCCAATCTTCACCTCAGTGAAGTGCAGGCTTTCGATCTTGACCCAGGTCTGCAAGTGGGCTGGGAGCCGTTCTGCACCCGCCATCTGCCGTCGATTCTGGGCATGCTGGTCAACTCGTCGGCAGTGGGTCATTACCGTGTCAGCCAACCGTTGCTTGAGCTGATAGCGGCCGGGCGAGTGGTTGGCCGAATGTCCTATGAGTCGACTACGCCTGTCGAGATCGAGCGCCAGCGTCCGGACGTCATCGTTTTTCAAGGGCGTTATTCCGAACCCAAGATCAAAGATATCGTTCTGGCCAAAAACTACTCCAGTGCCATGCGCATTTTTGAACTGGATGACTACATCATTGATGTGCCCGAGCGGAACGAGCACCGGCGCAGCATGCCCGACAACATTGCCGAGATGCTGCGCAAGGGCATAGGCCTGTGCGACCGCGTGGTGGTGTCTACCCAGCCGCTGGCTCAGGTGCTGTCGAGCATGCACAGCGACATTCGTGTCGTGCCGAACATGTTGGCGACGCACTTGTGGAGCAGCCTCAAAAGCCAGCGCCGCACCTCCGGCAAGCCGCGGATCGGCTGGGGCGGCGGGACCAGTCATCGCGGCGACCTGGAATTGATTGTCGATGTCGTGCGTGAACTGGCCGATGAAGTCGAATGGGTGTTCTTCGGCATGTGCCCGGACTTGCTCAAGCCTTACATTCATGAGTATCACACAGCTGTAAGCCTGCAAACCTACCCGGCCAAACTGGCCAGCCTGAACCTTGATCTGGCCCTGGCACCGCTGGAATTCCATATCTTCAATGACTGCAAGAGCAATCTGCGTCTGCTGGAGTACGGTGCGTGCGGCTACCCGGTCATCTGTTCGGACACCGAGGCGTACCGCGGCCATTTGCCGGCTACGCGGGTCTACACCAACAGCTCCGAAGAATGGTTGCAGGCGATTCGCATGCACCTGTCAGACCCCAATGCGAGCTATCGTATGGGCGACGAATTGCGCGAAACCGTCTTGCGCGATTTCATGTTGCGTGGAGAAAACCTGCAATATTGGGCTAACGGCTGGTTGCCCGACTGACCCGACCTGTTTGATGCGCTCCAGCCACTGATGGCTGGAGCTGTGTTGTTTGCTCTTGCGTTGACCGGGTCTTTTGGTTATCAGGGTTGCTTCTGGTCACCAGGATTAGAGACGCCATCGGCACGCTATCAAGGAAAGCTCATGCAAAGCCATTCTGGAAATGAAACCACACCGTTGAGCCAGCGTTTGACCCTGCTGTTGCTCGCCGAGAATCAGCCGGATTTCCTGCGTCGTGCGCTGAAGTACTACAGCAGTTATCCGTGCAATGTGATTGTGGTCGATGCCTCGCCTGCGCCCGACGCGCAGGTTGCGGAGCGTGCCGGGCTGCAGTACATCCACAACGCCGCCCTCAGTGAAACCGGGCTCAGCGCCAGAATTGCAGAAGGCCTCAAGCAGGTGTCCACGCCCTTTGTGGTGTACGCGCAGGTCGACAGTTTCCTGCTGCCTGACGCACTGACCGAGGCCGTGAGTTTCCTTGAAAGCAACGAGCGTTACGGCGCTTGCCAGGGCTACAGCCTGGGTTACCAGGCCTACGTCGATCATGTGGATTATTTCCGCCGCGACCGTAAGGTTCATGAGGACTACGCGTCTGATCAGGCCGGTGAGCGGCTTCTGGGCTTCATGGGGCAAAGCCTGTCGCTGCTCAATGCCGTGACCCGGACCGGGCTGGCGCGTCAGTGGTTCACTTCAGTGCCTGAGGGCACCGAGCTGCACTGGCAGGAAATCGGCCATATGACCTTTCTGGTTGCGGCCGCCGCATTGCGCATCCTGCCCATCCCCTACGCGTTGCACGTCAATGCCGGCAAGGAGGCAGAGCATCGCTACGGTGCCGCCATCGCAGGCGCAGTCAAGCACATCGATCCCAAGGCCAAAGCCGAGCGCGAAACGCTTGCGCGTCTGCTGGTCTCGTCTCTGGGCGCCGCCAGTGGCTTGGCAGGTGAGCAGGGCGAGCAGCACATACTGGCCGGCCTCGCAGCAATGGCTGAATGCCTGGAAACCCAGCCGTATCAGGGCGGCGAAAAAATCATCAGCTCTGTGTGGAACGTTGCTCTGGCAGAGGTGGACGCGCAGTTCGAGCCTCGCCAGTTCGTTGAACTGCCGTTCTATAACCAGCCGTTGTTCGACGAACTGGCGCGAATCGAGTTTCTGATCCATCTATTGCCGGCAGGGCATGTGCAGATGGAAGGGCTGGAAGCCGTGCTGGTCAAGCAGGCCGAGCTGTTGCGTGTACAGAGCAACCCGGACGCCGAGTCGCTTTTGAGCCGTCTGTGGCAAGCCTATGCACACTACGCCTTCAGTCACAGCGTCGTGCAACGACTGGCCGAAGAATTGGGCAAGTCCGAGGACGAGGAAGACATCGAATGCGCTGAGCGTATTGTTGCCTGGGGCCAGCGTCTGCAGGCTGATTCCGCTTTCGATAACAGCCAGCTGTTGCGTGGCATGCCTTCCGGCAAGTTGCTCGACTGGCTCGATTCGCGTGATCCGGCACCGGCACAACTGAAAAAGCTCACCACGCAGCTGGCGCGTCGGCCAGCCGGTTCGCAAATCGGTATTTTGCTGCTTGATCTGGAAGCCGACGTGTTCAAGCTGCAGGCAACCTTCGACAGCCTGATCAACAGCCATTATCGAGCGTTCAAGGTCGTGGTATTCACCACCGGTGATCTGCCGGCAACCACCAGCCTGAACGACACCCTGCACTTCGTCAAAGTCGCCGAAAACAATTATGTCGACAAGATCAATCAGGTCGTCAAACAGGCCTCCAGCGACTGGTTGATGCTGGTACAGGCGGGTGAAGAGTTCACCCGCAGCGGTCTGCTGCTGGCCAGTGCCGAGTTGATTGACGCCGGGCAATGCCGGGCCGTAGCTGTGGATGAGATTCACCGTCAAGCCAACGGCACCCTGGCGCCGTTGTTCCGTCCGGGCTTCAACCTTGATCTGCTGCAAAGTGTGCCGACACTGGCCGCTCGGCACTGGCTGATTCGCCGCCAATTGCTGGTCGAGGCGGGCGGCTATTCGCGAGAGTTTCCCAAGGCGCTGGAATTCGACCTGCTGCTGCGTCTGATCGAGCAAGGCGGCATGAGCGGTCTGGCTCATTTGAGCGAGCCGGTGCTGATCTGCGATGCCCCCGAACCCGAAGATAATCAGGACGAGCAAAAGGCGCTGACACGTCATCTGGGCCAGCGTGGTTATCAGGCTGAGGTCAGTTCGGCGTTGCCCGGCACCTACAAGATCGATTATCGCCATGCCCATCGGCCGGTGGTCTCGATTCTGCTCCACAGCCAGGACAATCTGCCGGAACTGCAACGTTGCCTGCACAGTATCCTGCAACGCACCCGCTATCAGCGCTATGAAGTGCTGATCGGTGATAACGCCAGCACCTCTGCCGAATTGTCGACCTGGCTCGACCAGCAGCAACAGCTGTCCAGCCGGGTACGCGTATTTCGCGCCGAGCAGCGTGTCAGCACGGCGGCCTTGCGCAATCTGGTCAGCCAGGAAGCCAAGGGCGAGTACCTGATTCTGCTGGATGCCGAAAGCCAGATCGTCAATGTCGGGTGGATCGAGTCGTTGCTCAACCAGGCGCAGCGTCCGGAAGTGGGCGTGGTCGGCGTGCGTCTGGTGGACCGTGAAGGAACCATTACCCAGGCAGGTCTTGTTCTTGGACTCAATGGCGGTGTCGGTTCCGGCTTCGTTGGCGAGCCGAAGACGTCACGTGGCTATATGCAGCGACTGGTGGTCGAGCAGAACTACTCCGCCGTGTCATCAGCCTGCCTGATGATTGCCAAGGCGTTGTACGACTCACTGGACGGGCTGGACGAAGAGGCTTTTGCCGAGTCGCTGGGCGATGTCGACCTGTGCCTGAAGGCTGCACAGGCGGGCTATCTGACCGTCTGGACCCCGCATGTTCAGGTGGTTCATTCAGGCGTGGTAAATGCTCCCGAACCAGCGCTTGGCGCGCTGAGCGGAAAGTGGGCGGCGCAGTTTGCCCAGGACGAAGCTTATAACGCCAATCTCGATCTCAACGGCAAGGGGTTCACGCTGGCGGTTTAAGCTGCATGCATCATGCGATCCGGCTGTTTTACGGCCGGATCGTCTCCCTTCTGCTGTGGCGTCATTTTGTTTTTTCCCTCCGCCAATAATCGCAAAGCGTACAAACCGGCGTGACCTGCGGGTCATAACGTGCATCTTCACTGTATTGTGTTACAGGGAGCGACACGCGCCTGGCTTGCTTTCACATGCCTTGCGCCCTGAAAATGTCTGCAATCACCCTTATTCGGTAGCGCCCTGATCTTATCGGGACGAAAAATGACCTGTTTACTCATCGGGAAGCCATGATGATTGGCATTAAAAGCATAGCGAGTTACGTGCCCACTGCTGGCGTGGATAACTACGCTCAAGGTGCCAGTTTCGGCAAGGATGAAGATTTCATCCTCGGGAAAATCGGTTCCACGTTTCTGCCGCGTAAAGACGCTGGCCAGGAAACCTCGGACCTGTGCGTTGAAGCGGCCAATACCCTGTTTGCCAACAACCCGCAGCTCAAGCGCGAAAGTATTGACGTTTTGATCGTCGTCACCCAGAACGGCGACGAAGAGGGGCTGCCGCATACCGCAGCCATCGTTCAGGACAAGCTGGGTCTGTCGACCAATGTCGCTGCGTTCGACATTTCGCTGGGCTGTTCCGGCTATGTCTATGGCATCTACGCGATCAAGGGGTTCATGGAAGCGGCAGGGCTGAAAAACGGTCTGCTGATAACCGCTGACCCGTATTCGAAAATCGTCGACCCGCAGGACCGCAACACCACCATGTTGTTTGGCGATGCAGCCACAGCGACCTGGATGGGCGAGGACGCTGCCTGGCAACTGGGCAAGGCTAAATTCGGCACCGACGGTTCGGGTGCGCCGCACTTGAAGGTCAGCAACGGCGTGTTTTTCATGAACGGTCGCCAGGTGTTCAATTTTGCGCTGCTGAAAGTACCGGCGCACCTGCATGAACTGTTGGGAGAGTCAGACCTGACGCCTGACGATATCGATGCTTTCTGCATTCACCAGGGCAGCGCTGCCATTGTCGATGCCGTGGCGCGCCGCTTTGAAGACAAGCCCGAGAAGTTTCTCAAGGACATGGTTGAGACGGGTAACACCGTGTCGTCGAGTATTCCATTGCTGATTGAAAAGCACGTACTCAACTCTTCGTGGCATCGAGTAGCGCTGAGCGGTTTTGGCGTGGGGCTTTCCTGGGGTTCTGCGATTATCTATAAAGCCTGAATCGCCGCAGGCTAAAACAGCGCCCGTGACTAGTTCACCGGGCGCTTTTTTTTGAATAATCGATTCTGGTCACATTTTTGAACTTCTACAGTGGCCTGCTCTTTCTGGAACGTGAAGTTCAGACAACGGGTTTCCTCGCGTCATGTTGGTTTGGTTTCGCCTCAAACCCTTGTTTTATAAGGGTTGCAGGCATGATGGCAAAATATTCAAAAAAAACACTCAAGCAACCTGCCATCGCGACGATAACTATTACGAAGGTTCTCTAGGCACACCCGGCGCTTGCAGGGGCCGGAAGCCACGTAGTACCAAACCAACGAGGAATTCATCATGGCTTTAACAGTAAACACCAACGTAGCATCGTTGAACGTCCAGAAGAACCTGGGTCGCGCTTCCGACGCACTTTCGACCTCGATGACTCGTCTGTCTTCCGGTCTGAAAATCAACAGCGCCAAAGATGACGCTGCCGGCCTGCAAATCGCTACCAAGATCACTTCGCAGATCCGCGGCCAGACTATGGCGATCAAAAACGCCAACGACGGTATGTCCCTGGCGCAGACCGCTGAAGGCGCTCTGCAAGAGTCGACCAACATTCTGCAGCGTATGCGTGAACTGGCTGTTCAGTCCCGTAACGACAGCAACAGCTCCACTGACCGTGACGCGCTGAACAAAGAATTCACCGCGATGAGTTCCGAGCTGACCCGTATCGCTCAAAGTACCAACCTGAACGGCAAGAACCTGCTTGACGGTTCCGCCAGCACCATGACTTTCCAGGTTGGTTCCAACTCGGGCGCTTCGAACCAGATCACTCTGACTCTGAGCGCAAGCTTCGACGCCAACACCCTGGGTGTCGGTTCGGCTGTCACCATCGCCGGCTCCGATAGCGCCGCTTCGGAATCAGCTTTCTCTGCAGCCATCGCCGCCATCGACTCGGCTCTGCAGACCATCAACTCCACCCGTGCTGACCTGGGTGCTGCACAAAACCGTATGACCAGCACCATCTCCAACTTGCAGAACATCAACGAAAACGCCAGTGCTGCACTGGGTCGCGTACAAGATACCGACTTCGCTGCTGAAACTGCACAGCTGACCAAGCAACAGACCCTGCAACAGGCTTCCACCTCTGTTCTGGCTCAGGCTAACCAGCTGCCATCCGCTGTACTGAAACTGCTTCAGTAATAGCGACATGAGTTTTAGCGGGGGAGTGCGTAATAGCGCTCTCTCGCTTTTTTACTTTCGGAGGTGATGGTTATGGATATGAGTGTAAAGCTGAACGTTTCTTATCCGGCCGCCCAACCGGCGAGTCAGGCTCCAGTGCCAGACAAGTCTGTTGACAAGCCTGCCGATACGCCGTCAGTCGAGCGTGTTGCCGCTACAGCGGAAAGTAAAGGCTCGGATCTGCACAAGGATGACTCCCACGACGAGGCGAAAGTCAAAGCCGCGGCAGAAGACATCCAGAAATTTTTTCATTCGGTGAAGCGCAATCTCGAGTTTTCGATCGATGAAGCTTCTGGCAAAGTGATCGTCAAGGTCATTGCCAGTGACTCGGGTGAAGTGGTAAGACAAATTCCCAATGCAGAAATCCTGAAGCTGGCCGATAGTCTGAGTGATGCGAACAGTTTGTTGTTCCGCGCCAAGGCCTGATTGTCAGTACGGTATTTGTTGCCGTTTTGCGTGACCTGTGAAAAGGCAGTAAAACCGGCGACATTCTTGAAGGGAGAAGCAAAATGGCAAGTCCAATTACATCTTCAACAGGCCTGGGTTCGGGTCTGGCAATCACGGCCATCGTTGAAGGTCTGGTGGGTGCGGAGAAAGCGCCCAAGCAAAATCAGATCGACAAGCAGACCGCCGCTACAACCGCATCGCTGTCGGGTGTGAGTCAGCTGACGTCGGCATTGGCTGCGTTCCAGAAAACCCTGGATACCCTGGGCAGCTCCACGACGCCTGCGTTTCAGGGCTTTGCTGCGACATCTGCCAACGAAGCGGTGGTCAAGGCAACCGCCGGTAACACGGCCGTCAACGGTACTTACGCGATCGGTATCACCCAGCTGGCAACGCCTTCCAAGGTGGCCACAGCCGCACTGAATTCCACGCAGGCAAGTGCTATTCCGAGTGGTACCCTGAAAATCACTCAGAATGGCACTGATTACAGTGTCGCGATCGACAAGACCTCGACGCTGCAGGAAGTGCGCGACAAGATCAACTCGTCGCTGCAGGGTAAAGGCATTACTGCCAACATCATCAACGACGACAATGGTGCTCGTCTGGTTTTCAGTTCTACCACCACCGGCAAGGGTAGTGATATTTCGGTCGTGGGGGCTTCCGGTCAGGAAGCGCTGAATATCGATGGCACCAAGCTGATGAGCGACACCAGCACGGGCACCGATGCCAACGGCAAGGCGATTCCCGGCGCTGGCGCGATTACCGCGACCGCCAAGGACGCTGCTTTCACTGTTGACGGTCTGAGCCTGACCAGCAAGACAAATACAGTCAGTACCGCGATTTCCGGGTTGACCTTCGATCTGGTCGCGCCAAGCGCGGCTGGAGCAACCACTACCGTTACGGTGGCGACCAATACCGATGGGTTGAAGGCGTCGCTGCAGTCCTTTGTGGACTCCTACAACACGCTGGCCACCCTGGTGACTTCCCTGACCAAGGGCTCGATCAGCGACAAGGGTGTTTTCACGGCGGCCGCGCTTACCGGCGATGCCACGCCGCGCGCACTGTTGGCGACTATCCGTGATCAGTTGGCGAATGCCTCTTCAAGTGCTGGTCTCAGTGCTCTTTCGCAGTTGGGCATCAAGACCCAGCAGTCCAATGGTACGTTGTCACTGGACACCGTTACATTCACTGCAGCACTGAACGACAAAAAACTGGGCAGTCAGATCCAGACGATGTTCACCGGTACGGGCGCAACAAATGCCGACGGTACGGTTGATGGCGGTCTGGTTTCGCGTATGACCAAAGCGCTTCTGCCGTATACAAAGTCTGACGGTGTTCTGGCCAGTAAAACCAGCAGTCTGACTAAAATCCAGACCCGAATTGCCAGTGATCAGGACGCACTTGATCGTCGTATTGCCAGCTTGACGACCAGTCTGACCAAGAAATACAACGCCATGGACCTGGTGGTCGGGCAGCTCAAGGCGACCGCTACCAGTATCACTTCGATCTTCGAAGCGATGAACGCGCAGAAAAACGCTTCTTAAATTCTTTTTACAGAAGTATCCAGAACCCGACTCCGTGTCGGGTTTCTGCTTTTAGGCTAAAGTTTCTGCGCCATGCGTCGATAGCTTGAGTATCAGTATTATGGATTTGCGACGAGGTCCCCTTTATGAATCCGATGTTAGCGTTGCGGCAGTATCAGAAGATCGGCTCCCAGGCTCAGACCTCGGAAGCCAGTCCTCACCGTCTGGTTCAAATGTTGATGGAGGGTGGCCTTGACCGTATCGCTCAAGCCAAGGGTGCCATGGCACGCAAGGACATCGCCAACAAAGGCGTGTTCATCAGCAAGGCGATCGGCATCGTAGGCGGTTTGCGTGAAGGGTTGGACCTGGAGAACGCGCCCAGCGAAGCGCTGGTCAGGCAGGACAGCCTCTATCACTACATGATGACGCGCCTGGCCGAAGCCAACGCGCGCAACGATCAGAAGATGCTCGACGAGGTTGCCGGGCTGCTGATTACCGTCAAGGAAGGCTGGGACGCTATCGGTACCGCACAAGCACAACAATAAGTTGCTGCCCTGAGGAGAACAACAAGATGAGTGCTGCGCTCAAGCGTATCGAAGAAACCCGGGAAGCCCTGGTGGGGGCGCTTGCCGAACGCGACTGGGAGGCTATCGTCAAACTTGACCTGGCGTGTCGCGAATGTGTCGATGCGGTGGTCAGCGAAGCACCTGCTGACGAACCGGCTCTGCGCAGCAATCTCGAGGAGTTGTTGGGGGTCTACAGGCAACTGATTGATGTTGCAACCGGGGAGCGTCAAGCAGTCGTCGATGAAATGACTCAAATCCAGAATGCGAAGAACGCGACGAAGGTATACCATCTGTTCGGTTAATGTTTAATTGTCATTTTTATTGTTCGACAAGAATTTCGCCATAAATTTGACTGTGTTCGTTTTTTTGACTTAACTAGTGATGTTTACTATTTTCTGGCGTCTCAAGGTTTATACGGCTGAGATGCCAAGCTGCCCCCCAATCATGGGCATTGAGTTGACTAGGGAAGTTGCTATTGCATGTGGCGTGAAATCAAGATTCTGCTAATCGATGACGATAGCCAGCGCCGCCGGGATCTGGCGGTTATCCTGAATTTTCTTGGCGAAGAAAACCTCTCCTGTTCAAGCCAGGACTGGCAGCAGGTGGTCGGCTCTCTGGCATCTCCGCGAGAAGTCCTTTGTGTGCTGGTCGGTAGCGTAAGCGCTCCGGGCAGCCTTCAAGGGCTTCTTAAGACCATCGCAGCATGGGATGAGTTCCTTCCTGTGCTGCTTATGAGCGAAAATTCTTCTGTCGAGCTGCCGGAGGACCTGCGCAGGCGGGTTCTTTCCGCGCTCGAAATGCCGCCCAGCTACAGCAAGCTGCTCGATTCCCTGCACCGTGCCCAGGTCTATCGCGAGATGTACGACCAGGCCCGCGAGCGTGGGCGTCATCGTGAGCCGAACCTGTTCCGCAGTCTGGTGGGGACCAGTCGCGCGATTCAGCATGTGCGGCAGATGATGCAGCAGGTCGCTGACACTGACGCCAGCGTTTTGATTCTCGGTGAGTCGGGGACTGGCAAGGAAGTGGTAGCGCGCAACCTGCACTATCACTCCAAGCGCCGCGATGCACCGTTTGTGCCGGTCAACTGCGGTGCCATTCCGGCCGAGCTGCTCGAAAGCGAGTTGTTCGGGCATGAGAAGGGCGCGTTTACCGGGGCAATCACCAGTCGTGCCGGCCGTTTCGAGCTTGCCAACGGCGGTACGCTGTTCCTTGATGAAATCGGTGACATGCCGCTGCCTATGCAGGTCAAGTTGCTGCGCGTGTTGCAGGAACGCACTTTCGAGCGCGTGGGCAGCAACAAGACGCAGAGCATCGACGTGCGCATCATTGCCGCGACGCACAAGAATCTCGAAAACATGATCGAGCTTGGCAGCTTCCGCGAAGACCTTTATTACCGTCTCAATGTGTTCCCTATCGAGATGGCACCGTTGCGCGAGCGTGTCGAAGACATTCCGCTGTTGATGAACGAACTGATTTCGCGCATGGAGCACGAAAAGCGTGGCTCGATTCGTTTCAACTCCGCCGCCATCATGTCGCTGTGTCGTCATGCCTGGCCGGGCAACGTTCGCGAGCTGGCCAACCTGGTCGAGCGCATGGCGATCATGCACCCGTACGGCGTGATCGGCGTGGCCGAGCTGCCGAAGAAATTCCGCTATGTCGATGACGAAGACGAGCAGATGGTCGACAGCATGCGCAGCGATATCGAAGAGCGCGTTGCCATCAACAGCAACACGCCGAACTTCGCGTCGGGCGCAATGCTGCCGCCTGAAGGTCTGGATCTGAAGGACTATCTGGGCGGCCTGGAGCAGGGCCTGATTCAGCAGGCGCTCGACGATGCCAACGGCATTGTTGCCCGCGCTGCAGAGCGTTTGCGGATTCGTCGCACCACGCTGGTCGAGAAGATGCGCAAGTACGGTATGAGTCGCCGTGAAGGTGATGAACAGGCAGATGATTGACGCCTGTCTGTAGCGCCAAAAATCAAACCCCTGAATTTTCAGGGGTTTTTTTTCGGCACGAGGATTGCAAAGTCCCTCTCAACACACCGTTTACTGACGGTTCGCCACGAGAGAGATGAACTATGTCCCAGGCCGCCCAACTGACTTCTGCCCTATCTGCTCAGGCTCAATACTCCCCGGAGCTGGAAAGTCGTCAGGGGCTTGAGCAGGCGTTCTCGCTGTTCAATCAAATGTCGGCGCAATTGACTGACTCCTATGGTCTGCTCGAAGCGCGTGTCACTGAACTCAAGGGCGAACTGGCCCATGCCGGTGCCCAGCGCCTGCAAGAGCTGGCGGAAAAGGAGCGGCTGGCCAACCGCCTGCAAAACCTGCTTGATCTGCTCCCCGGTGGCGTAATCGTGATTGATGGCATGGGCGTAGTGCGTGAAGCCAATCCTGCGGCAATCGATCTGCTGGGCCAGCCCTTGCTGGGCATGCTCTGGCGTCACGTCATCAGTCGGTGTTTTGCCCCGCGTGAAGACGATGGCCACGAAGTCTCGCTCAAGGACGGCCGCAGACTTTCCATTGCAACCCGCTCGCTGGACGCTGAACCCGGGCAGTTGGTGCTGCTTAATGACTTGACCGAAACCCGCCGTCTCCAGGAACAATTGGCGCGTCACGAGCGGCTGTCATCGCTGGGTCGGATGGTTGCTTCTCTGGCGCATCAGATTCGTACGCCGTTGTCGGCCGCCATGATCTACGCCAGTCATCTGACCGAGCAGGAATTGCCGGTGGAAACCCAGCAGCGCTTTGCCGCACGGCTCAAGGATCGTTTGCATGAACTCGAGCATCAGGTTCGCGACATGCTGGTGTTTGCTCGTGGCGAGTTGCCACTGACGGATCGCCTGACGCCCGTTGCCCTGTTTCAGGCGTTGCAAAACGCTGCGGCCACCCATGTGCAAGGCGTGCCGGTGCGTTGGCAGTGCGACAGTATTGAAGGCGAGTTGCTGTGCAATCGCGACACCTTGGTCGGTTCGTTGCTCAACCTGATTGAAAACGCCGTCCAGGCCAGTGCTGGCCGGACACTGCTGAAAGTTCATGTGTACAGCCGCGGCAATGTGTTGCGCATATGCTTCAGCGATAATGGCAGTGGCATGGACAAGGCTGCGCTGGCGCGTATCGGCGAGCCGTTTTTCACCACCAAGACCACCGGCACCGGGCTCGGTCTGGCGGTGGTAACCGCCGTTTCGCGTGCACATCAGGGCGGCGTGCATTATCTGTCGCGGGTCGGTCGTGGCACCTGTGCAATCGTCAGCCTGCCATTGATTCCGTCTTCCGGCTCGTTGGGTAGCAACTGATGTCGATCAACGTGCTGTTGGTCGAGGACGACCGTTCACTGCGCGAGGCGCTTGGCGAAACCCTGGAATTGGCCGGCTATGGATACCAGGCGGTCGGCTCTGCCGAAGAAGCGCTGGTCGCTGCCGAGGCGCAACCATTCAGCCTGGTGGTCAGCGACGTCAACATGCCGGGTATGGACGGTCATCAGTTGCTGAGCCTGTTGCGCAGTCGGCATCCGCAACTGCCGGTATTGCTGATGACCGCTCACGGTGCCGTTGATCGCGCGGTCGATGCCATGCGTCAGGGCGCGGCCGATTATCTGGTCAAGCCTTTCGAGCCCAAGGCCCTGATTGCATTGGTTGCACGACATGCACTGGGTCGTCTGGAGCCTGCCGAGCGCGACGGGCCGATTGCTGTTGAACCCGCCAGTATCCAGTTATTGAACCTGGCCAGCCGTGTGGCGAAGAGCGACTCCACTGTGCTCATCTCCGGTGAGTCCGGCACAGGCAAGGAAGTGCTGGCGCGTTTCATTCATCAAAATTCTCCGCGTGCCGATAAGCCTTTTATTGCGATCAACTGCGCTGCGATTCCGGACAATATGCTGGAAGCGACGCTGTTCGGTCATGAAAAGGGCTCGTTTACCGGCGCCATTGCCGCGCAGGCCGGCAAGTTCGAACAGGCTGACGGCGGGACAATCCTGCTTGACGAGATTTCCGAAATGCCACTGGGACTGCAGGCCAAACTGTTGCGTGTGTTGCAGGAGCGGGAAGTCGAGCGCGTGGGTGCGCGCAAGCCGATCATTCTGGATATTCGTGTCGTGGCCACCACCAACCGCGATCTTGCGGGTGAAGTGGCGGCGGGGCGCTTTCGTGAAGATCTGTTTTATCGCCTGTCGGTGTTTCCACTAGCCTGGCAGGCGCTGCGTCAAAGGACTGCCGATATTCTGCCATTGGCCGAGCGGCTTCTGGCCAAGCACGTCAATAAAATGAAGCACGCGCCGGTTCGTCTTTCTGCCGAGGCGCAGCAGTGTCTGGTCAGCTACCCCTGGCCTGGCAATGTGCGTGAGCTGGATAACGCCGTGCAGCGAGCCTTGATTCTGCAGCAGGGCGGGGTGATACAGGCGCAGGATTTCTGTCTGTCCGGGCCGGTGACAAGTCTTCCATCCGCTGCGGTGGTGGAGGCGTTGCCGTCTTTGCCTGTCACATCCTCGCCTGATAATGCAGGTGCAGGTGGCAATGCGGAATCTGTCGGTGCACTGGGTGATGACCTCAGGCGTCGCGAGTTTCAGATGATTATTGACACGCTGCGTGCGGAGCGCGGTCGTCGTAAAGAGGCTGCCGAGCGCCTGGGCATCAGCCCGCGTACCTTGCGTTACAAGCTGGCGCAGATGCGCGATGCCGGGATGGATGTGGAAGCCTATCTGTTCGCTACCTGAGCCGGTGCCGCTGATCGGTGGTTGTGATCGCCGGTCACTGAATATTCGTATAAACGGCGCAAGCCGGAAATATCCGGATACCCCCATGAATACGGGAGGTCTGGAGTGATTTGATGTCGGGCAACATGGCATTCCCATTTGGTGTGGCAAATAGCCGCCATCTAGCTGGCACCGTTGTTGCTATGTCTTCTGTACCCGCTGAATCAGTGTCAAAAATTTGCGGGCCTTACGAGAGAAACGTCCATGAGCCAAGGTGTTGAATTTAATCGCTTGATGTTGGATATGCGGGCCATGCAGATGGATGCGATGTCTGCACCCAAGCCCGTGTCCGGCGCGCAGGAAGCCGGCGCCAGCAGCTTTGCCGACATGCTTGGCCAGGCCGTCAACAAGGTCGCGCAGACCCAGCAGGCCTCCAGTCAGCTGGCCAATGCATTTGAAATCGGCAAGAGCGGCGTGGATCTGACCGACGTCATGATTTCGTCGCAGAAAGCCAGCGTGTCTTTTCAGGCGTTGACCCAGGTGCGTAACAAGCTGGTTCAAGCTTATCAAGACATCATGCAGATGCCGGTTTAAGGGACGTACTGAGTCATGGCCGAAGCAACTGCCGATCCCGTTCCAGCAAGAGCGGGCGCTTCCGATAAGAAACCGTTGTTCGGTTTGTCTTTTCTGGAAAACCTTTCTGAAATGACCATGCTGCGTCAGATCGGCCTCATGGTCGGTCTTGCCGCGAGCGTGGCCATCGGCTTTGCCGTGGTGCTCTGGTCCCAGCAGCCTGACTATCGTCCGCTTTATGGCAGCCTGGCGGGCATGGACAGCAAGCAGATCATGGACACCCTGACTGCGGCGAATATCAACTACACCGTCGAACCCAATTCCGGCGCGCTGCTGGTCAAGTCCGATGATGTGCAGCGTGCGCGTATCCAGCTGGCGCAGGCAGGCGTGGTGCAGAACGACGCCAACATCGGTTTCGAAATCCTCGACAAGGATCAGGGTCTGGGGACCAGTCAGTTCATGGAAGCCACGCGTTATCGTCGTGGTCTGGAAGGCGAACTGGCACGTACCATCTCCGCCCTGAACAACGTCAAGGGTGCCCGTGTGCACCTGGCGATTCCGAAGAGTTCGGTGTTTGTCCGTGACGACCGCAAGCCAAGCGCTTCGGTACTGGTCGAGCTGTATGCTGGCCGCTCGCTGGAGCCCAGCCAGGTTATGGCCATTATCAACCTGGTGGCCACCAGTGTTCCCGAGCTGAGCAAGTCGCAGATCACCGTTGTCGACCAGAAGGGCGCTTTGCTGTCAGATCAGGCGGAAAATTCCGAACTGACCATGGCCGGCAAGCAGTTCGACTACAGCCGTCGCATGGAAGGCATGCTGACCCAGCGCGTGCAGAACATTCTGCAGCCGATTCTGGGCAATGATCGCTACAAGGCTGAGGTCTCGGCAGTGGTCGATTTCAGCGCCGTCGAATCGACCGCCGAAAGCTTCAACCCTGACCAGCCTGCCTTGCGCAGCGAGCAGTCGGTCAACGAACAGCGCTCCAGCAGTTCAAGCACGGGCGGCGTTCCGGGGGCGTTGAGCAACCAGCCGCCAGGTCCTGCAACTGCTCCACAGAATGCAACTGCCGGTGCGGCCGGTGCTGCCGGCCCTATCGCGCCAGGCCAGCCGCTGCTGGATGCCAATGGTCAACAGATCATGGACCCGGCGACCGGTCAGCCAGCGTTGGCTCCGTACCCGGCCGACAAGCGCGTGCAGTCGACCAAGAATTTCGAGCTGGACCGTTCGATCAGCCATACCAAGCAACAGCAGGGCCGTCTGACTCGTCTGTCGGTTGCGGTGGTAGTCGATGACATGGTCAAGACCAACGCCGCCAACGGCGAAGTCACTCGTGCTCCGTGGAGCGCTGCTGACCTGGCTCGCTTTACCCGTCTGGTGCAGGATGCCGTCGGTTTCGACGCCAGCCGAGGTGACAGCGTCAGCGTGATCAACGTGCCATTCTCCAGCGAGCGCGCTGAAGTGTTGCCAGAGGCGTCGTTCTACTCGCAACCGTGGTTCTGGGACATCGTCAAACAGGCGGTGGGTGTGATCTTCATCCTCATCCTGGTGTTTGGCGTGTTGCGTCCGGTGTTGACCAACATTACCACCGGCAAGAGCAAGGAACTGGCCGGTTTCGGTGGCGACGCCGAGCTGGGTGGCATGGGCGGCCTGGATGGCGAGTTGTCCAACGACCGCGTCAGCCTGGGTGGCCCGCAAAGTATTCTGCTGCCTAGCCCGACCGAGGGTTATGACGCACAGCTGAACGCAATCAAGAGCTTGGTGGCCGAAGACCCGGGTCGTGTGGCCCAGGTCGTGAAAGAGTGGATTAACACTGATGAATGATCGAGCCATGGTAGCCAAACTCTCCAAAGTCGAGAAAGCCGCAGTGCTGTTGCTTTCCCTTGGCGAAACCGACGCAGCTCAGGTGCTCCGGCACATGGGGCCCAAGGAAGTCCAGAAAGTGGGCGTAGCGATGGCTCAGATGCGCAACGTGCATCGCGAGCAGGTCGAAGAGGTCATGAGCGAGTTCGTCGATATCGTCGGCGATCAGACCAGCCTTGGTGTCGGTTCCGATGGCTATATCCGCAAGATGCTGACCCAGGCACTCGGCGAAGACAAGGCCAACGGCCTTATCGACCGGATCCTGCTGGGTGGCAACACCAGCGGTCTGGACAGCCTCAAGTGGATGGAGCCGCGTGCCGTCGCCGACGTGATCCGTTTCGAGCACCCGCAGATTCAGGCCATCGTGGTGGCTTATCTTGACGCCGACCAGGCGGGCGAGGTGCTTGGGCATTTCGATCACAAGGTCCGTCTGGATATCATTCTGCGCGTTTCTTCGCTCAATACGGTGCAGCCAGCAGCGCTCAAAGAGCTTAACCAGATTCTCGAGAAGCAGTTCTCCGGTAACGCCAACACGTCGCGTACTACCCTGGGTGGTATCAAGCGTGCAGCCGACATCATGAACTTCCTCGACAGCTCCATCGAAGGCGCGCTCATGGATTCGATCCGCGAGGTCGACGAAGACCTTTCGGTACAGATCGAAGACCTCATGTTTGTCTTCAACAACCTCTCCGACGTGGACGACCGCGGTATTCAGGCGCTGTTGCGCGAAGTATCCTCGGACGTGCTGGTACTGGCGCTCAAGGGCTCGGACGAGGCGATCAAGGAAAAAATCTTCAAGAACATGTCCAAGCGTGCCGCCGAACTGTTGCGCGACGACCTGGAAGCAAAAGGTCCGGTGCGTGTCAGCGACGTGGAAACCGCCCAGAAAGAAATCCTCACCATTGCGCGTCGTATGGCCGAGGCCGGCGAGATCGTACTCGGTGGCAAGGGTGGCGAGGAAATGATCTAAGGATTCAGCCGACTCATGTCCAGTTCCAATAAAGAATCGGCCAGCGACCTCATTCGCGCCAAGGACGCCGGGTTACTCGATATCTGGTCGTTGCCCAGCTTCGATCCACATGTGGAACCCGAGCCTGAGCCCGAACCGGAACCGGTCGATGAACCGGCCGAGATGGAAGAAGTACCGCTGGATGAAGTTCAGCCGTTGACCCTGGAGGAGCTGGAAAGCATCCGCCAGGAGGCGTGGAACGAAGGCTTCGCCACCGGTGAAAAGGAAGGCTTTCACAGCACCCAGCTAAAAGTGCGCCAGGAGGCGGAAGTCGTTCTTGCGGCCAAGGTCGCCAGCCTGGAACAACTGATGGGCCACCTGTTGGCACCTATCGCCGAGCAGGACACACAGATCGAAAAGGCTGTCATTCATCTGGTCGAGCACATCGCGCGGCAGGTCATTCAGCGCGAACTGGTCACTGATTCCGGGCAGATCGCCAGCGTGTTGCGCGATGCCCTCAAGCTATTGCCGATGGGTGCGCAGAACCTGCGAATTTTCATCAATCCTCAGGACTTCCTGCTGGTCAAGGCCATGCGCGAGCGTCATGAAGAGTCGTGGAAAATAGTCGAAGACGAAGACTTGCTGCCGGGTGGTTGCCGTATCGAAACCGAGCATAGCCGTATTGATGCCAGTGTCGAAACGCGAATCGCGCTGGCTATTTCCAAAATGCATGATCAGTTGCATGAGCAAGTGACGCATCCGGCTGCGGCGGACCTCAGCGTCGACCTGCAAGCCTCGCCCGGCAAGGCTTCCAATGCAGCCGAAGCTGACGCGGACACCCTCGATGCGCCTTGATCGCACCAGTTTCGGCAAACGCCTCGGTTCCTATGCCGAGTCGATCAGTCTGCCTGCCCAGCCGGTAGTAGAGGGTCGCCTGCTGCGTATGGTTGGCCTGACGCTTGAGGCCGAGGGCCTGCGTGCGGCGATGGGTAGCCGTTGCGTGGTCATCAACGATGACAGTCATCACCCGGTCGAAGTCGAGGCCGAAGTGATGGGGTTTTCTGGCGGCAAGGTGTTTCTGATGCCGGTCGGCAGCGTGGCGGGCATTGCGCCCGGCGCGCGCGTGGTGCCGCTGGCCGATACCGGTCGCCTGCCGATGGGCATGAGCATGCTGGGCCGTGTGCTTGACGGCGCGGGCCGGCCGCTGGACGGCCGCTCGCCGATCAAGGCTGAAGACTGGGTGCCAATGGATGGCCCGACCATTAACCCGCTCAAGCGTGACCCCATCAGCCAGCCGCTGGATGTCGGCATTCGCTGCATCAACGGTTTATTGACGGTTGGCCGCGGCCAGCGTCTCGGGTTGTTTGCCGGTACTGGTGTGGGCAAGAGTGTGCTGCTGGGCATGATGACGCGCTTCACAGAGGCGGACATCATTGTCGTCGGCCTGATCGGTGAGCGGGGTCGTGAGGTCAAGGAGTTCATCGAGCACATTCTTGGCGAAGAGGGCCTGAAGCGCTCGGTGGTGGTTGCATCGCCAGCCGATGATGCGCCGCTGATGCGGCTGCGCGCTGCCATGTATTGCACGCGGATCGCCGAATACTTTCGTGACAAGGGCAAGAATGTCCTGCTGCTGATGGACTCGCTGACCCGTTTTGCTCAGGCTCAGCGGGAAATCGCCCTGGCTATTGGCGAGCCGCCAGCCACCAAAGGCTACCCGCCCTCTGTGTTCGCCCGGTTGCCCAAGCTGGTGGAGCGCGCAGGCAATGCCGAGGCGGGTGGTGGTTCCATCACGGCCTTCTACACGGTGCTGTCGGAAGGCGATGACCAGCAGGACCCGATTGCCGACTCCGCGCGCGGTGTGCTCGACGGTCACATCGTGCTGTCCCGGCGTCTGGCTGAAGAAGGTCATTACCCGGCCATCGATATCGAAGCTTCCATCAGTCGGGTCATGCCTGCGGTGGTCAGCCCCGAGCACATGGCGCGTGCGCAGCATTTCAAACAGTTGTGGTCGCGTTACCAGCAGACCCGCGACCTTATCAGCGTGGGCGCCTATGTCGCGGGTGGCGATCGCGAGACCGACATGGCGATTGCGTTGCACCCGGTGTTGGTGCGCTATCAGCGCCAGGGCCTGCGAGACAACGAAAGCATGCAAGGCAGTGGCGAGGCGCTGGCGTCGATATTCGCACCGGCCCCCGGCGGCTGATAGCCTATGGCTCAGAGTCGAGCGGCGCGTCTGGCGCCAGTGGTCGAGATGGCGGAAGCCGCCGAGCGAACGGCGGCTCAGCGGCTTGGGCATTTTCAGGGGCAGGTCAATCTGGCCAACAACAAGCTGCAGGAACTTGACCAGTTTCGTCAGGATTATCAGCAGCAATGGTTGCAACGCGGCAGTGCCGGGGTTTCCGGGCAGTGGTTGCTGGGTTATCAGCGCTTTCTCAGTCAGCTCGATGTCGCCGTTGCCCAGCAATACAAAAGTCTTGAGTGGCACAAGGCCAATCTCGATAGGGCGCGTAGCGCCTGGCAGGATTGTTATGCGCGGGTTGAAGGCTTGCGCAAGCTGGTGCAGCGTTATATGGATGAAGCACGCAGACTGGAGGACAAGCGGGAGCAGAAATTGCTCGACGAGTTGTCGCAGCGTCTGCCTCGTCACGAACAATTCTGACGTTTGACTCAATCAGACCCGCGGTGATTTCTCTGGCTGGTCTACGCTATCAATGTCTCGGTGATGAAACACCTCGAGGTTCCTCATGACAGTCACTTCCGAACGCTCTGCCGATGGCCAGACGCTGACCCTTTACATCGAGGGGCGCTTTGATTTTCAATCCCATCAGGCGTTTCGCGCAGCCTACGAGGATTACCCGCAGACGCTGAATTATGTGGTCGACCTGCGGGGCACGCACTACCTGGACAGTTCTGCGCTGGGGATGCTGTTGCTGTTACGCGACCATGCCGGTGGCGATAAAGCGGTGGTGCACCTTGTCAATTGCACGCCTGATGTACTGAAGATTCTGGCTATTTCCAATTTCTCGAAGTTGTTCGAACTGAGCATACCCAGTGCAGTCATCCCCGAAAAAACTGTGCATTCTGATCGCCGATGACAGTGCCAGTGACCGGTTGCTGCTTTCAACCATCGTTGCGCGGCAGGGGCACAGGGTTCTCAGTGCTGGCAATGGTGTCGAGGCTGTGGCCATCTTCAAGGCCGAAAGCCCGCATTTGATCCTGATGGACGCCATGATGCCGGTCATGGATGGCTTCGAAGCGGCGCGACGGATCAAGGCGATGAGTGGTGAGTCGCTGGTGCCGATCATCTTCCTCACCTCGCTGACTGAAGGCGAAGCGCTTGCACGCTGTCTGGACGCCGGTGGCGACGACTTCATGTCCAAGCCTTACAACCCGCTGGTGCTGGCCGCCAAACTCAACGCCATGAACCGCTTGCGGGTGTTGCACGAAACTGTCCGTCAACAACGTGACCAGATCAGCAAGCACCACGAGTACCTGCTCAACGAGCAGCGTGTCGCCAAGGCGGTGTTCGATCAGATTGCCCACGCCGGTTGCCTTGGGGCCGGCAATATTCGCTACTTGCAGTCTCCTTATGCCTTGTTCAACGGCGACCTGATGCTGGCTGCCTACACGCCGGCCGGGCACATGCAGGTCTTGCTTGGGGATTTCACCGGGCACGGCTTGCCGGCTGCCGTCGGGGCGATGCCGCTTGCCGAGGTGTTCTACGGCATGACCGCCAAGGGCTACGGCCTGGTTGAAATCCTTCGTGAAATGAACGCCAAGCTCAAGCGCATCCTCCCCGTCGACATGTTCTGTTGTGCAACGCTGCTTTGTATCAACCTGGCACAACGGCAGGTCGAGGTCTGGAGCGGGGGCTTGCCGGACGGCTACTTGTTGCGCGGCGCGCAGGGTGAGCATGTGCCGCTGGCTTCCAGTCACCTGCCATTGGGCGTGCTGAGTGTCGATGCTTTCGATGCACGCACCGAGGTCTATCCGTTGGCGCCGGGCGATCGCATATTCCTGCTGTCCGACGGGGTGCTCGACACCAGTAACAACAATGACGAACTGTTCGGTGCGCAGCGTTTGCGCCAGGTGCTTTCTGCCAACCGCGAGCCGCACTTGCTGATTGAGGAAATTCTCGTAGCGCTCAACGATTTTGGTGGCAAGGCACGTGACGATGTCAGTCTGCTGGAAATCAGCGCCGTCGATGAGCCATTGCAGAGTCTGCCTGCCCTGACCTATTCGGACAGCGGCGCCTCCAGCCCGCTGGACTGGTCGGCCAGCTTCGAGTTTCGCGCTTCGACCCTGAGGCGCTTCAACCCGCTGCCGTACGTCTTGCAGTTGCTGCTTGAAGTTCATGGCCTGCGCGATCAGGGCGCTGCACTGCATATGGTGCTCGGCGAGCTTTATAGCAATGCGCTGGAACATGGTGTGCTAGGGCTGGATTCGTCGCTCAAGCATGATGCGGCAGGTTTCGCCCTGTATTATCAGCAGCGCGCCGAGCGTCTTGGCATGCTTCAGACCGGGTTCGTCCGCGTGACTGTGCGGGTCGAGCCAGTTGCAGAGGGTGGTCGGCTGACCCTCAGCGTGGAGGACAGTGGTCAGGGATTTGATGTTGAAAAAGTCCGGATGCAGATACCTGCGAGCAATGAACTGTATGGTCGCGGGCTACGCCTGGTGTGTGAATTGAGTCGTGAGGCTCGGTGGTCTGCGGATGGCAGGACGGCGTGCGTGGAATTTTCCTGGGAGGGAGTGGCATAATCCCCCCTGGAGTCTTGATCAAGGAGTGAACAAGTGTCGATTCATCTGGATTACAGCGTGCTGAATGCCTTGCAGGAAGTCATGGAGGACGAATATCCGACCTTGCTGGATGTGTTCCTCAAGGATTCCGAGCAGCGTATCGCGCAACTGCGTCTTGCTGTTCAAACAGGCCATCCTGACTTTCAGGAATTGAGCCTCACCGCGCACAGTTTCAAGGGCAGCAGCGGCAATATGGGTGCCTTGCAACTTTCCGAGCTGTGTCGTCAGTTGGAAGAGCAATCCCGTCAGCAGTTGTTCACCGGTCTGCCAGAGCTGATCGGCAAAATCGACAGCGAATACATGACTATTCGCGGCTTGTTTAACGCAGAGCGGCAGTTGTTTGTCAGCTGATCGCTGATTTCCAGATCCCCGATCTTCCTTTATCCGGCAACCTTTCAAGCGGTCGTGAAAGGTTGGCCCGCATATTGCTAAATATTCTGGTAAGGCGATAACCAGCAGCTTATGCGGAGACCGAAATGCCCCTCGCTACCAATGCGCTTCTTCAGGCCACAAGCACTGCGACCTCAAGGTCCGGTACGGCCAATAATGCGGTCAAGTCTGCTGACAGCAGCAAGGACGGGGCCTCCAGCTTTTCCAATGTGTATGCCAAACAGGCCAAGGATGCTGTTCCTTCGCGTGATGATGCGCCAGTCAAATCGGCTCGCGACAAGGCAGCGCCTGACAAGGACAAGGTTGCCGCCGGCAAGGACAAGTCTTCCGGTGATCAGACCAATGCCGCTGACACGTCGAGTGTTGCCGATAGCGGCAATGATTTGCCAACCCGTTCGACTGCCGCTGAGGATGATGCTGCCAGTGCCGGTTCAAAGCAGGATGATGCACAGGCATCTGCAGACCCTGCATTGACTGAAGGGCTGGCGATTGTCGACCCGGTGCTTGACCCGGCGTTGCAGGCGATGGCTGCGCAAGCGCCTGCCTTGCCGGTCGCCAGGCCACAAAGCCCTGACGTCACGGCTGCGCCCGCAGCGACCGCGCTCACGGTCACTCAGGCTGCTCCGCCCGCAGCGACTGAAGAAGCATTCAATCCGGACGCCGATCCGCTTGATGGTCTGGATGCGGTGCAATTGGCGCTGGAGAATGCCAACGCCAAAACGCAGCTGGCTGCGCAGAATACCCATGCTGCCAACAAAGCGACGCCGACCAACGCAGAAGCTGATCCAAACCAGAATCTTGTCAATAACCTGTCGGCCCTGAGCGAGCAGCTTCCCTCGGAAGAGAGCAGCACGGAAAGCAGTGACAAGTCGTTCAGCGGCTTGATCGGCGAAGGACTGAAGGATGTCAAAAGCGCCGCGGGCGATACGCGCGTCGACAACTTTGCCGATCGCCTCGCTGCGCTGAGTCAGGCCGCGCAACCAGCCCGTGTTGCGGCAACACCTGCCGCCGCGCCGTTGATGAGTCAGCCGTTGGCCATGCATCAAAGCGGCTGGACCGAAGGCATTGTCGACCGCGTCATGTACCTGTCGAGCCAGAACCTCAAAACCGCCGACATCAAGCTGGAGCCCGCCGAACTCGGACGTCTGGACATCCGCATCAACATGGCACCGGAGCAGCAGACCCAGGTAACGTTCATGAGCGCCCACATGGGTGTGCGTGACGCACTGGAAAGTCAGATGTCGAGGTTGCGTGAGTCGTTCGTTCAGCAGGGGCTTGGCAACGTCGACGTCAACGTTTCCGACCAGTCGCAACAGCAGGCTCAGCAACAGGCTCAAGAGCAGGCCAGCCGCGCCCAGCGCAACGGTCGTGGCAATGGCGTGAGCTCAGGCGACACTTCGGATGAGATTGCAGGCGTCGATGCTGCTGTTCCGGTCAGCCAGCCGGCTGCACGCGTGATCGGCAGCAGCGAGATCGATTATTACGCATGATGCTCCTGCGTCACATGGCAGCCGCGACGCGAAGTCATGCCTTGCCTGCTAGTTGTTAACGCAGAAATGTTTTTCGAGCTCGATGGTACAGACGACACAAATTGCGACCTTAGTGACGGCTGAGTCCTGGCGCTGATCCGGGGGTAGCCTGGCAGGACGCCAGGCTAGCCGCACCGGACCATGGATGGTCCGTTGCGGCGCCCCCCGGATCAGTGCCAGGGCGAAGGAACCCGACGAAGTCGGGCCGGAAACAGGAGCGAGGGGCTTTGCTTACTTTGGCCCCATCAAAGTAAGTCGCCGAGGGGCGAAAAGGTAACCTGAGCCGGACACAAACATAACTGACATAGCAGAACCGCTGTGTGACGCAGAGCGTCACGAAAGGCATTACCACGCGGAGCGTGGGAACGAGAATCTGGGCCGAACGCCAATCCACCTGATCTCGCAGGACCGCTGTGTGACGCAGAGCGTCACGAAAGGCATTACCACGCGGAGCGTGGGAACGAGGATCTGGGCCGAACGCCAATCTACCTGACACCACAGAACCGCTGTGTGACGCAGAGCGTCACGAACGGCATTACCACGCGGAGCGTGGGAACGATAGTCAAAAGGGGGATTTGAGTCGTGCGCTCATATCACTGACGCAGCAGAACCGCTCCATGACCTAAACTCTCATAAGCCGCACGCCCAGCCACGTAACCGGTTGTGTCCAATACATCGTCATCTCGTACAACTCTGGCATAACACTTGCTCTGCCTCTGTCACGTATTGAAGAACCTCTTGAATAGTGACGGATTATTGGCATGGCGAAGAGCGAAGAAGTTAAAGACCCGGCAACCAAAGGCAAACTCAAGCTCATCATCCTCGCCGTTGTGGCGTTGCTGCTGGCGGTAGGTTTGTCGGTGGGCGCGACCTGGTTCCTCATGCACAAGAGCGAAAGCACACCAGACCCGGCTGCTGCCGCTGCCGCAGCCAACGTCAAGCCAGTGGCGGTGTTCGAACCCATGACCCCGGCCTTCGTGGTCAACTTCAACTCCAATGGTCGCCAGCGCTACATGCAGGTCAGTATCACCATGCTGTCGCGCAATGCCGCCGACATGGAAGCGCTGAAGGCGCACATGCCGCTGATCCGCAACAATCTGGTCATGCTGTTTGCAGCTATACCCTTTGAGTCACTGGCCTCGCCGATCGGCCAGGAAATGCTGCGTCAGAAAGCGACCGCGAGCATTCAGGAAGTGGCACAGAAAGAACTCGGCAAGACTGTGATCGAACAGCTGCTCTTCACTAACTTCGTATTGCAGTAGGACTCTCACATGGCCGTGCAAGACCTGCTCTCCCAGGATGAGATCGACGCGCTGCTGCATGGCGTCGACGACGGGATGGTCCAGACCGACACCGTCAGCGAGCCTGGCAGTGTCAAAAGCTACGACCTGACCAGTCAGGACCGGATTGTCCGCGGGCGCATGCCGACGCTGGAAATGATCAACGAGCGATTCGCCCGCTACACGCGTATCAGCATGTTCAACCTGCTGCGCCGCTCGGCGGACGTGGCGGTGGGTGGTGTTCAGGTCATGAAGTTCGGCGAGTACGTGCATTCGCTGTACGTGCCGACCAGCCTCAACCTGGCCAAGATCAAGCCGCTGCGGGGCACTGCGCTGTTCATCCTCGACGCCAAGCTGGTGTTCAAGCTGGTGGACAACTTTTTCGGTGGCGATGGCCGCCACGCCAAGATCGAAGGCCGTGAGTTCACGCCGACCGAACTTCGCGTCGTGCGCATGGTGCTGGATCAGGCTTTTATCGACCTCAAGGAAGCCTGGCAGGCGATCATGGAAGTGAACTTCGAGTACATCAACTCGGAAGTGAACCCGGCCATGGCCAACATCGTCGGGCCGAGCGAGGCCGTGGTCATTTCCACTTTCCATATCGAACTGGATGGCGGTGGCGGCGATCTGCACGTGACCATGCCGTACTCGATGATCGAACCGATCCGCGAAATGCTCGATGCCGGTTTTCAGTCGGATCTGGACGATCAGGACGAGCGCTGGGTCAACGCGCTCAAGGAAGACGTTCTGGACGTCAACGTGCCGCTCACCACGACCATCGCTCAGCGCCAGTTGCCATTGCGGGACATCCTGCACATGCGCCCTGGTGACGTTATTCCGGTGGAGCTGAGCGACTCGTTGGTCCTGCGTGCCAATGGCGTACCGTCATTCAAGGTCAAGCTTGGCTCGCATAAGGGCAAGATGGCCCTGCAAGTAATCGAACCCATAGCGCGACGCTGACCTGTCTGGTCAACGTCGGAAATTGTTGCGTAACTGAAATACTGCGTGCAGAGGACAACTGATGGCTGATGAAAACGATATGACGTCTGCTGAAGATCAGGCGTTGGCCGATGAGTGGGCTGCTGCATTGGGCGAAGCTGGCGACAGTCAGGCTGATATTGATGCGTTGCTGGCGGCGGATGCGGGGAATTCGGGTAGCCGGATGACCATGGAAGAGTTCGGCAGCGTGCCGAAAAGCACGGGTCCGGTTTCTCTGGACGGTCCTAACCTGGATGTGATTCTCGACATCCCGGTGTCGATCTCCATGGAAGTGGGCAGCACCGATATCAACATTCGTAACTTGTTGCAGCTTAACCAGGGCTCGGTGATCGAGCTGGATCGCCTGGCTGGCGAACCGCTGGATGTGCTGGTCAACGGCACGCTCATCGCGCATGGCGAGGTGGTGGTGGTCAACGAGAAGTTCGGCATCCGTCTGACCGACGTGATCAGCCCGAGCGAACGCATCAAGAAGCTGCGCTAAGTGAGGCGCTGGCTGAGTGTTCTGCTGACCCTGCCGTCGCTGGCCTGGGCTGCCGAGCCCGCTGCTCAGGCCGCACCTGCGCAAGTGGCCAACACGGTATCCGGCGGTATGGGCGGGCAGTTAGTACAACTGCTTTTCGGTCTGATACTGGTGGTCGGTCTGATTTTCGTGCTCGCATGGCTGATGCGCCGCGTGCAGCGCGTGGGGCCAAACAATGGTCAGGTCATCGAATTGGTGAGTTCGCGCGCGCTCGGTCCGCGTGATCGGCTGGTGCTGGTGCAGATCGGCGGCGAACAGGTGTTGCTGGGTATCACGCCAGGGCGGATCACGCCCCTGCATGTGCTCAAGGAACCGGTACAGGTGCCTGTGCGTGAGCAGGCGACCCCTGAATTCGCTCAGCGCCTTATGGAGCTGATGGGCAAGGATAAGGACAAGAAGTAATGGGCGCGTTGCGTTTCCTGATACTGCTGTTGCTGGTCATGGTGACGCCTGCTGTGCTGGCGGCCGATCCGCTGTCGATACCGGCGATCACGCTGTCCAATGGTGCCGACGGTCAGCAGGAGTATTCGGTCAGTCTGCAGATCCTGCTGATCATGACCGCGCTGAGCTTCATTCCGGCGTTTGTCATGCTGATGACCAGTTTCACCCGGATCATCATCGTCTTCTCGATTCTGCGTCAGGCCCTTGGTTTGCAGCAGACACCTTCGAACCAGATCCTGACGGGCATGGCTTTGTTTCTGACCATGTTCATTATGGCGCCGGTTTTCGACCGTGTGAATCAGGATGCGCTGCAGCCTTATTTGGCTGAAAAACTCACGGCGCAGGATGCGGTCGCCAAGGCGCAAGTGCCAATCAAGGATTTCATGCTGGCACAGACCCGTACCAGTGACCTTGAGTTGTTCATGCGCCTGTCCAAGCGTACCGATATCCCGACACCTGATGCCGCGCCGCTGACCATTCTGGTTCCGGCGTTCGTGATTTCGGAGCTCAAGACAGCGTTTCAGATCGGCTTCATGATCTTCATTCCGTTTCTGATCATCGATCTGGTAGTGGCCAGTGTGCTGATGGCGATGGGTATGATGATGCTGTCGCCGCTGATCATTTCGCTGCCGTTCAAGATCATGCTGTTCGTGCTGGTAGATGGCTGGGCGCTGATCGTCGGCACCCTGGCTGGCAGTTTTGGTGGCGTATGAGCCGTTTCGCTGAGGAGTCTGCCCGATGACGCCGGAAGTAGCTGTCGATCTGTTTCGTGAGGCGCTGTGGCTGACCACCGTGCTGGTCGCGATTCTTGTGGTGCCGAGCCTGTTGTGCGGTCTGCTGGTGGCGATGTTTCAGGCGGCCACGCAGATCAACGAACAGACCCTGAGCTTCCTGCCGCGCCTGTTGGTCATGCTCGTGACCCTGATTGTCATCGGCCCCTGGCTGCTGAAAATATTCATGGAATACATGCTGTCGTTGTACACCAGTATTCCGACGCTGATCGGCTAGCGCCGCATGCAGCCGATGCTTGCGCTGACCGATATCCAGATCAGTACCTGGGTAGCGAGCTTCATGTTGCCGATGTTTCGTATCGTCGCGCTGCTGATGACCATGCCGGTGATCGGTACCACACTGGTACCCCGGCGCGTGCGCCTTTACCTCGCATTTGCCATCACTGTGGTGGTCGCGCCAGCGCTGCCAGCCATGCCGCCGGTTCAGGCGCTTGACCTCAGTGGGCTGTTGCTGATCGGCGAGCAGATCATCATCGGTGCCGGCATGGGGCTGTCCCTGCAGATGTTTTTCCATATCTTCGTGATCGCCGGGCAGATCATCTCGACGCAGATGGGGATGGGCTTTGCCTCGATGGTCGACCCTACCAACGGCGTATCTTCGGCTGTTATCGGCCAGTTTTTTACCATGCTGGTCACGCTGCTGTTCCTGTCCATGAACGGCCATCTTGTGGTGTTGGAGGTGCTTGTCGAAAGCTTCACCACGATGCCGGTGGGTGGTGGTCTGCTGGTCAATAATTTCTGGGAGCTGGCGAACGGGCTAGGCTGGGCGTTGAGTTCAGGGCTCAGGCTGGTGTTACCTGCTATCACTGCATTGCTGATCATCAACATTGCTTTTGGCGTCATGACCCGTGCAGCGCCGCAACTCAACATCTTCTCTATCGGTTTCCCGCTGACCCTTGTGCTGGGCATGGTCATTCTGTGGATGAGCATGGGCGATATTCTCAATCAGTATCAGCCGATTGCCAGTCAGGCACTGCAATCGTTGCGCGACATGGTGAGGGCTCGTTGAGATGGCAGAAAACGAGAATGGCCAGGACAAGACAGAAGACCCCACGGAAAAAAAGGTCAAGGACTCCAGAGCGGATGGGCAGATTGCGCGCTCCAAGGAGCTGACCACGCTGGTGGTCATGCTGATGGGGGCGGGCGGGTTGCTGATGTTCGGCTCAGGCATCGCGCAGATGATGTCCGAACTGATGCGTGACAATTTTACGATCAGCCGCGAAACCCTCATGGATCAGTCATACATGGGCAAGGCGTTGCTCAGCTCCGGCCTGCACGCACTGGTCGTGATGCTGCCGTTTCTGATCGCCATGCTGGTGGCGGCGCTTGTGGGGCCGATCATGCTTGGCGGCTGGTTGTTCGCAACCAAATCGCTGATGCCCAAATTCAGCCGGATGAACCCGGCGGCGGGGCTCAAACGCATGTTTTCACCACACGCGCTGGTCGAGCTGCTCAAATCCTTCGGCAAGTTTCTGATCATTCTGGCGGTTGCGCTGGTGGTCTTGAGCAAGGAGCGCAATGATCTGGTGGCTATCGCTCATGAGCCATTGGAGCAGGCGATGATCCACAGCCTGCTGGTGGTCGGCTGGAGCAGCTTCTGGATGGCTTGCGGCCTGATATTCATTGCTGCTGCCGACGTGCCCTTTGTGCTGTATGAAGCGCACAAGAAGCTGTTGATGACCAAGCAGGAAGTGCGCGACGAGCACAAGAACAGCGAGGGCAGCCCCGAGGTTAAACAGCGTATTCGCCAGTTGCAGCGCGAAATGTCCCAGCGGCGGATGATGGCGTCGATTCCGGAAGCGGATGTCATCATTACCAACCCGACGCACTTTGCCGTAGCCTTGAAATACGATCCCGAGCAGGGCGGGGCGCCGATGTTGCTGGCCAAGGGCACTGATCTGGTAGCGCTGAAGATTCGCGAAATCGGCGCGCATAACCAGATACTGATTCTGGAATCTGCGGCGTTGGCCCGTTCCATCTACTACAGCACCGAGCTGGACCAGGAAATTCCTGCCGGGCTCTACCTGGCTGTGGCCCAGGTGCTGGCCTACGTCTACCAGATCCGCCAGTTCCGTGCCGGTCAAGGCAAGCGCCCGGATCCACTGGGCGACATCAAGATCCCGCCCGACCTGCAGCGCGATGCGTAGCCCTTTGCTTCGTCGCCAGCAGACCACCCTCGCGCCCGCGCTCCGCATGGGTATGCGGTTCCTGAAGCTCTGCGTCCGCTCTTGGGCGTCTGGTGTGGCGCAGATTTGTGACGCAGAGCGTCACCCACGGCATTCCCACGCTGGAGCGTGAGGAACGATCATCTCAACTATCGTGCGACGCTCCGCATTGCATGCCGTTCCGGGCGCTCTGAGCGTGAGGAACGACCATCTCACTATCGTGCGACGCTCCGCGTCGCATGCCGTTCTGGACGCTCTGCGTCCACTCTTGAAGATTTTCTGACTGCGCAAGGTATGCCGGTTTCACGTTAATTCTGCCTCTAAAGCCTTACCAGCACTGGCTTTGTAAAAGTTGGACAGCTTTTTGCAACAGGGTCGATACAGGTCGCCATCGGCGTCAATGTTTTGATCTAGTGCGCAGGTAAACAATCAGTGGATCGTTCTCAGATATTCAGTAGCGCACGCAGCAATATCACGGGCCTGGGCCTGGGCCGTGGTCAGCTGGGCGTTCCGCTGTTGTTGCTGGTCATGATGGCAATGATGATGTTGCCTATGCCGCCGTTCCTGCTGGACGTGTTCTTCACGTTCAACATTGCACTGTCCATCGTCGTGTTGCTGGTGTGTGTTTATGCTCTGCGGCCGCTGGACTTCTCAGTGTTTCCAACCATTCTGCTGGTCGCCACGCTGTTGCGCCTAGCACTGAACGTCGCCTCCACGCGAGTGGTCATGCTTCACGGTCAGGACGGTCACGCCGCTGCGGGCAAGGTGATTCAGGCCTTCGGTGAGGTGGTGATCGGTGGTAACTATGTCGTCGGTATCGTGGTGTTCGCGATTCTGATGATCATCAACTTCGTGGTAATCACCAAAGGTGCCGGCCGTATTTCCGAGGTCAGCGCGCGTTTCACCCTCGACGCGATGCCAGGCAAACAGATGGCAATCGACGCCGACCTCAACGCCGGTCTCATCGATCAGCCGGAAGCCAAGCGCCGCCGTGCCGAAGTCGCTCAGGAAGCCGAGTTCTACGGTTCCATGGACGGTGCCAGCAAATTCGTGCGCGGCGATGCGATTGCCGGTTTGCTGATTCTGTTCATCAACCTGATCGGCGGCATGCTGGTCGGTATTCTGCAACACAATATGACGTTCGCCGATGCAGGCCGCGTTTACACCCTGTTGACCATCGGTGACGGTTTGGTGGCGCAATTGCCATCACTGCTGCTGTCCACTGCCGCAGCGATCATGGTGACCCGCGCTTCCGGTTCGGAAGAGATGGGCAAGCTGATCAATCGCCAGATGTTCGCCTCGCCCAAGGCACTGGCAGTGTCCGCTGCGATCATGATCGTGATGGGGCTGGTGCCGGGCATGCCGCACTTCTCCTTCATCAGCCTTGGCCTGGTGGCTGCGGGTGGCGCGTATCTGCTCTGGAAGAAAGAGAACCAGGTGAAAGTCGAGGCGCTGGCCGAAGTGCAGCGCCAACAGGACCTGCTGCCTTCGCCGACCCGTGTTCAGGACGCCAAGGAGCTGGGTTGGGATGACGTTACCCCTATCGACATCATTGGCCTGGAAGTGGGTTATCGCCTGATTCCGCTGGTGGACCGCAATCAGGGTGGTCAACTGCTGGCGCGTATCAAGGGCGTGCGCAAGAAGCTTTCGCAGGAGCTGGGCTTCCTGATGCCGACCGTGCACATCCGTGACAACCTTGATCTGGCACCCAGCGCCTACCGTCTGACGCTGATGGGCGTGATCCTGGCCGAGGCCGAGATTTATCCGGATCGCGAGCTGGCGATCAACCCCGGTCAAGTGTTCGGCACCCTGAACGGCATCACCGCCAGAGACCCGGCGTTTGGTCTGGAGGCCGTGTGGATCGAAATCAGCCAGCGCAGCCAGGCGCAGTCGCTGGGTTATACCGTGGTGGACGCCAGTACTGTGGTGGCAACCCACTTGAACCAGATTCTCTACAAGCACTCTCATGAGCTGATTGGTCACGAAGAAGTCCAGCAGTTGATGCAATTGCTGGCCAAAAGCTCGCCCAAACTGGCTGAAGAGCTGGTCCCTGGTGTGCTGTCCCTGTCCTCGCTGCTCAACGTGCTGCAAGCGCTTCTGGCTGAGCATGTACCTGTGCGTGATATTCGTAGCATTGCAGAAGCTATCGCCAACAACGCCGGCAAGAGTCAAGATACCGCCGCTTTGGTGGCTGCGGTGCGAGTGGGTCTGAGCCGCGCAATCGTCCAAAGCATTGTAGGTGTTGAGCCGGAGCTGCCTGTTATCACTCTGGAACCAAGGTTGGAACAGATATTGCTCAATAGTTTGCAGAAGGCTGGTCAGGGTCAGGAAGAAGGCGTTCTTCTTGAGCCAAGCATGGCTGAGAAGCTCCAGCGTTCGTTGATTGAGGCCGCCCAGCGTCAGGAGATGCAAGGGTTGCCGGTAATTCTTCTGGTAGCAGGGCCTGTCCGGGCGATGCTGTCACGATTTGGACGATTGGCTGTACCGAACATGCATGTTCTGGCGTATCAGGAAATTCCGGACAACAAGCAAGTAACCATCGTAGCGACTGTCGGGCCGAACGGCTGAGGTAGTGAGTCATGCAAGTTAAGCGATTTTTCGCCGCCGATATGCGTCAAGCCATGAAACTGGTTCGCGATGAGCTGGGCGCCGAGGCGGCCATCATCGGTAACCGGCGCATTGCCGGTGGCGTAGAGCTGACTGCCGCTCTGGATTACAAGCTGTCCGCCCTGGCACCGCGTGTGCCGAACATGGAGCTCGAAGACGAGCTGCGCAAGACCCAATCGCGCATCGTCTCCGCTCAGGCCGAATTGAACAACCGCAGCGACAGCGACGCGTCGATCAATCTTCAGCTGTTTTCCGGCAAACCGGTCAGCGCTGCCGATACGCACATCGAGCCGACGCTCGAAGAGCCGCCACGCCCATTCGCTTATACGCCGCCTGCGCCCGCAGAGCCTGCTGTTGGTCAGCGCGCCTATGATTCGATGCGCTCCGAATTGAACGGCCTGCGCGAGCTGCTGGAAGTCCAGCTTGGCTCCCTGGCCTGGAACCAGCTGCAGGGCAGTCGTCCGCAGCAGGCCAATCTGTGGCGCCGTCTGCAACGTGTCGGTTTGTCCGGCCCGCTGTCGCGCGATCTGCTGTCGATGATCCCGGAGATTGACGAGCCTCGTCAGGCCTGGCGCATGCTGCTGGCCCATTTGGCGCGCATGATTGCCGTGCCGGACATCGAGCCGCTCGAAGAGGGTGGTGTCATCGCCATGGTCGGGCCTGCCGGTATGGGCAAGACCACCACGCTGGCCAAACTGGCGGCACGTTACGTGTTGAAGTACGGTCCGCAGAATATCGCACTGGTGAGCATGGACAGTTTCCGCATCGGCGCACAGGAGCAGCTCAAGACCCTTGGGCGCATCCTCAACGTGCCGGTCACCCATGTCGATCCTGGCCAGTCGCTGGTTCAGGCGCTGGAGCCGCTGCTGCGCAAGCGCGTGGTGCTGATCGACACCGCCGGGCTGCAAGCCAGCGATCCTGCGCTGCGCATGCAGCTGGAAAGCCTGGCAGGGCGTGGCATCAAGTCGCGTAACTATCTGGTACTGGCGACCACCAGCCAGAAGCAGGTGCTGACCGCTGCCTATCACAGTTACAAACGTTGTGGCCTGGCCGGATGCATTCTGACCAAGCTTGATGAAACAGCCAGCCTCGGCGAAGTCCTGAGCCTGGCGATCAGTCATGAATTACCTGTGGCCTACCTCACGGACGGACCCCGTATTCCTGACGACCTGCACACCCCGCGTCGTCATCAACTGGTGAGCCGTGCGGTGAGTGTGCAGATGCAGGATGAGCCGAGCGAGGAAGCAATGGCTGATATGTTTGCTGACCTCTATCACACCCCTGGCAAGAGAGTGGGTTAAGTGATGGATATTATTGGAATGTCCCTGCGTCAACGGTCTGCCATGCGGTGTTCATTTGCGAACGTGCAGCCCTCGATGTGGTTTCGGTCTACGCAAGACAAGGTAAAGAAATAACATGGGCAGCATGCATCCCGTACAGGTTATCGCGGTGACCGGTGGCAAAGGTGGCGTCGGTAAGACTAACGTGTCAGTGAATCTTTCACTGGCCCTTGCCGAGCTTGGCCGTCGCGTCATGCTGCTGGACGCCGATCTGGGTCTGGCCAATGTCGACGTTCTGCTTGGGCTGACGCCTAAACGTACGCTTGCCGATGTGATAGAGGGCCGTTGCGAGTTGCGCGACGTTCTGTTGCAGGGGCCGGGCGGGGTGCGTATCGTGCCTGCCGCCTCTGGCACCCAGAGCATGGTGCATCTGTCCCCGGCCCAGCATGCGGGTCTGATCCAGGCGTTCAGCGAGATTGGCGACAACCTTGATGTGCTGGTGATCGACACGGCTGCCGGTATCGGCGAATCGGTGGTCAGCTTCGTGCGCGCCGCTCAGGAAGTGTTGCTGGTGGTGTGCGACGAGCCCACGTCGATTACCGATGCTTACGCCCTGATCAAACTGCTCAACCGCGACTACGGCATGAACCGCTTCCGGGTGCTGGCCAACATGGCGCAGAGCCCGCAGGAAGGGCGCAATCTGTTCGCCAAACTCACCAAAGTGACTGACCGTTTTCTTGATGTTGCGCTGCAGTATGTAGGTGCCGTGCCGTACGACGAGTGCGTGCGCAAGGCCGTACAGAAACAGCGCGCCGTTTACGAAGCATTCCCGCGATCCAAATGTGCGCTGGCGTTCAAGGCCATTGCCCAGAAGGTTGATACCTGGCCGTTGCCAGCCAATCCGCGGGGTCATCTCGAGTTCTTCGTTGAGCGACTCGTTCACCAGACCAGTGCAGGGCCTGTGCAATGACTGCGAGCGGCTACCAGATGTACAGCAAGGCTTCCCGTAATTCGCAATACGAGTTGATCGAGCGTTATGCGCCATTGGTCAAGCGTATCGCTTATCATCTGTTGGCGCGCTTGCCGGCCAGCGTGCAGGTCGAGGATCTGATCCAGGCCGGCATGATCGGTCTGCTTGAAGTCTCCACCAAATATGATTCAACCAAAGGTGCGAGTTTCGAGACCTACGCCGGCATTCGCATTCGTGGTGCGATGCTGGATGAAGTGCGCAAGGGCGACTGGGCACCACGCTCGGTGCACCGCAATACCCGCATGGTCAGTGACGCAATTCGTGCAATTGAAGCTAAAACCGGCCGTGACGCTAAAGATCACGAGGTTGCGGCCGAACTCCAGTTGAGTCTTGATGATTATTACGGGATTTTGAATGACACCTTGGGCAGCCGCCTCTTCAGTTTCGACGACCTGCTTCAGGACGGCGATCACGAAGGGCTGCATGAGGATGGCGCAAGCGGTTCGCTTGAGCCGTCGCGCGACCTGGAAGACGAGCGCTTCCAGGCAGCGTTGGCCGATGCAATTGCCAATTTGCCAGAGCGTGAGCGTCTGGTGTTGGCGCTGTACTACGACGAAGAGCTGAACCTCAAGGAAATCGGAGAGGTTCTTGGGGTCAGCGAATCGCGGGTCAGTCAGTTACACAGCCAGTGCGCAGCTCGTTTGCGGGGGCGTTTGGGGGAGTGGCGAGCGCGTTGACGGCAGTGCGCGACGTTTGTCGTGCGTTGTCTGCATGCCGGCTGTGCAAAGCGTTACGTGGTAGCAGGATGGACGAGGCAAGGGCCTGTCGGGCAATGTCTCGATGGGCTTTAGTCGCAGTCTTGACTGTCGTTGTGCCAAGCCCGTCGTCGTTTCGTATAGCTGGGGGTGTGCTGTGCCAGTATTGAGTGAACAGCGTGTTCAGGTGCTGAACGCGTTAAAGACTGCTTGGAGGTCGAATTGGACAAGAACATGAAAATCCTCATCGTTGATGACTTCTCAACGATGCGGCGGATCATCAAGAACCTTTTGCGTGATCTGGGGTTTACCAACACATCTGAAGCGGATGACGGTCTGACCGCATTGCCGATGCTGCAGAGCGGTGCCTTTGACTTTCTGGTGACGGACTGGAACATGCCTGGCATGACCGGTATCGACTTGTTGCGTCAGGTCCGTGCGGACGAGCGTCTCAAGAGCCTTCCTGTACTGATGGTTACTGCCGAAGCGAAGCGTGAGCAGATCATTGAAGCTGCCCAGGCCGGGGTGAACGGTTATGTAGTCAAGCCATTCACGGCTCAAGCGCTTAAAGAGAAGATCGAAAAGATCTTTGAACGCGTCAATAGCTGATGCATGCCGCGAGGGCGCTATGGATAACAATGATTCGATGGCCGACTTTGAGTCGACCTTAAAGAGACACGCGCAGGAACTCGTCACCAGCCTTGAAAAGGGCCGCTTCGGTGACGCTGTGCAGCTGATCCATGAACTCAACCAGACACGCGACCGCGGCCTTTATCAGGAAGTGGGCAAGCTGACTCGTGAGCTGCACAGTGCAATCGTCAACTTTCATATTGATCCGCACATGCCTCAAGCCGAGGAAGTGTCGCAGATCACCGACGCAACCGAACGCCTGTCGTATGTGGTGAGGCTGACCGAGAATGCGGCCAACCGTACTATGGACCTGGTCGAGGAAAGCACACCGCTCATGAGCGGTCTGAGCTCCGATGCCAAGGCATTGAGTGGCGACTGGGGTCGTTTCATGCGCCGCGAAATCGGTGCTGAAGAATTTCGTGAGCTGGCCAAGCGGGTAGATGGTTTTCTGACGCGTACCGAGCAGGAGGCCGATAGGGTTTCCGGGCATCTCAACGATATTCTGCTTGCCCAGGATTACCAGGACCTTACGGGGCAGGTTATCAAGCGCGTGACGCAATTGGTTACGGAAGTCGAGAGCAATCTGCTCAAACTGGTGCTCATGGCCAGCCATGTCGATCGCTTCGCAGGCATCGAACATGACGAAGAATCCATCCTTGCTGAAAAAGATCCTAAAAAACATCTCGCCAAGGGTGAAGGTCCGCAGATTCATGCCGATAAACGTGAAGACGTCGTATCCGGACAGGATGATGTAGACGATCTGCTATCGAGCCTCGGCTTCTAAGATCTGTTGACGGTTAATTTTAGGGAGCACCCCATGAGCTTCGGCGCCGATGAAGAAATCCTTCAGGATTTTCTGGTAGAGGCCGGCGAAATTCTGGAGCAGTTGTCAGAGCAATTGGTCGAGCTGGAAAGCCGACCGGATGATGCTGATCTGCTCAATGCAATTTTTCGCGGTTTTCACACTGTAAAAGGGGGCGCCGGCTTCCTCCAGCTCCATGAGCTGGTGGAGTGCTGCCACATCGCCGAAAACGTGTTCGACATCCTTCGCAAGGGTGAACGTCGCGTTGATTCCGAACTGATGGATGTGGTCCTGGAAGCTCTGGACACCGTCAACAGCATGTTCGGTCAGGTACGTGAACGGACTGACGTAACTGCGGCGACGCCAGAACTGCTGGCTGCGCTGTCGCGATTGGCCGAGCCACAATCTGCCGACGAAGTCGCAGCGCCCGAGCCTGAGCCCGAGCCGGTGGTTGAAGCCGCCGCTCCGGCTGCGGTTGCCGAGCAAGCGGCCGGCGATGACATCACCGATGATGAATTCGAGCAGCTGCTCGATTCGCTGCACGGCGCCAGTCCGGTGTCTGCGGCACCATCAGCGGCACCGGCTTCGGCACCTGCGGTCGCGCCAGCTGGCGATGAAATTACCGATCAGGAATTTGAATCCCTGCTTGATCAGTTGCATGGCAAGGGCAAGTTTGCGGCCGATGCTGTAGCCGCTCCAGCCCCTGCGCCTGCGGCACAGAGCAGTGGTGCAGCGCCTGCCGGCGATGAAATCACCGACGACGAATTCGAAGCCTTGCTTGATCAACTGCATGGCAAAGGCTCGTTTGACGGCGCCATAGCCGCTCAGGCGGCTGCTGCACCTGCGGCCGTTGCTGCCAAGGCACCTTCTGCTGCAGCGGCATCGGACGAAATTACCGATCACGAATTCGAAAATCTGCTCGACGAACTGCATGGCAAAGGCAAGTTCGAGCCTGATGCGGTCGTTGCCAAGGCACCTGCTCCGGCAGCCCCCGTAGCTGCTGCTCCGCCACCGGCTGCCAAGCCCGCTGCGGCGCCTGCACCTGCTGCGAAGGCTGAGCCCGCCAAGCCTGCTCCAGCGCCTGCACGTGCTCCAGCGCCCACCGGTGAAAAGCCGGTTGCGACTGAAGCCGAAACCACGGTTCGTGTGGATACCGCCCGACTGGACGAGATCATGAACATGGTCGGCGAACTGGTGCTGGTACGTAACCGCCTGGTGCGTCTGGGTCTCAATAGCGGCGATGAAGCCATGTCCAAGGCGGTTTCCAACCTGGATGTGGTCACCGCCGACCTGCAGACTGCGGTGATGAAAACCCGCATGCAGCCAATCAAGAAAGTCTTTGGCCGCTTCCCGCGTCTGGTTCGTGACCTGGCTCGCCAGCTCAAGAAAGAGATCAACCTGGAGCTGGTCGGTGAAGAGACCGACCTCGACAAGAACCTTGTAGAGGCGCTTGCCGACCCGCTGGTCCACTTGGTGCGCAACGCGGTCGACCACGGTATCGAAACGCCGGAAGAGCGCGAAGCCACGGGCAAGTCTCGTGGTGGTCGGGTGATCCTTTCGGCAGAGCAGGAGGGCGACCATATCCTGCTGTCGATTTCCGATGACGGCAAGGGCATGGACCCTAACGTGCTGCGCTCCATTGCGGTCAAGCGCGGTGTCATGGACAAGGACGCAGCCGATCGGTTGAGTGACACCGATTGCTACAACCTTATCTTCGCACCGGGCTTCTCGACCAAGACCGAGATTTCCGATGTATCGGGTCGCGGTGTGGGCATGGACGTGGTTAAAACCAAGATCTCCCAGCTCAACGGCTCGATCAACATCTACTCGACCAAGGGCCAGGGTTCGAAGATCGTCATCAAGGTCCCGCTGACCCTGGCGATCATGCCGACCCTGATGGTGATGCTGGGCAACCAGGCTTTTGCCTTCCCGTTGGTCAACGTCAACGAAATCTTCCACCTGAACCTGTCCACTACCAACGTGGTTGACGGTCAGGAAGTGGTGATCGTACGTGACAAGGCCTTGCCGCTGTTCTACCTCAAGCGCTGGCTGGTCAGTTCGGCGGCTCATGAAGAGCAGCGAGAAGGGCACGTCGTGATCCTGACGGTCGGCACCCAGCGCATCGGCTTCGTTGTCGATCAACTGGTTGGCCAGGAAGAGGTGGTTATCAAACCGCTGGGCAAGATGCTGCAAGGTACGCCAGGCATGTCGGGCGCCACCATCACCGGTGACGGTCGCATCGCCTTGATTCTCGATGTACCCAGCATGCTCAAGCGTTACGCCGCACGGCGTATCTGAACCCGGGGGTGCGGGCAGCCTGGCTGCCTGCAACACCTATTGGAGTGTTTATGGCAGTCAAGGTCCTGGTGGTGGATGATTCCGGTTTTTTCCGCCGCCGTGTTACGGAAATTCTTTCTTCGGACCCCAACATTGTAGTGGTCGGCACCGCCACCAACGGCAAGGAAGCGATTGAGCAGGCGCTGGCGCTCAAACCAGATGTCATCACCATGGACTACGAAATGCCGATGATGGATGGCATTACGGCAGTTCGCCATATCATGCAGCGTATCCCCACCCCGGTATTGATGTTCTCGTCGCTGACGCACGAAGGTGCGCGCGTGACGCTGGATGCTCTGGACGCCGGTGCGGTGGATTTCCTGCCCAAGAATTTCGAAGATATCTCGCGCAACCCGCAGAAGGTCAAACAACTGCTGTGCGAGAAAATCAACAGTATTTCACGCAGCAACCGCCGCTCAAGCGGTTTTGGTGCGGCGAGCGCTGCATCGGCTGCTCCGGCAGCGCCGACGCTGTCCAGCCGCGCACCTGCGCCCGCCGCCGCGCCAGCCCGTGCTGCGCCGACGCGCACAGCAGCGCCTGCCACGGCACCTGCGGCTCATGCTCACCATGCACCGGCGCACCCGACCACCTCAGGCACGCCCAAGCGCAAGGCTTACAAACTGGTGGCCATCGGCACCTCCACCGGCGGCCCGGTTGCGCTGCAACGGGTACTTACCCAGTTGCCAGCCAGCTTTCCGGCACCGCTGGTGCTGATTCAACACATGCCTGCGGCCTTCACCAAGGCCTTTGCCGAGCGTCTCGACAAGCTGTGCAAGATCAGCGTCAAGGAAGCGGAGGACGGCGACGTTCTGCGGCCTGGTCTGGCGTTGCTGGCACCGGGCGGCAAGCAGATGATGGTGGATGCGCGCGGTACGGTGAAGATTCTGCCGGGTGACGAGCGTCTGAATTACAAGCCCTGTGTGGACATCACCTTTGGCTCTGCCGCCAAGTCCTACGGCGACAAGGTGCTTTCGGTGGTATTGACCGGCATGGGTGCCGATGGCCGTGAAGGCGCGCGCCTGCTCAAGCAGGCGGGCAGTACCGTATGGGCGCAGGACGAAGCGAGCTGCGTCATTTACGGCATGCCGATGGCAATCGTCAAGGCTGAGCTTGCAGATGCGATCTACAGTCTGGATGACATGGGTCGGCACCTGGTAGAGGCCTGTCTCTGATGGATGTACTGAGTCTTATCGGTCTGATCCTGGCGTTTGTCGCGATCATTGGCGGCAACTTTCTTGAAGGCGGACACCTCGGTGCATTGCTCAATGGCCCGGCAGCCCTGATCGTACTGGGCGGCACACTGGGTGCTTCGCTGTTGCAGTCACCGATGAGCGCGTTCATGCGCGCCATGAAAATCATCCGCTGGATCATTTTCCCGCCTCGCATCGATTTGCCCGGCGGTGTCGACCGGGTGATCGGCTGGAGCATGACCGCCCGCAAGGAAGGCTTGCTCGGTCTGGAAACGGTCGCCGATTCCGAACCCGACAGTTATGCCCGCAAAGGCTTGCAGCTGTTGGTCGATGGTGCCGAACCTGCAGCGATCCGGAGCATTCTTGAAGTGGATTTCATCACCCAGGAAACCCGCGATATTCAGGCTGCCAAGGTATTCGAAAGCATGGGCGGCTATGCGCCGACCGTGGGCATCATCGGCGCGGTAATGGGCCTGATTCACGTCATGGGCAACCTGGCTGACCCCAGTCAACTGGGCAGCGGCATTGCGGTGGCTTTTGTCGCCACCATCTACGGTGTGGCGACGGCCAACCTGATCCTGTTGCCAGTGGCCAACAAGCTCAAGGCCATTGCCCACCGGCAGTCGCGTTATCGCGAAATGTTGCTCGAAGGTCTGTTGTCCATCGCCGAGGGTGAAAACCCGCGCTCCATCGAACTCAAGCTGCAAGGCTTCATGGAGTAACAGTGCATGGCTCGCCGACGTCAGGCCGAAGAACACGAAAATCATGAACGCTGGCTGGTGTCGTATGCCGACTTCATTACCCTGTTGTTCGCCTTTTTCGTGGTGATGTACTCGATTTCCTCGGTCAACGAAGGCAAATACAAGATTCTGTCCCAGGCATTGGTTGGCGTGTTCAACGATACCGAGCGGACCATGAAGCCGATCCCTATCGGTGAGCAGCGCCCGGTTTCGGTCAAGCCTGCCGAGCCGTTGGTAAAGGACAGCGAACAGACCGATGCCGGCATTGGCCAGGCTTCTGATGATCCGCTGCAGACCATCGCTCAGGATGTGCGCGATGCGTTTGGCGACCTGATCAAGTCCGACCAGATGACGGTGCGCGGCAACGAGTTATGGATCGAGATCGAACTCAATTCCAGTCTGTTGTTCGTCAGCGGCGACGCCATTCCCAGTGACAAGGCCTTCACGATCATTGAAAAGGTCTCTGGAATCGTCAAACGCTTTGATAACCCTATACACGTTGAAGGCTTCACTGACGACCAGCCGATCAGCACTGCACAGTTTCCGACCAACTGGGAACTGTCTTCGGCACGATCTGCCAGCATTGTGCGCATGCTGGCGATGGACGGAGTCAATCCGGCGCGACTGGCCTCTGTGGGCTATGGTGAGTTTCAACCGATTGCGCCCAACACCACCGCCGCCGGACGCGCCAAGAACCGCCGCGTAGTGCTGGTCATCTCGCGAAATCTGGATGTACGCCGCAGCCTGACCAGTTCAGGGTCGGCCAATGTGCAGCCGGATGCTGCACTGAGGCGTGCTGGCACACAAACTGCACCGGTGCCAGCAAAGCCGCCGGTACGCGCGAACGCCGTCAATTCTCCGTCACCTGCCCCCTAACATCGTATCGGTATGGTCGTTGCTGTACGCAAGGAAAAACATCAATGAGAGTCTGGGCAGTAGCCAACCAGAAAGGTGGAGTCGGAAAGACCACCACGACCATCGCCCTGGCCGGCTTGCTGGCCGATGCGGGCAAGCGTGTGGTCGTGGTCGATCTGGACCCCCACGGCTCCATGACCAGCTATTTCGGGCATAACCCGGACGAACTGGAACACAGTGCCTTCGATCTGTTTCTCCACAAGGGGGCGGTGCCGGAGGGTCTTCCGGGCCAATTGCTGTTGCCGACCAGTGACCAGCGTATCTCGCTGATACCCTCCAGCACGGCGCTGGCCACACTGGAGCGTCAATCCCCTGGCCAGAGCGGTCTGGGCCTGGTGATTGCTAAAAGTCTGGCGCAGTTGTGGCAGGATTTTGACTATGCGCTGATCGACAGTCCGCCGTTGCTGGGCGTTCTTATGGTCAATGCACTGGCGGCCAGTCAGCAGTTGGCGATACCGGTACAGACAGAATTTCTGGCCGTGAAAGGCCTGGAGCGTATGGTCAATACCCTGACCATGATCAACCGTTCGCGCAAGGTGCCATTGCCTTACACCATCGTGCCGACTTTGTTCGACCGTCGTACCCAAGCGTCTATGGGCACCTTGAAATTGTTGCGCGACAGTTTTCCCGAGCACGTCTGGCAAGCCTACGTGCCGGTTGACACGCGGCTGCGCGATGCCAGCCGTCTGGGGCTTACGCCGTCGCAGAATGACAGCAAGAGTCGCGGTGTGATTGCTTATCGGGCATTGCTCAAGCATATGCTCGCCGAGCAGCTCAATGCTCAGGTGGCCTGACGTGAACGTCCATTCTTTCTACACAGTTTGCTCAAGTGATGCCTCAATGCGGCCGATAACTCTATCAGGTTGCACATGCTCCATTTTTTGTTGGGCCCCGGTATGAACCGCCCTGTAGAAGTAGCAACACGACCCAAACTGGCGTTGCAGTCCTATCTGGACGCATTGCTGTACGACGCGACTGAAGTGCTTGAAGAGCCTGTCAGCAGCATCGATGAATTTCAGGCGGCTGTGCTCGAAGAGCAGGCCTTTGATGCGCGGATGCAAGCGCAGATCAAACCGTTGGCGGTTGCGGTGGCCGCGCCGGCTCCGGTGGCTGTAGCAGTAAAGGTCGCAGCGCCTGCGCCCGTGATTGAAGTCGCTCCGGTGATTGTTGCCGAAGTGGTGAAGGTTGAAGAAGCAGTGTCGACCGTTGAGCTGGTCGAACCGGTCGCCGAGTTGAGCACACTGGTGACCCAGCGCACGCCGACGCCGCCGCCGACCAGCGATGGTCGCCCGGCATGGGCCGCCGAGCCATTCGAATGCCTGTTGTTCGACGTGGCCGGGTTGACGCTGGCAGTGCCGCTGGTATGCCTGGGGTCGATTTACCCGCTGGCAGGGCAGGAGCTGACGCCACTGTTTGGTCAGCCTGACTGGTTTCTCGGGATCCTGCCTTGCCAGGCGGGCAACCTGAAAGTGTTGGATACCGCGCGCTGGATCATGCCTGATCGCTACCGCGACGATTTTCGCCAAGGATTGCAGTACGTGATTTCGGTGCAGGGATACGAGTGGGGACTGGCGGTGCATCAAGTCAGCCGTTCGTTGCGTCTTGATCCGAACGAGATCAAATGGCGCACGCAGCGAGGTCAGCGTCCATGGCTGGCGGGCACGGTTATCGAGCACATGTGCGCGTTGCTGGATGTTGCAGAGTTGGCCGAGCTGATAGCCAGTGGCGCGGTCAAGCAGTTGAACAAGTCGAAATAATCATGGGTCGATGCCAGTGGTATCACCTGCAAAGAACACACGTGAGGGGTTGGGGTTATGAATAAGTCGTCTGCACAAGGTTCCGAAGATCCTATCCTGCAATGGGTTACGTTCCGCCTGGACAACGAGTCCTACGGCATCAACGTGATGCAGGTGCAGGAAGTGCTGCGCTACACTGAAATCGCCCCGGTCCCGGGTGCGCCAAGCTACGTACTGGGCATCATCAACCTGCGCGGTAACGTTGTCACTGTGATCGATACCCGTCAGCGCTTTGGCCTGGCTCCGGTTGAAGTCAGCGACAATACGCGTATCGTGATCATCGAAGCCGACAAGCAAGTGGTCGGGATTCTGGTCGACAGCGTGGCTGAAGTGGTTTACTTGCGTCAGTCTGAAGTCGAAACCGCGCCAAACGTGGGTAACGATGAGTCGGCCAAATTCATTCAGGGCGTTTGCAACAAGAACGGCGAACTGTTGATTCTGGTTGAACTGGACAAAATGATGTCCGAAGAAGAGTGGTCCGAACTGGAGAACATCTGATTGATCTTTGAGGTAGCTGTCGTCTTCCTGGGCATTCTCTGGGTAGTCACCCTGTTTATGTTCCTGGCCCATACCAGGCGTCAGCGCAAGCTCGACGCCGAGCGTGATGAGGCGGCTGCCTTGCGTGATCAGCGGATCAAGGAGTTGGCCAGGCGCCTGGACAACTACCAGAACGGCACGGTGCGCATGGGCGAAGCGTTACACGAGCTGCGTGCCATTGTTGCGCCGTTGCCGGACAAGCTCACTGCACTGGAACAGCGCGATCCCTCCACGCTGTCCTTTGCCCAGGCTGCACGCCTGGTCGGCATGGGTGCCAGCATCGATGAGCTGACCCAGTCCTGCGGCCTGACCCAGGCTGAAGCGCAACTGATGACCAAACTGCACAGCAATACTGCGAGCTAGTTTCTCTTCGGTACACGCCTGCGCTGCCCATTCAAGGTCGGACGCAGAGCGTCCAGAACTGCAACGATAATCTCAACTATCGTGCGACGCTCTGCGTCGCATTCCGTTCTGGACGCTCTGCGTCCGATTTTGAGTATGATTCTCGTGCCAATCACTCTGCATTGGCATGCTCTTCTTAACGCTTGGCGTTGCAAATTTCCGGTGCGGCAGAACATCATGCCTTACTTGTTGATGCTGCCATACAATGCTTTTTTATCGCGATGGTACTGACGACGCAGAGTGCGACGTTAGTGACGGCTGAGTCCTGGCGCTGATCCGGGGGTAGCCTGGCAGGACGCCAGG
>NZ_JAWHOO010000022.1:79394-108195 GCF_032586855.1 Pseudomonas syringae group sp. J254-4 | reverse complement strand
GAGTCCTGTGGAATACAGAATGCAGGCCGCCAAGGCAGCGTAGGTGGATAATTGTCCAACCTTCGGGGGTCATACCACTCCGCGTGGGAATGCCTTTCGCGACGCTCGGCGTCGCAAGAGGACGCGGAGCGTCCGGAACTGCATACCAACGCGGAGCATTGGCACGATAGTGGTGGGGCAGGCGCCTCCATCGTTCCTCACGCTCCGCGTGGGAATGCCTTTCGCGACGCTCGGCGTCGCAAGAGGACGCAGAGCGTCCGGAACTGCATGCCAACGCGGAGCGGTGGCACGATAGTGGCAGAGCGAGCCACACCTGTGGTTCCCGTCAGGCCGCCGCCGCGATCTTGCTGATTTCCCGCTGCCCACTGGAGGAGACCTGCAAGGTGCTGGGCTCGTCGGTGGTACGCAGCCAGCCCATTTGGAAGAATAGCTGCAGCAGCCCCGCCCCCAGCGCGCCGCCAAGGTGCGGGTTGCGATCATTCCATTTCGGGCAGGCACATACCGTTTCACGCTTGCGCTGTGCCAGCGCCGGTATGTAAATACCTCGCTCGGCAAAACTGGCCACGCCCTTGCTCGTGACCTCGACGCGCTTCTCTTGCTGTTCTATCCAGCCCGCTTCCAGAAGGCGCTGATAAAGCTCAGCGGCCATTTCACCGCCCAGATGATCGGAGCAGATTCTTGCACGGCGCAGCGGCAGCGGCGGCATAGGCTGAGCAAACCTGCGGCTGATCTGTTCGGCGCTGGCCAGCGAGGCACAGGCCAGAGCTTCGACAGCGGCCCCCACTTCCGGAGCGGCGAGGCGAAAGAAACGCTTGCGACCCCGCGCCTCCTGTTTCAACAGACCGCCACTGGTCAGACGCGCCAGGTGCGCGCCGGCAGAAGAGGTCGAGAGTCCCGCCAAAATCGCCAACTCATCGGCAGGACGAGCAGTACCATCCATCAGTGCCCAGATCATTGCGCTGCGCTTGGGGTCGGCCAGCAATGTTGCGATCTGGCTGATGCAAGGTCCGTATTCCATGTGTTCACTCCCTGTTGAAACATTCATCTATCGTGATGACTGGGTGAAAGCAATCACGCCTCGGTAGAGTTGAACGTGGTTCTTATATGAAATGACAAGTATAAACTCTATGCCCTTCGGCCCCAGTGGGCGAAAAACGATTCGTACAAACTGTTGTTGTACAACATCTCGAAAAATCGAACGTTTCTTTCTCGCCCCATCGGCAGGAAGATCTTCCTGCCTTAACGGCGCCCCCCCTCTAGCAAAGGGGTTTCAACCATTACTTCAAAAAGACATTGAAAAAACAAGCGTAATACCCATGACAAAAACGCCAAAACCACTCAACAACAGTCAGTTTCAACTTCGCCTGAGAGTTGAAACTTTGCACCGTTGAAACACTTTAAAATATTATATTTTCCGACACTTCCGAAGGCTATTTCCTACCCGGGCGTGGCTATTAAAACAAACCAACGGGTGACGGACCTACAGCCTGTTGCTTACAACGTGACCTGAGCATTTCCAGCAACAGAATGACCGGCTTGCTGAGCTGCGCCCGGTGCGCGCATAACAGGTTCAGCGGTGCTCGCTCGCCGATCAAATCTGGCATCAATACTTTCAGGTGCCCGGCCCGTACATCTGCGGCAACGTCCAGCCAGGATTTGTACGCCACACCTTCGCCCGCTACTGCCCAGCGGCGCACTACATCTGCGTCGTCACTGAACCGGTTGCCGCTGACCGTCAGGCTGATTTCGCGCTTGCCGTCATTCAGCGTCCAGCGGTCATGCACACGGTCCCCGAGCATGAACAACAGGCAGTTATGCTGCGCCAGTTGCTCAACCTGCTGCGGTTCGCCATGACGTTGCAGGTAACTCGGCGCGGCACACAACACCCGCCGGTTGTCAGGCAACACCGGCAATGCGACCAGGCTTGAATCCTCTGGCTCGCCGTAACGCAGCGCCACATCGACCGGCTGGCGGAACAGGTCGGCAATACGATCACCCAACAATAGGCGCACGGTCAGTTGCGGGTGTTGCTGCTGAAATTCGTCGAGCCAGGGCAACAGCACGTTACGTCCCAGATCCGACGGTGCCGAGAGTTGCAACACGCCCTCACAACGGTCCTGGCTGCTGGCCAGCAGTCGCCGCCCCTCTTCCAGACTACCCAGTGCGGCGCGGGCATACTCCAGAAACCCCTCGCCTTCGGCGGTCAGACGCAGGCTGCGGGTCGAACGTGCCAGCAAGCGCGCACCCAATTGCCGTTCAATGCGTTTGAGCGCCGCGCTGGCAACCGCCGCAGACATGTCCATCACCCGCGCCGCAGCAGAAAGACTGCCCAGGTCCGCTGCACGGACGAACAACTGCAAGTCGTCAAAACGCACCATCAATGCCTCGTATTATCAAAATAAAATTGAAAGAGCCTGCCGTTTTAGCGGGTTTTATCTTTACTGGAAATAGCCAATGATCTCTTCATCATTTTTCCTGAAGAGGCCCGTCATGAAAGCAATCGCGTATTACCACTCGCTGCCGATCAGCGAAGCACTGTCATTGCAGGACATCGAACTGCCTGAACCAGTGGCTGGCGCTCGTGATCTGCTGGTCGAGGTCAAGGCAATCTCCGTCAACCCGGTGGACACCAAAATCCGCCAGAACGTCCAGCCCGAGGACGGCGCTCCGAAGGTACTGGGCTGGGATGTGGCAGGCGTCGTGAAAGCGGTGGGTAGCCAGGTCACGCTGTTCAAGCCGGGTGACAAAGTGTTCTATGCCGGCTCCCTGACCCGGCCGGGTGGCAACAGCGAACTGCATGTGGTCGACGAGCGTATTGTCGGGCATATGCCGAAAACCCTGAGCTTTGCCCATGCGGCGGCGTTGCCGTTGACGGCGATCACTGCCTGGGAGCTGTTGTTTGAGCGCCTGCAGATCGCTCAGCAAAAAGGCGAAGGCTCGCACAGCCTGCTGATCGTCGGTGCAGCGGGCGGTGTAGGTTCGATCCTTACCCAGTTGGCACGTCAGCTGACTTCCCTGAAAGTCATCGGCACCGCTTCCCGGCCCGAGACCGAAAGCTGGGTACGCGAACTGGGCGCACACGAGGTGCTGGACCACAGCAAACCGTTGAGCGAAGAACTGAAACGCGTCGGCCTGAATCAGGTGACCCATGTGGCCAGCCTGACCCAGACCGAACAGCATCTGGACCAGTTGGTCGAGGCGCTCAAGCCACAAGGCAAGCTGGCGCTGATCGACGATCCCAAGTCACTGGATGTGTCGAAGCTCAAGCGCAAGAGCCTGTCGCTGCACTGGGAGTTCATGTACACGCGGTCGATGTTTGAAACCGAGGACATGATCGAACAGCACAACCTGCTCAACCGGGTAGCCGAGCTGATCGACGCCGGAACGCTGAAAACCACTTTTGGTGAGCACTTTGGCAGCATCAACGCAGAGAATCTGCGCCGCGCTCATGCTCTGCTGGAAAGTGGCAAGGCCAAGGGCAAGGTCGTACTGGAAGGGTTCTGAACGCGATACGGTTGTGTCAGCGCATAGCGTGACTGACACAACCATTGCGCCGAATCAGACCGGCTTCGCCTGCGCATCCCGCGTGCCTTGCGCACGGCGTGTCAGTACCGAAAGGCCGACCGTCAGCACACCGCACAGGCTGATAACCAGCGCCATGGGTGTGGCCGTGCCGTCATGCAACAAGCCCACCAGGCTGGCGGCGATGGCGGCAACACTGAATTGCAGACAACCCAGCAGCGCCGAGGCACTGCCCGCACGCGCCCACTGGCCGCTCATGGCGCAGGCTGACGCATTGGGGATGATGCACCCAAGGCTTGCCACGCAAATGAACAATGGCACCAGCAGCGGCCAAAGCGCTTCGGTGCGCAGCAAGCTGATCGCCAGCAACACCAGCGCCGCGGTCAGATAGATCCAGACCGTGCGTGACAGCAAAAATGCCGGCCCCGTCTTGCGCAGCAGACGCGCATTGATCTGCGCGACCAGAATGAAACCCGCCGCGTTCATCCCGAACAGCCAGCCATAATGCTCGGCTGGTACGCCGTACAGCTTGATGAACACGAACGGCGACCCGGCGACGTAAGCGAACATTCCGGCCATGGCAATGCCGCCCGTCAGGGCATGGCCGATGAAGACGCGGTCCTGCAGCAGGTTGACGTATTGGCGAAATGCGCCACTCAACGGCTGACGAGGCGTGCTGGCGGGCATGCTTTCCGGCAGCCCCAGTGCAACCGCCGCCAGGCAGGCACCACTGAAAAGCGCCAGGCTGACAAAGATCGATTGCCAGCCAAAGGTGCTGACCAGTACTCCGCCAAGCATGGGTGCCAGAATCGGTGCCAGCCCCATGACCAGCATCAGTTGCGAAAAGACCTTGGCCGACTCGACGGCATTGCACTTGTCACTGACGATTGCCCGCGACAATACCATCCCGGCACAGCCGCCCAACGCCTGAACGAAGCGCGCACCAATCAGCCATTCAAGGCTGGGCGCAAAGGCGCAGGCTATCGAGGCGAGCATGAACAAGGTCACGCCGAACAGCAGCGGAATGCGCCGGCCGAACCGGTCAGCCACCGGACCATAGGCCAGTTGTCCCAGGGAAAGCCCAAGAAAGTAAGCCGCCAGGGTCAACTGAATATGTTTTTCGTCGGTCCCGAAATACGAGGCCATGGCCGGAAAGCCAGGAAGATAGAAGTCGATGGCCAGAGGGCCGAAGGCACTCAATGAGCCAAGGATAAGGATTGTGCGTAGATTCATCGGGTGTCCATTAACGGGTGCAGGGCAACGGGTTAGTCTAACCGGCTTACCTTGCAGAGAACGAAGGACACGGTAATTAATTCAAAATTTTTCAAAGTTTACAGACAGGGAGACCGCTCCGGTCTCCCTGACCCGCGTCATGCAGGCTGCGCCTGATAACCCTCTTCGCTGATCAACCTGACGATCTGCTCGGGTGACAGACTGCTTTGCACCTTCACCTGCTTGCTGGCCAGTTCAACCTGAACATCAGCGCCAGGGTCGTCGTTCTTGATCGCTTGAGTCACCGCGCGAACACAGTGCCCGCAGGTCATGCCTTGAACATTGAATAACTGCATGGTGTCACTCCCTTGTTGATGGATAGCGAGCATCTTCAACCTTGTCATGATGGCAAGGTCAAGTTTCTGTTATCGCTGCCGGGCTGGTATTCAGGCAGATCGTGAGCCAAGCTGACTCATCAACGTTTACATCAGGAGTATCAGCGATGCGCTGGTCAGCAGTGAGCCTCTTCAGCATTCTCGGTTTCTTGGCTATCGCACCCGCCACTCAGGCTGATCAGGATTACGGCATCCTGATCATTTCCCGAGAGCGCCTGGAAGTCGCGACCTCCTGTGAGATCGGCATCTATGTGCAGGACCGTCTGGCCGGGAGACTTTTTCAGGAGGACTCGGTGTCTTTCAACCTGCCTCCCGGTGAAGTGTCGATAAGACTGAGCACCCTGCGTGGCACCGTGGTGGGCTGCGAACCGGGAATGGAAGCGCCGCGCAGTACCAAGATCCAGCTACGCTCGGGCGATATCCTCAAATACCGTATCGCCGCGGACCTGAACGGCATGTACCTCAAGAAAGCCGACCTCAACTATTGATTCGCGCTTGACCTTGCCCATGTGGCAAGGTTGATCCTTGCAGGTATCCAGCCTCAGGGAGTGATTCACATGCAACAAACCACCACCTTCGACCTGCCGATCAGCGGCATGACCTGCGCCAGTTGCGCGGGTCGGGTCGAGCGTGCTCTGGCCAAAGTGCCGGGGGTCAACAGCGTGACGGTCAACCTGGCCAATGAACGCGCCCATGTAGACACCGCAGCCCAGACCGATCCGCAAACCCTGATCGACGCCGTCAGCCGTGCCGGTTACAGCGCGACGCTGGTTGAGGATCGCCACGCCGAAGCTGACCAGAAAGCACGCCACCTGCACAACGAACGATGGGCCCTGCTGTTGGCCATCGCGCTGGCACTGCCGTTGATCGCGCCAATGTTACTAACGCCGCTGGGCGTGCACTGGATGCTGCCCGCCTGGGCGCAATTCGCGCTGGCGACACCGGTGCAATTCGTTCTGGGCGCGCGTTTTTATCTGGCCGCCTGGAAGGCCGTGCGCGCCGGCGCAGGCAATATGGACCTGCTGGTCGCCATCGGCACCAGCGCGGGCTACGGCTTGAGCGTCTATCAATGGCTGAGTGCTGCACCCGGCACAACGCCGCATCTGTATTTCGAAGCATCGGCGGTGGTCATCGCGCTGGTGCTATTGGGTAAATACCTGGAAAGCCGCGCCAAGCGTCAGACGGCCAGCGCCATTCGAGCCCTTGAGGCTCTACGCCCGGAACGCGCGCTGCGCGTGGTCGACGGCATCGAACAGGACGTCGCGATCAGCTCACTGCAGCTTGGCGATGAGGTGCTGGTCAAACCAGGCGAACGGTTTCCGGTGGACGGCGAAGTGGTCGAAGGCCGCAGCCATGCCGACGAAGCGCTGATTACCGGTGAAAGCCTGCCGGTGGCCAAGCAGGCGGGTGACAAGGTCACGGGGGGTGCCATCAACGGCGAAGGCCAGTTGCTGGTGAGAACTACAGCGCTGGGCGCGGAAACCGTTCTGGCGCGCATCATTCGTCTGGTCGAAGACGCCCAGGCGGGCAAGGCCCCGATCCAGAAACTAGTGGATAAAGTCAGCCAGGTGTTTGTACCCACTGTACTGGGGATTGCCTTTTTCACGCTGGCAGGCTGGCTGCTGGCTGGAGCCTCGCTTGAAGTGGCGCTGATCAATGCGGTCGCCGTATTGGTGATTGCCTGCCCCTGCTCTCTGGGCCTTGCGACACCTACAGCGATCATGGCCGGAACCGGCGTGGCGGCGCGCTACGGCATTCTGATCAAGGATGCAGAAGCACTGGAGCGCGCCCACGCTGTGGATGCGGTGGTATTCGACAAGACCGGCACGCTGACCGCGGGCACGCCGCGCATCACCAACATGAGTGCGGTGTCGGGCAATGAAGAACACCTGTTGCAACTGGCGGGCGCACTGCAACGCGGCAGTGAACACCCGTTGGCCAGGGCGGTGCTCGATGTGTGTCATGAATGGCAACTCAAGCTCGATGCAGCCGAAAACAGCCATGCCCTGAGCGGCCGGGGCATAGCGGGCACCGTTCAGGGCCGTGAACTGGCGCTGGGCAATCGACGCCTGCTGGATGAAAGCAGCCTGCCCATCGGCGAACTGGCCGAATCCGCGCGTATCTGGGAAGCCGAAGGGCGAACGCTGTCCTGGCTCATCGAGCAGGCTCCGGAGCCGAAGGTCATCGGCATGTTTGCCTTTGGTGACACACTTAAGCCCGGAACGGATCAGGCGATCAGGGCGTTGAACGCGCGCGGCATTACCAGCCATCTGCTGACCGGCGATAACCGTGGCAGCGCTCAAGTAGTCGCCAAGGCCTTGGGGATACACGATGTACATGCCGAAGTGCTGCCTGCCGACAAGGCAGCCACCGTCACCCAGCTGAAAAACCATCATGTGGTTGCCATGGTCGGTGACGGCATCAACGATGCACCGGCGCTGGCGGCTGCGGATGTGGGTATTGCGATGGGCGGCGGAACGGACGTCGCGATGCATGCAGCGGGCATCACCTTGATGCGCGGCGACCCGCGACTGGTTCCGGCGGCGCTGGACATCAGCCGGCGGACCTACGCAAAGATCCGCCAGAACCTGTTCTGGGCATTTGTCTACAACCTGATTGGCATTCCCCTCGCGGCGCTGGGCTACCTCAACCCGGTACTGGCTGGCGCGGCCATGGCGCTGTCCAGTGTCAGCGTGGTGAGCAATGCGCTGCTGCTGAAAACCTGGAAACCCCGTGATCTGGAGGACACGCCATGAACATCGGTCAGGCGGCGAAAAGCAGTGGCTTGAGTGCGAAGATGATCCGCTACTACGAATCCATCGGGCTGCTGCAAGCGGCACATCGCAGCGACAGTGGCTATCGCCTGTACAGCGCCGACGATTTACACACGCTGGCGTTCATCAAACGCTCGAGAGACCTGGGGTTCTCGCTGGAGGAAGTCGGCAAACTGCTGACCCTCTGGCAAGACCGCCAACGCGCCAGCGCCGACGTCAAGGCGCTGGCCCGTCAGCACATCGTGCAGTTGAATCAGAAGATCGACGAACTGGCGAGCCTGCGCGATACGCTTCAGGAACTGGTAGAACACTGCCACGGCGACGACCGCCCCGACTGCCCGATCCTCAAGGACCTGGCGTCGGGAGGGTGTTGTTGATTGGGGTGCCTGCCGCTCAAGAGCGGACGCAGAGCGTCCAGAACTGCATGCGACGCAGAGCGTCGCACGATAGTTGAGATCATCGTTCCGCACGCTCCAGCGTCGGAATGCAGTTCGTGACGCTCTGCGTCACACGGCGACGCAGAGCATTGCACGAGAGTCAGTCAGTTTTTACTGCATCCACGGCGGTGGTGGTTCTTCGGTGGATTTGCTCGGTGGCGCGTCGTCTGCCGCGCGAGCTGCCTGACGGCGAGCCTCGTCGAGACGGGCCGCTTCGATTTCGCGCAGTACGCCGCCCACATCGGCTTCGTCCTCCGGCTCGTCGAATTCACCGGTCAACACCGTGGCGGGCGACAAAGTGCCAGCCTCGTAGTACGACCACATTTCCTTGGCGTACTTGGTCTTTCTGAGTTCCGGCGCGAAGCGGCCGAAGTACAGCGCCATGTTGCCAACGTCACGCTCCAGCATGCTGAACGCGTGGTTGTTGCCCGCTGCATCGACCGCTTGTGGCAAGTCGATGATGACCGGGCCGGACGGTGCCAGCAGCACGTTGAACTCGGAAAGGTCACCGTGCACCAGACCGGAACACAGCATCAGCACGATCTGTTCGATCAGGAACGCGTGATACTCGCGCGCCTGATCCGGCTCCAGCACCACGTCGTTCAGGCGAGGCGCGGCGTCGCCATATTCGTCGGCCACCAGTTCCATGAGCAGTACGCCTTCCAGGAAGTCGTACGGCTTGGGCACCCGGACACCCGCGCTGGCCAGACGAAACAGTGCAGCCACTTCGGCGTTCTGCCAGGCGTCTTCGGTTTCCTTGCGCCCGAACTTCGAGCCCTTGGCCATGGCCCGGGCCTGGCGACTGTTGCGTACCTTGCGACCTTCCTGATACTCGGCCGCCTGACGGAAACTGCGTTTGTTAGCCTCCTTGTAAACCTTGGCACACCGCAGCTCATTGCCACAGCGCACCACATAAACAGCTGCCTCTTTACCACTCATGAGCGGGCGCAGCACCTCGTCGACCAGACCGTCTTCGATCAGGGGTTCAATGCGTTTAGGAGTTTTCATCAGCTTTTATTGTGGGTCCTTTGTTGCCAGATACGCGATTGTTGCCGTTATACGGCAATCCTCCGCCAGCGAGTAGGGGTAGTGGCCTTTGGATTGAAAGGTTTTTTAAGCAAAAACCACGCAATCCCCCGGTTTAAAGCACCTTTCGTGCCGTACAGGCGATAAAAGATATTCCGGGACAAAACGTGTAAAGCCCGAAAAATCTTCGTTAAATGCACTCGTTAGTGCGCAATACAACCTGGCGTTACTTGAACAAATCACCGGGCGTATAGCCGAACAAGCCTTTGAACGCAGCGATGAAAGCCGACGTCGAGTCATAACCACAGGCCAGCGCGGTATGAGTCACACTGGCGCCCTCTTCCAGTGCAGAAAGTGAAGACAGCAATCGTGCGCGCTGACGCCAGCCACGAAAGCTCAACCCGGTTTCCCGCTGAAACAGGCGCATCAGGGTTTTCTCGGATGTGCCGAGACGTGCCGCCCAGTCGTGCAGGGTAATCAACTGGCCCGGTTCTTCGATCAACTCGTTGCACAGGCTCAGCAAACGCGGGTGACGCGGCAACGGCAGCGAAAAACCGACTTCCGGCAGGTGCGCCAGTTGGTCCAGCAATACCTGCACCAGCCGCGCCTCATGGCTGTCCTGCTCGGGATAGTCCACGGGCAATAGACAGAAGCTCTTGATCAGTTCGCGGGCCAGCGGCGTGACTTCCAGCACCCGGCAACGCTGTGGTGCCCAGCCCGAATCAGCCGTGCGAATGTAAAGGCTGCGCATTTCGGCGCGCATGGAGGTCACCACCTCATGCTCAAGCCCGGCAGGCACCCAGACGCCCCACTGCGGCGGCGCAAAGAAACTGCCCTCGGCGGTATGCACCCCCAGAACCCCGCTGATGGCGTAGGAAAACTGCACCCAGTCGTGGCGATGAGGCGGCGTCCACGAACCGGCGCTGAGGCTTTCAGCGCGGGCATACAGTGGGCGCGGCAGACCGGACAGTGCCGGTATCTGCCGCTCGCCAGTGGGATGTCGCTGATCGATCTGTCCGTTAGTCGGCATCTTATGGCCTTATGTCGCAAGACGGCTGTTATGCAACAGAGTAGCCTGCGCACATCCTTGTTTACAAAAGTTGTCCGGGTCCGTCATGCAATCACTCAAACATTTCAAGCGCGTCGCCACCGACTGGTTCCTGTGGGGCATGGTTCTGGCGACGGTGCTCGCCTACTTCTTCCCGCGTTTCGGCGCTACCGGCGGCAGCATGCACGCTGAATACGTCATCAAGGTCGGCGTGTTCGTGGTGTTCTTTCTGCATGGGGTAAACCTGTCCAGCGAGCAGATCAAGAAAGGCCTGACCAACTGGCGCCTGCACGTGATGATCCAGGTCTTCACCTTCGTGGTGTTCCCGCTGATCTGGCTGGCGTGCCAAAAGCTGCTGGGCTCGTATGTGCCGGCGCTGCTGATGCTGGGTTTTCTCTACCTGTGCGCCCTGCCCTCGACCATTTCGTCCTCGGTGGCGCTGACCGGCAGCGCAGGCGGCAATGTTCCGGCAGCGATTCTCAACGCCAGCATGTCCAGCGTCATCGGGATTTTCATCACCCCGTGGCTGGTTAGCCTGGTGGTCGGCACCGGTGCTGGCGGAATCGATCTGGGCGATACGCTGCTCGACCTGTGCGCCATGCTCCTGCTGCCACTGGTGCTTGGCCAGCTAATGCGGCCGTTGCTGGGCAAGTTTTTCGCCCGTCACAAGAAGTACACCAACCTGATCGACAAGCTGGTGATCCTCCTGCTGGTTTACGCTGCGTTCTGCAACTCGATGATTTCCGGCATGTGGCAGAGCCAGGGCAACAGTGTGATCCTGACCGCATTCATCGGTACCGCGCTGCTGCTGGCGGTGATCCTGTTGATGACCACGCGCACCGCGCGGGCGCTCAAGTTCGATCATGCCGACAAGGTCGCGGCGGTGTTCTGCGCCACCAAAAAGTCGCTTGCAGCGGGGGCGCCGATGGCAGCGTTGATCTTCGGCAGCAATCCGGGGCTGGGCCTGATCCTGTTACCAATCATGATCTACCACCCGATGCAGTTGATCGTCTGTTCGATCATCGCCGAGAGCTACGCCAGTCGTCATCGCCAGCAGCTTTCGCAGGCCGCGCTGGAAGAAGCCCAGGCCGCCTGACCGCCGTTACATCAGCGCGTCATCGCCCAGCGTGACGCGCGCGTAAAAGACGATTGCCACTGTCGGGATCAACGCTGAATAACCCGGCCTGAGCGCCGTGCCAAAGTGCGTCAGCAGGCGCTGCACCGGTGCCTGGCGAATTGCGCCCAGCAACCCTTTGATCGTGCCTGGAGCTTTCTCGGCCTGCGCGGGCTTGAAGAATGCAGCTACGGTCAAACGCTCGGCCAGTGCATCGACATGTGCGGCATACACCTCCCAGCTCATCGCGCTGACACTGGCGCGTGGCATCTGCACCAGCGGGTGCGCGCTGTTGAACGCATGGCGAAAGAACGTTCTGAGCAGCAGTTCCTCCACTTCAACCACCGTCGCACACTGGTGCAGCGAATCACCCAGGCCGTATTGCCGCGCCAGCATGCCCAGCACTCGCGTATAGGGCACGCCTCGACGCCGGGCGGCATTGATCAGAAAGTGTCCGGCGACCAGCTGGAATTCGCGCACAAATGCGTAGGTGCGATCCGCTTCGGTGGCCTTGAGGCGCGTCCATCGACTGCTGCACAAATGCTTGATGGCCGCCTCCAGCACGTAGTCTGGGGAGCGGGCCAGAACGCTGTGCAGCCAGATGTCCTGCAAGACCGGGTCGCGGGTGACTGTCGGTAAAACGGCAACGCCGGTTTCCAGTCCTTCACAGCCGCTGAAGCGAGTTGCGATCAGCACTTCCTGCAAGCGTCTCCAGTAATGGTGATGGCGATAACCCGGCATCCGCACATTCTCGAAATGCTCGACCGGCGTGCGTCCCAGGCTCTTTTCACCCAGATTCAACAACAGCACATGGTCTTCGCTGGAGTAAGCGTTGATCAATCGCCCGCTGATTTTCTGCTTCAACACTTCGGCCTCGGCCGCGTCAATGCGCACCGCAGCCGCCATCAGCAACACATCGCCCACCACCAGCCCGTGTTCGGGCGTCTGTTGCAGGTTCTTGAGCGCGCTGACCAGTAGTCGTCCGCCCAGTGAGTGGCCAATCAGGTTGACCTGTTTTACGTCCGGATGATGTTCGAACAGGTAACGGTCCAGCTGTGCCAGCAACACTTTGCCCATATCGCGAGCCCGGTTGCGGATACGCGCAAAATGAACGACGCGGTCTCCCGCCAGCGCGGCTGCGCCCGCCAACGGATGCACTCGGGCGGCAGCCATCAACAGGCCACGGGAACGGTTGTCCATCTGGGTGAAATGGCTGGATGGCCAGAACGCTAGAATATTCACGCTTTGGCGCAAGGCACCAGGAATACTGTTGGCCAGCATGCGCCGGTCGTCCAGATCATGCCCTGACGAATAGCCGTGAATGAAGACGTTGGCGACCTCGCCCGATGTCTTGGGCAAGGTCAGAAACTTGAAGTGATTTTCCACGTTGTCCTGTCACACATGGGCGGGTTGCACGCTCAATTTCTGACGACGAAGCGCCTGGCGATCAGTATGATCAGCCGCAGGCAAAACATGATACCGGTCACAGCGATCACCCATTTGGCAACCAGCAGGAAATAACTTTCGATTTCATCGGAAACCAGCCCCACCAGCAAGCCCATCCCGCCGATCAGCAACCCAATCAGCGCCAGGCCGATATAGGGCCTCAGCCAGCGGGTCCGCGCGCCTTTGTCGAACAGATAGAGCACCGTGCCGATCAGAATCAGAAGCACCGATACCCCAATGATGAGCCCCATGTTTTACCTCGACGTTACAGGCCAATAGTGCTGACTGTTCATCCCGCGCACGGGTGTGACGCGGAGCGTCACGAAATGCATTCCCACGCTGGAGCGTGAGGAACGAGAGGTGTCCAGAAGAACCTTATCGTGCCAATGCTCCGCGTTGGCATGCCGTTCATGACGCTCTGCGTCATATCTCTTCAGACGTACCGTCCTTTTCCGCTGTGGATTATGCCCATGCCTCCAGTATTTGCCTAACGCTCCAGAATCGCCGTAACACCCTGGCCGCCTGCTGCGCAGATCGAAATCAATCCACGCCCGCTGCCTGCTGCATCGAGCAGTTTGGCCAGGTTGGCGACGATACGGCCTCCGGTTGCGGCGAACGGATGTCCGGCTGCCAGCGAGCTGCCCTTGACGTTCAGTTTGCTGCGGTCAATCGACCCCAGCGGCGCGTCCAGTCCCAGACGGGTTTTGCAGTAATCAGCGTCTTCCCAGGCCTTGAGGGTGCACAGCACCTGCGCGGCGAAGGCTTCGTGAATTTCGTAGTAATCAAAATCCTGAAGGGTCAGGCCATTGCGCGCCAGCAGGCGCGGAACGGCATAGGCCGGGGCCATCAGCAGCCCTTCTGCACCGTTGACGAAATCCACCGCTGCGGCCTCGCCATCCCGCCAGTAGGCCAGCACCGGCAGGCCGCGCTCGCGAGCCCACTCTTCACTGGCCAGCAATACCACCGACGCGCCGTCGGTCAGCGGCGTCGAGTTGCCGGCCGACAGCGTGCCCTTGGCACTTCGCTCGAATGCGGGCTTGAGGCCAGCCAGCTTTTCGAGGGTCAGGTCCGGGCGCAGGTTGTTGTCACGGATCAGCCCCAGATACGGCGTCATCAAGTCATCCTGCCAGCCCTCGGCGTAGGCTGCGGCCATTTTCAGATGGCTCTCAAGCGCCAGTTGATCCTGCGCCCCGCGCTCTATGCCCCAGTTCTGCGCCATCAGCTCGCAATGCTGGCCCATCGACAACCGCGTACGTGGCTCGCCGTTACGGGGCAGCTCCGGCTTGAGGTGGTGTGGGCGCAATTGCATCAGGGCCTTGATCTTGTCGCCCGGTGTCTTGCTGCGATTAACCTGTAACAGAATCTTGCGCAGCCCTTCATTGACACCTATCGGCGCATCCGACGTGGTGTCCACGCCCCCGGCAATGCCGCACTCGATCTGCCCCAGCGCGATTTTGTTGGCCACCAGCAACGCGGCTTCCAGCCCCGTGCCGCAGGCTTGCTGAATGTCATACGCCGGGGTCTGCGCAGACAGTCGCGAGCCCAGCACGCATTCGCGGGTCAGGTTGAAGTCTCTGGAGTGCTTGAGCACCGCGCCTGTCACTACCTCGCCCATGCGCAACCCGTGCAGATTGAAGCGCTCGATCAGCCCCTCCAGAGCGGCAGTGAGCATGTCCTGATTGCTGGCAGTGGCGTAAGGGCCATTGGAGCGGGCGAACGGAATGCGGTTACCGCCAACGATGGCGACCCGACGAGGATGCGTCATGGAAAACTCCCTTTCTTCAAGCGAATGGATGAGCCGTGTCGATCGCAAGAACAAACGTCATGCCACCGTGGTCCATTCCTTTGAACCCCGACTTCAGGAGAGTGTTCCATGCCGTCAGATCGCTATATTGATTTCGCCAATTCCGACATGGGTCGGCGCCTGGTGAATGCCGTCGGTCTGCCCGCCCCCACCCACCTGGAGCGCTGGCAGGCCGGCCGGCTTCGTCCTGTAGAAGGCACGCTGCTGATCAGTGCCGGGCCGCTGGGTGATCAGGTCCGCCAGTTCGCCAGCCGTCTGACCGACTCGCTGTACAGTTTTGGCAGTGACATGCCTGGCGCCACCACCTGGGTGTCCAACCAGGGGCCGCGCCTGAAAGCTGTGGTGTTCGACGCCAGCCAGATCCTGCGCACCGAGCAGCTCAGGCAGTTGCGGGATTTCTTTCAGCCGCTGCTGCGCAATCTCGATCACTGCGCGCATGTGGTGATCCTCGGCAAATCCCCCGAGACACTCGCTGATCCGCTGGCGGCCAGCACTCAACAGGCCATCGTAGGTTTCAGCCGCTCGCTGGCCAAGGAAGTGCGCAACGGCGCAACGGTCAAGCTGCTGCAAGTGGATGACGACGCGCAGGATCAGCTGGAGGGCGCCTTGCGCTTCTTCCTGACGCCCAAGGCTGCGTTCATCTCCGGTCAGTTTGTTCACCTGAGCGCCTGTCCGGGCAAAGTGCAGGATTGGACTCGCCCACTGGCCGGACGCAAGGCAGTGGTGACTGGCGCGGCGCGCGGCATCGGTGCGTCGATTGCCGAGACCCTGACCCGTGATGGCGCGCAGGTCATTCTGCTGGACGTGCCACAGACCAAAAACGAACTGGAAGCACTGGCCTCGCGGCTTGGCGGCCAGGCACTGGCGCTGGATATCTGCGCGGCGGATGCTCCTGCCCAGTTGCTTGAACACCTGCCGGACGGCGTCGACATACTGGTGCATAACGCTGGCATCACGCGTGACAAGACGCTGGTCAACATGCCGGAGGACTTCTGGGACTCGGTACTGGCGGTCAACCTCAACGCTCCGCAAGTGCTGACTCAGGTGCTTCTCGACGCCGGTGCGCTTAAGGATAACGCGCGGATTGTGCTCATGGCTTCGATCAGCGGCATTGCCGGTAATCGCGGGCAAACCAACTACACCACCAGCAAGGCCGGTCTGATCGGTTTTGCCAAGGCGATGGCCCCCGGGCTCAGGTCACGCGGCATCAGTATCAACGCCGTCGCACCGGGCTTCATCGAAACGAAAATGACCGCGCACATGCCGTTCACCCTGCGTGAGGCAGGACGGCGCATGAGTTCGCTTGGTCAGGGCGGTTCGCCACAGGATGTTGCCGAAGCCGTGGCGTGGTTCAGCCAGCCGGGCAGCGGCGCGGTGAGCGGTCAGGTTCTACGTGTATGTGGTCAAAACGTGATCGGGGCATAAGCCCCAGCATCGAATTCAAGGAGATGGATGATGACGGCTCACTGGCGCTACCTCAATTCTCTGCAGCCCCTGTCCAACCTGTTCATCCAGGCCGCGCTCAGGCGCAAGGTCACAGGGTCGCAGTTACCCGATCTGGGATTGCGAAGCTGGATCGCGGTCGATACCGACAAGCTTGATGCCTACCGCAAGGTCTGTGGATTCGAAGAAAGCAGCCTGCTGCCGCCGACGTACCCGCATGTGCTGGCCTTTCCTCTACAAATGCAACTGATGACCTCTCAGGAGTTTCCGTTTCCGCTGCTGGGACTTATTCACCTTGCCAATCGCATTCGCACTCATCGCCCGCTCGGCGGCGTGAGCCAGCTGTATATCAGCGTTCAGGCCACCGACCTGCGCCCGCACGCCAAAGGCGCGACCTTCACCCTGGTGACTCAGGCCGAGGATGGCATGGGCCTGCTTTGGGAAGAAGAAAGCACCATGCTGTGCACCGCCGTGCATCTGGAAGACGCGCCTGTAGAGCATCCCGAGCTTGCGCCGCTGCCCCTGATCGAGCTGGACAACTGGCGTGCGTCGGCACAAATCGGGCGCGAGTATGCAAAGGTGTCGGGCGACTACAACCCGATTCACCTCAGCGCACCCAGCGCCAAGCTGTTCGGCTTCCCGCGTGCCATCGCCCACGGCATGTGGCTCAAGGCACGTACGCTCGCGGTCCTTGGCGAGCACTTGCCAGCCTCGAATGTCGAAATCAGCGTGCAGTTCCAGAAGCCGGTACGTCTGCCCGCCGACGTCACACTCTCGGCCAGCGCTGCCGGCTCTCATGGTCAGTTCCGCGTCGAAGGCCAGGAGGGCATCGTGCATATGATCGGTAGCTGGCAGCCTGCAACCGAGTGATGCCCCTGATAAAGCCCTCTGACGGGGGCCTATCTCCCTTCAACAGCTGAACAAACCGCAACGCCCACTTGCCTGGCGACCCGTTCCGCCTGAAGCTATGCACCTTCAGGAGAGCACGATGAACCTCGACGAGTTGACCCAACGCCTGCACCGCATCCGCGACCAGAATGACTGGAAGCAATTTCACAGCCCGAAAAACCTGGCCATGGCCGCCAGCGTGGAAATGGCCGAGCTGGTGGAGATATTCCAGTGGCTGCGTGAAGACCAGTCCCGCGAGCTGCCTGCCGACCAGCTGGAGCACGCCGGTCAGGAAGTCGGCGATATCGTTCTTTATCTGTTGTTGCTATGCAGCGAACTGGGGCTGGACATGGAAACCGTGGTACGCAACAAGCTGGCAGACAGCGAGCGGAGATTTGCCAAGTGAGTGATCGGCATTTCGACCAGCTGGCGACCCGCTTTGCGGAAAAGATCTACGGCGGTGCCAAGGGGGCCATTCGGCTGGCAGTGCTGCAGGCCGATTTGACCGAGACGCTGCCCGCACGACCGCTTCGCGTACTGGATATCGGCGCGGGGCTGGGCCACATGTCACTGTGGCTTGCAGAACAAGGACATGAAGTGACCCTGGCCGAGCCCGCCGAACCCATGCTCGAAGGCGCACGTCAGCGCTTTGTCGAGGCCGGACAGACGGCGACCTTCATTCAGGCTCCGTGGCAGGCGCTGCCCGGTTTACTGAGCGACACTTACGATCTGGTGCTGTGCCACGCCGTGCTGGAATGGCTGGCCGAGCCGCACGCCATCCTTCCGGTACTGCGCCGCTTGACCCGCGACGATGGCTGGCTGTCACTGGCTTTTTACAACCGTGATGCGCTGATCTATCGCAACTTGTTGAAAGGTCATTTCCGCAAGATGCGCAAAAATGACATGGCCGGGGAAAAGCAGAGCCTGACGCCACAACAACCGCTCGACCCTCGGGAACTGGCGACGCAACTTGAAGGCCTGTGGCAAGTCGAAACCCGTAGCGGCGTGCGGGTGTTTCACGATTACATGCCGGTTGAATTCCAGGCTCGGGCCGAGCTGACCGACCTGCTGGAAATGGAGCTGGCGCATCGGCGTCATCCAGCCTTTGCCGGGCTGGGCCGTTACCTGCACTGGATGTGCCGTCCGGTCTGACATCACTGCGGAGACCACCATGAAACACCGTCCTGCCTTGTTTGCCCTGCTTCTGGGGACTGGCCTGCTCGGGATTAGCGCGTGCCAGAGCGATAACCCGTATGTGGCCAGTTCTCTGCCCATGCCGCCTGCTCCTGCGCAGGCAGCGAAGACACTGGACATGAGCGCCTACCCTGCGCCGCCGCGCGACTATGGCCGGTATCGGTCGTGGGGCTGGCTCAACGGCCAGTTGCCGCCCGGTACGGCGTGGGTGGATTCTGCGCAGGTGGTTGAAGCAGTCAGCAACGGTCTGGACCAACGCGGCTTGCGGCCGGCTCGCGGTAATCAAGCTGCGGACCTGTACGTCAGCGCCACGACCCGGCAGGAAACCCGGTTGCGTCAGGTGCGCGAAGATTACGACCCGTATTACGGAGGCGGCATGGGCTATGGCCGCTACGATGGCTACCGCCCCGGTTACGGCGGCTACGCCAGCGTGCCGGTGGTGCGCACTTATAAGGAAAACGTGATGGTGGTGCAGATCAATCTGATCGACGCACGCACCGGTCAACCGGTATGGAGCGCCAGCGCAGATGCACGCGCCAGCAATAATCTGGCAGACCGCAGCAGCGCATTACGTCAGGCCGTGCAACAGGCGCTGACGGCCTACCCTCCTTCGTAACCCATTCGGAGCACTGCCATGTTTCGCCGTATCGTCCTGCTGTCCTGTGCCTTGCTGCTGGCTGCCTGTCAGAGCAATTCGATCAATCGCGACTTCGATGCCCAGCGTGATTTCGGCGGCTATCGCAACTGGAGCTGGAAAGAGCCTGCCGTTCAGTATCAGCCGGATGATGACCCACGGCTCAAAAGTGACCTGACCGAGCAGCGCATTCGCCAATCGATCAGCGAGCAACTGGACCAGCGCGGCCTGCGCATGGCCGCTGCGGGCACCCGGTCGGATTTGAAAGTGCAGGCCTGGCTGATTGTCGAAAATCGCCAGCAGACGGTCAGCACCAACTATGGCGGCGGCTGGAACCCTTGGGGTGGCTACGGCTACTGGAACGGGCCGATGAACACCGAAACCCGCAGCGTGGACTACAAGGTCGGCACCTTGCAGATTGATATGTTCGACGGCAAGGACGGCAAACTGGTCTGGCGCGGCAGCACCGAGCGCATCCTTAACGACAACGCCGGCAGCCCGGCTGAACGGGAGCAAGCCATCCGCACCACGGTGGCAAAAATTCTGGAGCAGTATCCGCCGCGCTAACCCCGCCTGACGAGTCGCAACGCTGTCTTGCGCAATGAGCAGCGCGATCGAGGCTCAGGCCTGCAGATCGCCCTGCATTTCATCGAGCAGTTCCTGAATCGCGTCGAGGCGCTCTTCGGGATCGTCGATTTCCAGCAGCTCCACTTTGTCCTTCTCGGTGAACGGCAGCAGATAGGCAAGCTGGTTGGACAATGAATACTGCCCACCGGCAGACACGCCCATGTTCAAGGACGCCACCATCGGGTGCTCGGCCAGTGCTTCCAGCAGTGCAACGAGGTCGGCGTCTTCTTCCTGCAACGGACGCTCCACAGGCTCTTGCAGCCATTCAACCTCAGCCACCAGCAGTTGATCGCGCTGAACTTCAGCGGCGACCACCCGGAAGCGCCGCCCACCGACGACACGGATGCCCAGCAAGCCGTTGTCCTGCTGCTGGAAATCCGTGACCAGTGCTTCGCAGCCAATCGGCGAGTAACCGCCCGGCACGTTGCCCACCTCACTTCCTTCGGTGATGCACACCACACCAAACCCTTCACCCTGCTTCATGCAGCGGCCGATCATGTCCAGATAGCGCGCTTCAAACAACTGCAGATCAAGCACGCAACCTGGAAACAGCACAGCGTTCAACGGAAACAACGGCAACGTCATGGAAAAGCCTCCTTTAAATGGCCAGCGACATTGCCAGCGGCAGGAACAATGCCGTTGCAACGCCCATCAGACTCATTGCCAACGCAGCAAAAGCCCCCGATTCCTCTCCTTCCTGCAATGCCACGGAAGTCCCCACCGCATGGGCCGTAAGACCCAGTGCCATACCGCGGGCCGCAGGGTTGTCGACCCCGGCCAGCGACAGCAGGCCGGGGCCGAAAATGGCACCGAATACGCCAGTAATCAACACAAAAACCGCCGCCAGGGCTGCGACCCCGCCGATCTGCTCGGCAACCAGCATGGCGATGGGCGAGGTGACCGACTTGGGTGCCATGGTCATCAGAATCATATGGTCGGCACCGAACAGCACGCCAAACCCGACACACAACCCGGTGGCAAACATCCCGCCGACTACCAGCGTAGTCAAGACAGGCCAGAACAACTGGCGGATTCGCCGCATATTCAGGTAAAGCGGCACCGCCAGCGCCACGGTCGCAGGCCCCAGCAGCGTGCTGAGAATTTCAGTGCTTTTGCGGTACTCGGTGTATTCAAGATCGCAGAACAGCACAACACTGATTACCACCACCATCGAAACCAGCACCGGCTGCAGAAACAGCCAGCGGGTTCGCTCGTACGCAGCCATCGCCAGCTGATAGGCGCCCAGGGTGATCGCGATGCCAAAAAGCGGATGGTGAATCACCGACAGCCATGCACCGTGCCAGTCCATATTCATGGCCCCTCCTGGCGGCGGGCCTGACGCCGGATGAGTGCCTGCATCAGCCAGCCGACAAAGGTCACGGAAATCATCAGCGACAGGGTCAGCGTGCCGAAGATCGCCCAGAAGTCCTTGGCGATGGCCGACGCATACACCATCACGCCAACGGCAGGCGGCACCAGCAGCAGCGGCAGATAACGCAGCAGACTGCTGGCGGCCATACTGATCGGCTCGCTCACTTCACCGCGCAGCATCAGATAGGCCATCAACAGCACAAGGCCGATGATCGGCCCCGGCAATATCGATAGAAACAGATGGTTCAGCGCGGTTCCCAACAATTGGAACATCACCAGCCATGTCAAACCCCGTAACAACATGAGGACCCCAGCAAATAAACGAATCCGGCGAATTATCGGCGTCATTATAAACACGCCGCGTTGCAGGTCATGAGCGGGTATTCGTATTGAGGCAGTTGCTTGACCAACCGGCAACACTCTGCTGATCTTGTGATTCGCCCGCAGGCGTTATCTGATGCGGGCAGTGGCACCTCGACACAACACCACATCAGGCAAGGAGAGCGGTATGCCTTCTGTACCCGTCACAGAGCTCAAGCATTACATCGGCAAGGAAGCAGAATGTTCAGACTGGCTGACCATCGACCAGGAGCGCATCAACCTGTTCGCTGAAGCCACAGGGGACTTCCAGTTCATTCATGTCGACCCGGTCAAAGCGGCGCAGACTCCGTTCGGCGCGACTATTGCGCATGGTTTCCTGTCGTTGTCACTGATCCCCAAGCTGATGGAGGGCATCATGGTGCTGCCCGAAGGCTTGAAGATGGCGGTCAACTACGGGATGGACAGCGTGCGCTTCGTTCAGCCAGTGCTGGTCAACTCTCGCGTGCGTCTCAAGGTCCAGCTGACTGAAGTGACCGAGAAAAAGCCGGGCCAATGGCTGCTCAAGGCAACCGCCACGCTGGAGATCGAAGGTCAGGAAAAACCCGCTTTTGTGGCCGAACCTTTAACCCTGTGTTTCGTGTAACACGTTTAAAACATGAAACAGTCGTAACAGACTGTTTCATCCCGCTTACTCGCTGCGGCATACTCCCCTGCGGTCGTGCCCCATAACATTTGCTCAAGCAGAGCCGGGCCCGCCCCTGAATCATTCTTCCGGGATCTCACATGCGCGCGCTCGCTCCATTGGCTTTGACACTCTTGATCGCAGGCTGCGGTGATGGCGAATCAATTTTGCCACCCGACGGCCGTCTGTCCGATGGCGGGCGCTATCGCGGCGATCTGGTCAACGGCGTATTGCAGGGCCAGGGGCGTATCGACTACCCCAACGGCAGTTGGTACGCAGGTCAGTTCGAAAACGGTCTGCGCCAAGGCCAGGGTGAGTGGCACGCCAGCAACGGCGATGTCTACAAGGGTGGTTTCGAGCAAGGCCTGTTCAACGGTCAGGGCCGATTGACGACCCGTAATGGCGCAAGTTATGTCGGCAACTTCAAACTCGGGCTGCGCGACGGCGAAGGCACTCAGAAAGACAAGGGCGTGCTTTATCGCGGTCAGTTCAAGGCAGGCCTGTACGACGGCCCCGGTCGCCTTGAGCTGGAAGACGGCAGCCAGCACCAGGGCATGTTCGCCAATGGCAAGGCCAACGGCGAAGGTTCGCGCAGTGACGCCAGCGGTAATCAATACAGCGGTAATTTTGTCGACGGTCAATTGCAGGGCACCGGCAGCTTCACCAGCGCTGATGGCGATCAATACGTCGGCAACTTTCGCAACAGCCAGCTCGACGGCAAGGGTCGCTATGAAAATAGCGACGGCGACGTCTGGAGCGGTGATTTCAAGGAAGGCGCGCTGACCGGCAAAGGCGAATTGATCGGTTCTGACGGCAGCCGTTATCAGGGCGACTTCGACAACTGGCGTTTCATGGGTCAGGGCCAGCTGCAACTGGCCGACGGCAGCCGCTATGTCGGCCAGTTCGCCGATGACACCTATCAGGGCGACGGCGTGCTGATCTCCCCGGACGGTAAGGAGCAGCGTGGTATCTGGGCCAATGGCCAACGGGTGCGCGACGCCAAAGGCAAACTGCTGCCTGACGCGCTTGAAGCAGGGCTGCTGGTACAAGGCACCCTGCTGGAGAAAGCACTGGCCGCAGTCCCTGCGTCAACGCCCGCCACCGAGCTTTACACCCTGGTCGTGGGCGGCGACGGCAAGCAAAGCGTGTTCATGCGCGAGGCAGACTATGTCAGCAACCTGCTGAAGTCGCGCTTTGGAGCCGTCGGGCAGGTCAGTCTGGTCAATCATCGCGACCACATGGATGACCGGCCAATGGCAACCCGCGAGACCATCTCCCGCGCAGTCCAGACACTCGCGCAGCGTACCGGCCCGGAAGACCTGATCTTCATTTACCTGACCAGCCACGGCACCCAGGACCATGAACTGGTGCTGGACCAGCCGCGCCTGTCGCTGGCCGACCTGCCCGCTGATGCCCTCGCCGCGGCCCTTGCGCCGCTGAAGAATCGTGACAAGATCGTGGTGATTTCGGCCTGCTATTCCGGTGGTTTCATTCCAGACCTGAAAGATGAACGCACGTTGATCATGACCGCATCACGCGCCGACCGCGTTTCATTCGGCTGCTCGGAAGAGGCTGACTTCACTTACTTTGGCGATGCACTATTCGCCAGGGCATTGGTCGAAACCGATGACCTGCAACACGCTTTCAACGAAGCAAAAGCCTATGTTGCCCAACGTGAGAGCGAAGACAATTTCGACGCCTCCGAACCGCAGATATGGGCACCGAAAGGAGTTCTGGCGCGCTGGCAGCAGTTGCGCAAAAGCCAGGCCGAACGCGCTTTGAATACGGCGTTGAACCGCACGGAAGCGAAGACCTCGACTAGCCACTAGGCTATCAGTGTATGAAGGGAGAACGATTATGTATCTGACGCCGCAACACATCCTGCTTGCAGGGGCCACCGGCCTGACGGGCGAGCACTTGCTTGACCGCCTGCTCAACGAACCGACAGTCAGCCGCGTGCTGGCACCAACGCGTAGGCCGTTGGCAGAACACCCGCACCTTGAAAACCCGGTTGGCGAGCTGAGCACACTGCTGCCAACGCTGGCTGGCCGTGTAGACATCGCGTTCTGCTGCCTGGGCACCACGATCAAGCAGGCAGGCTCGCAGGATGCGTTCAAGGCGGTTGATCTGGAGCTGGTCACAGCGTTCGCCAAACGTGCGCGAGAGCTGGGTGCGCGCCACTTGCTGGTAATCAGTGCGATTGGTGCAGACCCCAAGTCCAGCACCTTCTACAACCGTATCAAAGGCGAGATGGAACAGGCATTGCGCGCGCAGGACTGGCCGCAACTGACTATCGCCCGCCCTTCCCTGCTGGTAGGCAGCCGCACCGAAACCCGCTGGGTCGAGCAACTGGCAGCCCCCATCGCCAAACTGATCCCCGGTAAATATGGCGCTATCGAAGCCTGCCAACTGGCCCGCGCCATGTGGCGCCTGGCGCTGGAAGAGCAGAATGGCGAGCGTATCGTCGAGTCGGATGAACTGCGCAAGCTGGGCAAGTAAATGATGGTCGCCGGGGCCAAGCGCTGATCGTTCCCGCGCTCCGCGTGGGAATGCAGTTCGTGACGCTCTGCGTCACCCAAGGGAGCCTTACCCGATAGCCCAGGTGTCGCTCCGGCCCCCTAAAGCCCGCCCGTAGCCTGAACCCCGAAGCCGGCCGCCGTCAGCAATGACAGCGGCAGCAGCAGGGTGTCGAGCAGCGCGCTGCCCGGCAGGTCCAGGCCCGGATAGCTCGGCGCTTCGGCACCGAAACGGTCAGCAGCACAGCAACCACCCTGCAGCGCATACATATTCAACCGCGTGCCTGCATACACCACCGGCGCGCCAGGTTTGGCCGCATTGAGCGTGCGCGCGGTGGCGCAGCCGGTCAGCGTCAGCGCAAGCGCTACCAGCAGCAGCTTACTCATCGCCGCCAATGTGGTGCTCGCCCCAACGCGGCAGCATGTCCTGAGGGATATTCAGCAGATTGAGAATCCGCGCGACGACAAAGTCCACCAGGTCGTCGATGGTCTGCGGCTGATGATAAAAGCCCGGAGATGCAGGCAGAATCACCGCGCCCATGTTCGACAGCTTGAGCATGTTCTCCAGATGAATGCTGGAATACGGAGCCTCGCGGGGCACCAGAATCAATTGCCGACGCTCTTTCAAGGTGACGTCGGCAGCGCGCTCGATCAAATTGTTGCAGGCCCCGGTGGCAATTGCCGACAGCGAACCGGTGGAGCATGGCACCACCACCATCGCGCTGGGCGAACCAGAACCTGACGCCACTGGCGACATCCAGTCGTCACGACCATAAACGCGTATCTGACCGGCAGACGCGCCGGTGTACTCAGTCAGAAACGCCTGCATCATCATCGCCTTGGGTGGCAGACGCACATCGGTCTCGGTGGCCATCACCAACTGTGCGGCCTTGGAAATCAGGAAGTGCACCTCCCGGTCCTCACGCACCAGGCAATCCAGCAAGCGCAGGCCATATTGCGCGCCGGAAGCGCCGGTCATCGCAACCGTAACGCGCTCCGGGCCGCTCATTTCAGCGCCTCGGCCAGTTTGCCGTGCAGGCCGCCAAAGCCGCCGTTGCTCATGATGACGATATGCGTGCCGGGCTGCGCCTGGCTATGGACTCGCGCGATGATTGCTTCAAGCGAATCACATACCGTCGAGGGTATGGTGCCTCCTGCGACCGTAGCCGCCAGGTCCCAGCCAAGATTGGGCGGGGCATACCAGACCACCTGATCTGCCTGACTCACGCTTTCCGGCAGACCGTCGCGGTGCGCGCCAAGCTTCATGGAATTGGAACGCGGTTCGATGACGGCAATGATCGGCGCATCACCGATTTTCTTGCGCAGGCCATCCAGCGTGGTGGCAATGGCCGTCGGGTGGTGAGCGAAGTCATCATAAATAGTGATGCCGCGCACCTCGGCGACCTTTTCCATGCGCCGCTTGACGCTCTTGAAGGCGCTGAGTGCCTGCACGCCCAGCGAAGGCACAACGCCCACGTGGCGAGCAGCCGCCAGCGTTGCCAGGGCATTGGCCACGTTGTGCTGACCGGTCATGTCCCACTCGACCGCGCCCTGTAGCTCGCCTTCGAACAGCACTTCAAAACGCGAACCGTCTTCACTCAACAGCCGCGCCTGCCACTGACCGCCTTCGCCAGTGGTTTGCACCGGCGTCCAGCAGCCCATCTCGATGACCCGCGACAATGCAGGCTCGGTGGTCGGATGAATCACCAGGCCTTCGCTCGGAATGGTACGCACCAGATGGTGGAACTGGCGTTCGATGGCGGGTAGATCCGGGAAGATGTCGGCATGATCGAACTCAAGGTTATTGAGGATCGCAGTGCGCGGGCGGTAATGAACGAACTTGGAGCGCTTGTCGAAAAACGCACTGTCGTATTCATCGGCCTCGACCACGAAGAACGGGGTGTCACCCAGACGCGCCGACACGGCGAAATTCTGCGGGATGCCGCCGATCAGGAAACCAGGGCTCATGCCGGCATGTTCCAGCACCCAGGCCAGCATGCTGCTGGTGGTGGTCTTGCCGTGCGTACCGGCCACCGCCAATACCCAGCGGTCTTGCAGCACATGGTCAGCCAGCCATTGCGGGCCGGACACATACGGCAAACCTTTATTCAGGACGTATTCAACCGCCGGGTTGCCACGCGACAGCGCATTGCCGACCACAACCAGATCAGGTGCGGGGTCCAGTTGCGCAGGGTCGTAACCCTGGGTCAGCTCGATGCCCTGGGCTTGCAGTTGAGTGCTCATCGGCGGATAGACGTTGGCGTCGGAGCCGGTGACCCGGTGCCCCGACTCTTTGGCGAGCACCGCCAGAGAACCCATGAACGTGCCGCAGATACCAAGGATATGAATATGCATGACCAACCTCTCAGAACATCTGCGCAGGTTAACGTAGGGACGGTGAAATGGCACCCTGAGTTTGTCCGCTGCATTGCCTGCACAGGCCATTTCAATGACCGGCAGATAAGCCTAAAGTCCTAACCACGGCCTGATGCAATTGGCCTATTCTTGAACGCTTATTGCCATATGCCCGAAAGCATAATCGACACAGACTCCCTCACAACAAGAACCAGGAGACATATCATGCGTTACGCTCATCCCGGTACCGAAGGCGCTATCGTCAATTTCAAGGAACGCTACGGTAACTATATCGGCGGCGAGTTCGTCGCACCGGTCAAAGGCCAGTACTTCACCAACACCTCGCCCGTCACCGGCAAGGCCATCGCCGAATTCCCGCGCTCCACCACCGAAGACATCGAAAAGGCCCTCGACGCTGCGCACGCAGCCGCTGCAGCCTGGGGCTCGACCTCGGTGCAGGCGCGCTCGCTGGTGTTGCTGAAGATTGCCGATCGTATTGAAGCCAATCTCGAAGTCCTGGCCATCACCGAAACCTGGGACAACGGCAAGGCGATTCGCGAAACCCTCAACGCCGATATTCCGCTGGCCGCCGATCACTTCCGCTACTTCGCTGGCGTGCTGCGTGCGCAGGAAGGCAGCGCTGCCGAAATCGACGGCAATACCGTGGCCTATCACATTCATGAGCCGCTGGGCGTGGTCGGGCAGATCATCCCGTGGAACTTCCCGCTCCTGATGGCCGCCTGGAAGCTCGCCCCTGCGCTGGCTGCCGGTAACTGCATCGTGCTCAAGCCAGCCGAACAGACCCCGCTGGGGATCAGCGTACTGATTGAACTGATCGGCGATCTGTTGCCTCCCGGCGTGCTGAACATCGTGCAGGGTTATGGACGCGAGGCAGGCGAAGCGCTGGCCAGCAGCAAGCGCATCGCCAAAATCGCTTTCACCGGCTCGACCCCGGTCGGCTCGCACATCATGAAACTGGCGGCGGACAACATTATCCCGTCCACCGTCGAGCTGGGCGGCAAGTCGCCGAACATCTTCTTCGAAGACATCATGAGCGCCGAGCCTGAGTTTATCGACAAGGCCGCCGAAGGTTTGGTGCTGGCGTTCTTCAATCAGGGCGAAGTCTGCACTTGCCCGTCCCGCGCGCTGGTGCAGGAGTCGATCTATCCACAGTTCATGGAAGCGGTGATGCGCAAGGTCGAGAAGATCAAGCGCGGCGACCCTCTGGACACTGACACCATGGTCGGCGCTCAGGCATCCGAGCAACAATTCGACAAGATTCTTTCGTATCTGGACATCGCCAAGGGCGAAGGTGCCGAGCTGCTGACCGGCGGCAAGGTCGAGAAGCTTGAGGGCAGCCTGTCCACTGGCTACTACATCCAGCCGACGCTGCTCAAAGGCAACAACAAGATGCGTGTGTTCCAGGAAGAAATCTTCGGCCCGGTGGTCAGCGTCACCACCTTCAAGGACGAAGCAGAAGCTGTGGCCATCGCCAACGACACCGAGTTCGGTCTGGGCGCAGGCTTGTGGACCCGCGACATCAACCGCGCCTACCGCGTGGGCCGGGCGATCAAGGCCGGGCGAGTCTGGACCAACTGCTACCACCTGTACCCGGCCCACGCCGCATTCGGTGGCTACAAGAAGTCCGGCGTCGGCCGCGAAACCCACAAAATCGCGCTTGAGCACTATCAACAGACCAAAAACCTGCTGGTGAGCTACGACACCAACCCGTTGGGTTTTTTCTAGGCCCGTTGATTGTCCGACGATCGTTACCACGCTCCAGCGTGGTAACGCCGTTCTGGACGCTCCGCGTCCAATCCTGAATGCGCGGGGTCAGCACGATAGTCGCCTCAAGATGTTCATCGTTCCCATGCTCCGCCTGGGAATGCCTTTCTGGACGCTCTGCGTCCAATCCTGAATGCGCGCTGGCAGCACGAGCTTGTGACGCAGAGCGTCACGAACTGCATGCCGACGCGGAGCATCGGCACGATA
>NZ_JAWHOO010000022.1:78905-79294 GCF_032586855.1 Pseudomonas syringae group sp. J254-4 | reverse complement strand
TGAATGCGCGCTGGCAGCACGAGCTTGTGACGCAGAGCGTCACGAACTGCATGCCGACGCGGAGCATCGGCACGATAGTCGTCTCAAGATGTTCATCGTTCCCATGCTCCGCGTGGGAATGCCTTTCTGGACGCTCTGCGTCCGATCTCAAATGCGCGCTATCAGTACGAGCTTGTGACGCAAAGCGTCACGAACTGCATGCCGACGCGGAGCATCGGCACGATAGTCGTCTCAGGATGTTCATCGTTCCCATGCTCCGCTTGGGAATGCCTTTCTGGACGCTCTGCGTCCGATCTTGAATGCGCGCTGGCAGCACGAGCTTGTGACGCAGAGCGTCACGAACTGCATGCCGACGCGGAGCATCGGCACGATAGTCGTATCAAAATGCT
>NZ_JAWHOO010000022.1:20649-78805 GCF_032586855.1 Pseudomonas syringae group sp. J254-4 | reverse complement strand
CATCGTTCCCATGCTCCGCGTGGGAATGCCTTTCTGGACGCTCTGCGTCCAATCTCAAATGCGCGGGGTCAGCACGAGCTTGTGACGCAAAGCGTCACGAACTGCATGCCGACACGGAGCATCGGCACGATAGTCGTCTCAGGATGTTCATCGTTCCCATGCTCCGCGTGGGAATGCCTTTCTGGACGCTCTGCGTCCAATCTCAAATGCGCGGGGTCAGCACGATAGTCGTCTCAAAAAGCATCGCGCACCAACCCTGTGCATCGCGCCTTGGCATCGCGCCTTGGCGTGATGCATCTTTGCTCTGAATCCTCTGTTCATGGCTGCAAACTCGCACTCCCGGCCGGGATGGAGTATTAATTGCTTGCATCGCTTCCCACAGTCGTTTGAACCGGGACGTCACCGGTTCACCCGAAAGACTACGTCCGACGCAAACAGCGCGACGTCATGGAGAATCTGTATGGCGAGCTTTTCCCATTCTGTCGGTGCGCAGACGTACCGCTTCGACAGCCTCAAAGAAGTAATGGCCAAGGCCAGCCCCGCGCGCTCCGGTGATTATCTGGCCGAGGTTGCGGCGCAAAGCGACGGCGAGCGCGTTGCAGCGCAGATGACGCTGGCGAATATTCCGCTCAAGCACTTTCTTGAAGAAGCCCTGATCCCGTACGAACAGGACGAAGTCACCCGGCTGATCATTGATACCCACGACAAACTGGCGTTTGCCCCGGTCAGCCATCTGACGGTCGGCGGCTTTCGTGACTGGCTGCTCAGCGAGCAGGCCGATGAAACCAGCCTGCGCGCATTGGCTCCCGGCCTGACACCGGAAATGGCCGCTGCCGTGTCGAAAATCATGCGCGTGCAGGATCTGGTTCTGGTGGCACAGAAGATCCGGGTGGTGACGCGCTTTCGCAACACCATGGGCCTGCGCGGGCGGCTGTCGACACGCCTGCAACCCAACCACCCCACCGACGACCCGTCCGGCATTGCCGCCAGCGTGCTTGACGGCCTGCTGTACGGCAATGGCGATGCCATGATCGGTATCAACCCGGCGACCGACAGCACCTCGTCCATCGTCGCCTTGCTGGAAATGCTCGACGCCATCGTCCAGCGCTATGAAATCCCGACCCAATCCTGCGTGCTGACCCACGTCACCACATCTATCGAGGTGATAAACCGTGGCGTACCGGTGGACCTGGTGTTCCAGTCGATCACCGGCACCGAGGCCGCCAACGCAAGCTTCGGCATCAGCCTCAAACTGTTGCAGGAAGGCTACGAAGCGGGCCTGAGCCTGAACCGCGGCACCCTCGGGAAAAACCTGATGTACTTCGAGACCGGGCAAGGCAGCGCGCTGTCGGCCAACTCGCATCACGGCGTCGACCAGCAGACCTGCGAAACCCGCGCCTATGCCGTCGCCCGGCATTTCAACCCGTTCCTGGTCAACACCGTGGTCGGTTTCATCGGCCCCGAGTACCTGTACAACGGCAAGCAGATCATCCGCGCCGGTCTGGAGGATCACTTCTGCGGCAAGCTGCTGGGTGTACCGATGGGCTGCGACATCTGCTACACCAACCACGCAGAAGCCGACCAGGACGACATGGATACCCTGCTGACGCTGCTGGGGGTCGCCGGGATCAACTTCATCATGGGTATTCCCGGCTCTGACGACATCATGCTCAATTATCAAACCACCTCGTTCCACGACGCGCTGTATGCCCGGCAAAGCCTGGGCCTGCGTCCCGCACCGGAGTACGAGGCCTGGCTGGAGAAAATGGGCATCTTCACCCAGACCGACGGCCGCGTCCGCTTCGGTGACAGCCTGCCGCCTGCGTTCCGCCAGGCACTGGCGCACCTCGCATGAGTGATCAGCCGATGAACGAAATACAAGACAACGCCGCACCAGCCAATCCCTGGCTGGAGCTACGCCGCCTGACCTCCGCACGCATCGCGCTGGGGCGAACCGGCACCAGCCTGCCCACCTCCGCGCAGCTCGACTTTCAAGCGGCGCATGCCCAGGCGCGCGACGCCGTGCATCTGGCCTTCGATCATGCCGCGATCAGCGCGCAACTGACCGAGAAAGGTCGTGAAACCATTTTGCTGCACAGCGCTGCTGCCGACCGCGACAGCTACCTGCAACGCCCGGACCTGGGCCGACGCCTTAATGAAGAGTCTGCGCAGGCGCTGCGCGAGTACGCGGTGGCTCATCCGGGCGGTCTCGATCTGGCGGTAGTGGTCGCCGACGGTCTGTCAGCCCTGGCCGTGCATCGACATGCAGTGCCTTTTCTCACTCGCCTGGAGGAGCAGGCAAACGCCGAGGGCTGGTCCCTGTCGCCAGTGATAATGGTCGAGCAGGGCCGCGTCGCCGTGGCTGACGAGGTGGGCGAACTGCTTGGCGCGAAAATGGTAGTGATCCTGATCGGCGAGCGCCCGGGCCTAAGCTCACCGGACAGTCTGGGGCTGTATTTCACCTATGCGCCGAAGGTCGGGCTGAATGATGCGCATCGCAACTGTATTTCCAACGTGCGTCTGGAGGGCTTGAGCTACGGCATGGCAGCCCATCGGCTGCTGTACCTGATGCGCGAGGCCTGCAGGCGGCAGATCTCGGGGGTCAATCTTAAAGACGAAGCGCAACTGCAGACCCTTGAGTCAGACGGCTCTGCCGAGCATTCAGGCAAGCCGATCGGCAATTTCCTGCTCGACGGCCCGGCCGCACCACATTAGATTGTGCTTTCTAAAGTCGCCGGGCAGGATCGCGTAATCATCCCGGCGCACTGCATCAGCCCATAGGGAAGTTGAGGCCAACCATGCGGATTATCAAAGCGACTCTCGAACACCTTGACCTGCTCTGCCCATTGTTCATCAAGTACCGCGAGTTCTACGGTGAGACACCGTTCCCGGACTCCTCACGGGACTTTCTCGAAAAACGTCTGCGTCGTGACGAGTCAGTGATCTATCTGGCGCTGGCCAAGGATGACGAGAGCAGACTGCTGGGCTTCTGCCAGCTGTATCCCAGCTACTCATCGCTGTCGCTCAAGCGGGTATGGATTCTCAACGACATCTATGTTGCCGAGGACGCACGCCGCCAACTGGTCGCCGATCACTTGATTAAACAGGCGAAGAAGATGGCCAAGGAAACGCATGCGGTGCGACTGCGCGTGTCGACCAGCAGCAATAACGAGGTGGCGCAAAAAGTCTATGAGTCCATCGGTTTCAAGGAAGACACGCAGTTCAAAAACTACGTGCTGCCCATCAACCAAGACTGATCACCCCCTCGCCAGCACGCGGCAGCAAAGCCGCGTCAGCGCAACATACTGCTCCAGTCGTCACACATCAAAAACCCAGCGCTTATTCCCAAACCCCTTCTGCGCATTCTGCTTCTATAATGCCGCGCATACTGAACAGTCGTTTCTTCCGCATGCGACCCCGGACAGGGTTCTCGCCTCAGGTGCCTTAATGGATTTCAACCCGCTTGACCTTATTCTGCATCTCGACGTCTACCTTGACCTGTTGGTGACCAACTACGGTACGTGGGTCTACGCGATTCTGTTTTTAGTGATTTTCTGCGAAACCGGGCTGGTGATCATGCCCTTCCTGCCGGGCGACTCGCTGCTGTTCATCGCCGGAGCCGTGGCTGCCGGCGGCGGCATGGACCCGGTCCTGCTGGCCGGGCTGCTGATGCTGGCGGCGATTCTGGGCGACAGCACCAACTACGTTATTGGCCGCACTGCGGGCGAGAAACTGTTCAGCAACCCAAAATCGCGCATCTTCCGCCGCGACTACCTGCTGCGCACCCAGGATTTCTATGAGCGCCACGGCGGCAAGACCGTAACACTGGCGCGTTTCCTGCCGATTATCCGCACCTTCGCGCCATTCGTGGCCGGTGTAGGCAGAATGTCCTATCCGCGTTTCGTGGGTTTCAGCGTACTGGGCTCGGTGATGTGGGTCGGCAGCCTGGTGACACTGGGCTTCTTCTTCGGCAACGTGCCGTTCATCAAGCACAACCTGACCTTGCTGGTACTGGCAATCATCCTGCTGTCGCTGGTGCCGATGATCATTGGTGTGGTTCGCAGCCGTAGCGCGCCTCCGGCAGACGCACGCTGAATCATGTGGTCATTCAGCAACTGGCGCAGGCAGCGTACGCTCGCCAGACACCCGGTTGCTGACGAGCTGTGGCAGAAGGTGCGTGGACGTCTGCCGATCCTCGATGGGCTGAGCAGCGGGCAGCATGCGCAATTGCGTGACGCCTGCGTACTGTTTCTGAATGACAAACACCTCAGTGCACTGCCGGGCGTTGATCTGGATGACGAGCAGCGATTGTTTCTCGCCGCCCAGGCGCAACTGCCTCTGCTGAATCTGGGCGAACTGAACTGGTATCAGGGCTTTCACGAGATCGTGCTGTACCCCGACGACTTCGTCAGCCCGCAGCGCCATCGCGATGCCAGTGGCGTAGAGCACGAGTGGGACGGCGAACACAGCGGCGAAGCCTGGCTGCAGGGCCCGGTGATTCTGGCCTGGCCGGGCGTGTTGAGCAGCGGCGACTGGGATGGCTACAACCTGGTGATCCATGAACTGGCGCACAAGCTCGACATGCTCAACGGCGACGCCAATGGGCTGCCGCCGCTGCACGGCGACATGCAGGTGACCGAATGGGCGAGGGTCATGCAACGCGCGTTCGATGACCTCAATCGGCAACTCGACGAGAACCCTGAGGCGCAAACCGCTATCGATCCCTATGCCGCAGAAGACCCTGCCGAGTTTTTCGCCGTGACCAGCGAATACTTCTTCAGCGCACCCGACCTGCTGCACGACAGTTACCCGGCAGTCTACGAACAACTGAAAGCGTTTTACCGGCAAGACACCCTGGCCCGACTGAACCTGCTGCGCCAGCAGGACCCGGCTTACCGGGACAACTGACAGCGGCCAAGGCCATGCGTGGCAACCAAAACAGAATATGCCTATAATCCGGACCACTTTTTGGCGGTTCGCGCCAAAATCTGTCTGGTCAACTATGGGGGCAATGCCCAATGAGCTACAGCAAGATTCCGGCAGGCAAAGACCTTCCGAACGACATCTACGTCGCGATCGAAATCCCGGCCAACCATGCGCCGATCAAGTACGAAATCGACAAAGAAACCGATTGCCTGTTCGTTGACCGTTTCATGGCCACCCCGATGTTCTACCCGGCCAACTACGGTTTCATCCCTAACACGCTGGCTGACGACGGCGACCCGCTGGACGTGCTGGTGGTGACGCCTTACCCGGTGTCCCCAGGTTCGGTCATCCGTGCCCGCCCGGTCGGTATTCTGCACATGACTGACGACGGCGGTGGCGATGCCAAGGTTATCGCAGTGCCACACGACAAGCTGTCCCAGCTGTATGTCGACGTCAAAGAGTACACCGATCTGCCAGCCCTGCTGCTTGAACAGATCAAGCACTTCTTCGAGAACTACAAGGATCTCGAAAAAGGCAAATGGGTGAAAATCGAAGGTTGGGGCAATGCTGACGCTGCCCGCGCCGAGATCACCAAATCGGTTGCAGCGTTCAAAGGCTGATCACTGATCTGGCGTTTAAGGGCACGCCACACACGTGCCCTGAAACACGCTTGCCCCCTTCCCTGCCGCTGCTCCCCGCCAATACCGTTCCTTGAGACACACCTATCCATTTTTTTTTGCAGCGCACACGTTTAAAAATGCGTTCGACTTTTAGGCGCTCGATAAACAGTTCGTTAATTCCCGTATAGCAAGGGTAAACGCCCGATACGTCGTTTAGCCAAAAAAGCGCTATTACGGAATCTGCCTACACGATATTCATTCCATCCGTAGTCCGGATAGCCGCCCCCCCCTTGGGATAACGTCGATCTCAACACCTCGTTCATTTAAACGCCCAAGCGACGTCCGTAGACTTCGCTCTATGAATACATCAGGTGATCGACTCCGCATCCTCCTTCGGGAGTGCCATCTCACAGCGACTGACTTTGCGGCCAACCGCAAAATCACGCCGCAACACGTCAATAACTGGTTCAAGCGTGGCGTGCCCATGGCGCGGATTGATGAGGTGGCTGAACTGTTAACCGTAAACGCACGCTGGCTGCGCACGGGCGACGGGCCCAAACATCCCAATGAATCGGCCAATGAAAACACCGGTGACGACACCCGAATGGTCATCCAGCAGACCAGAAACGTGCTGCGCGGCGATGTGGAAATTCAGATCTACACGGAGGTCGAATCCACTCATGGCGTCGGCAAAACCGTCCTCTCCGAAGCCCCCGGGCAAAAAATCCGCCTGCCCCTGCAAGTTCTGCAAACCATGGGCATCGACCCGAAAAACTGCATGTGTGTCGCCATGGTCGGCAACAGCATGGCCGACAAGATCCAGGACGGCTCGATTCTCGGCGTCGACCGCGAACTGACCCAGGTCATCGACGGCGAAATCTACGCCCTCGAGCACGGCGGCATCCTGCGCGTGCGCTACCTCTACCGCCTGCCCAACGGCGGCCTGCGCCTGCGCAGCCATAACGACGCCGAGTACCCGGACGAACTGTTCAGTGCCGAAGACATCGACCGGGAGAAAATACGGATTCTTGGCTGGATATTCTGGTGGTCGACACTCAACAGCAGGCGCAATGCGATGCTGCTGTTGTGAGGCGGTTGGGTTTGAAAGGCATTCGGGCTGGGCATTGGCGGAGAATTTCAGTATTCTGTGCGCCATCCAGAGCACCTGACGCAGTCATGCGATGCGGTGTTTGAATGGGGCATGTGATCCGTTTGCCCTGTTGTCTATTCGCGCTTCTGTAAGAGGCGCACCTGTTGAAGGTGATTGCGGTCTATCAAAAATAGATCGGAACCGCCTACGAGAAGCCGGCCACAAGCCGGCTTTTTAATGCCTCCCGCGTTCTTCTCGCGGCTGGGCAGTGGATATCATCTACTTGAGAAGCTTCTCGCCAAATCAGCCGTTGACGGTACTTTGCTGGTTGTCCCGGTCGAAACCCACTTTAGGATAATCCCAAGTCAGGTTTATTCAGGTAACCGGACTATTAGAGGGTTTGCCACGTGAAAACCATCCATAACGCCCGCTACCAAGCGTTGCTTGATCTTTTGCTGGAAGCGCGCAGCGCAGCCGGCATGACGCAAAAAGAATTGGCCGTCAGGCTAGGGCGACCGCAGTCATTTGTCTCAAAGACCGAGAACGCCGAGCGCAGGCTCGATGTCATTGAGTTCATGGATGTCTGTCGGGGGATCGGGACGGACCCGTATGCGCTGCTCAGTAAGCTGGACTCTATGGCTCGCCTGTAATCGACAATCGCGAAGCTTTGCTGGATGAGCGCTTGCATAAAAAATGACTCATAGCGATTCAATGCAGTGCGTTTTGGTCAGCTGTAGGACTCTCACGGACACACATCTACGTCCCGTCCTCTCCACAGCTTCCAGACCTCCTCCCAACCGTCTTCATGACTCGGACCCGAGATAATAACCAGCTGACTGCACGCACCGTTGCCTAGCTGCTTGATGTAATGCTTTGCCAGTTCAGTCGGGATCATTTCGTCACGCGTTCCCGACAAGTGACGCTGAGGTATCAATGTCAGGCGCTGAATGTAATCGAGTGGGTCCAACGAGCCATTGAGAGGCGAAAGTCCTTTTAGTTCTGTCCATTGGTTCGGGGCGAGATTGCCAGCGATGGTCTGAATCAGGGTGATGTCGTTTCGTTGTCCGGCGAGTAGCAATGCGAGGGTTGCACCACCGGAATAGCCGATCAGCTCGAACTCTCGATTGCCGTAGCGTTGTTTCATCTGATCCAGCGCCTCGCTGAGGCTGGTAACCACCTCCTGGGAAAAGCGGCGATGGGTCCAGAGTGCAGAGTTGCAGGCCTGGGTCGTGATGAATTGGCAAGGTCGCGCCAGATAGACATTGGGAGTCGGGTCGTTGATTGCCAGTCCAGGCACCAGCAAGTTACGCGGGCTCGGCTCGAGACTGGGTTGAGTGGCAGTGGCCCAGGCATGGCCGTCGCCTTCCAGATAGACTCGTAGGCGAGTTGTTCTGAAGGTATCTGGCGGCAATAGCGCCGCCAGCGGAAAGGGCTGTACCGGCAGAACCTGCATCTGTCGGCCGTGCTGGTCCGCCAGTTGCTGCAGGGCTGCACGTGGCGACTGACAACCCGTCACAAAAACGCTCAACAGCAACGCTATCAAGACGGGAGGAATACCGCCCCAGCGCTGCTGACCGGGACGGTGATCTCTCATCAGAAGTCGTAACGCACTTTTGCAGAGAACACATCGGCATCGAAGCCCGATTTACCGATGTAATCGTAGTTGACGCCCAGTGTGACGGCACCCAGTTTGTAATCGGCACCCACACCCGCTTCGTAACTGTCACGTACGGCTTTGGCACCGCTGGTCACAAACGGCGTACTGCCGAGCAGAAAGGTCGATGTGCTCTGTGCTTCGTCGGCGGCGAAGTCGTGGTAAGCCATCAGTTTGGCTTGTGGCTCCAGCGTTCCTGCGCCCACGAGGAAACTGCCAGCCACGCGCATGCCTGCGCCCAGCTCAATGGTTTCATAACGCTGGTCTTCAACCTTTAACGCAGCCGACGAGCCTTTCTCACGGTAGCCGTCGATGTTCACTTGGCTGTAACGCGCCGCCAGACGTGGTTCGACCAATACTTGCGGGGTGACGTGATAGGTGTAGCCACCCACCAGATTCAGGCCCAGCAGGTCACTGTCGTAATCTGCCTTGGCACGCGTACCTGCAATGCTGCGTTTGCCCTGGTTGTCGTTGAGGCCGTAAGTCAGGCTTGTATCGACAAAGTAATTGCCTTGTTCGAAGCCGCTGTACAGCGTGAATGCATGGCTATCGACTTCGGTCTTGTTGCCACTTTTGCCATTCACGTCGGTATTGATGAAGCTGTACGCCAACCCCAGCGTCAGGTTGTCGTTGAGCTTGCCGTCAGCGCCCACCGCGACTCCGCTGCTGTACGCGTTATAGCCAGCAATTCCGTCACGCTGGCCTTGAGTGGCGTCGCTGTAGAGCGACTGGACCCAAACCCCGGCATTCTTGAAACCTTCGCCAGAAGACGCGCCGCGTATCGAGCTGGTGCGGCTGCCCGTTACGTTGCTGATCAGACCCTGGCTGGTAGTAGCGGCGCTTCTGGCCCCGCCGTTGACCTCCGGCGACAGCTGCGAGGCCAGCTTGGCAAGCTGCCCGCCGTCAGCGTTCAGCAAAAGCTGTTTGAACGCATCACTGTCGTTCAGCTTACTGATGATGCTGTCGCCGGTCAGGTTGACCAGTGTGGTCTGTTCATTAACTGAACCGCCGTTGTTGGCAACTACCTGAGCGACCTCTTCCTTGCCCTTGGCGGTGACCACAGCCACAACGTCTTTGCCGTCAACGGTATAGCTGTCGATTTTAAGCAGCGCCGAGGTACTGACTACATCCAGTTTGCCAGCAGGATCGACCGCGCGCCCATCCTTGGTCAGCAGCTCGATCTTGCCTGCTTCGATAAGCGTGTAAGCAGTGCCGTTGGCATTGAAGTCGTCACCCTTGGCCGCGAGCTTTACTTGCGCTCCCGGTTCGAACTGAGTGGTCCCGGTAACTTTCAGTACCGCAGTTTTAGCATCAGTGGCCTCACTCAGATTCAGACCGAGCGCCGAATTGCCGTCAACATAAAGATCGCCGTTAATGCTGCTGTGTGCGGACTCGAAAGTCATGGTAGTAGGACTGTCGGAGGTGCCGCCAACGTAAACCGATCCGCCGCTCTTCAGGCGAATGTTGTAGCCGTCTTTACGGCTGTCAGTACCCGTGAAGGAAGTATCCCCCTCCAGCTCGATATTGCTCACGTCGATCAGGTTACCGACAACGACGCTGCCCTTTCTCAGGATCAGCTCGACCGGACGATTACTTCCAGAAGCGTCGATGGCCCTGTCAGCAGAAATGATCGAACCTTCGTTATAGATATTGAAGTCGCCCCGTTCGATGTACCAAGGCTGAGCGCCGATCATAGAGAATTTGGTGGTGCCCATCACGATAGCAGCGCTCTCGCCACGGATCGTCCCGGTGTTGGTTATGTCCGCACTATTGCCTATCATGGTGGCCCCGTCGATTCGAAGACCTTGAGACCCCGCGCCGCTAGCGGAGAGGCTGCCATGGTTTTCGAAGAATTTCAGGCTCGTGGCGACGTCCAGGGCCGTCGCGCCTTGACCGGAAACTTCAACCAGACCGTGGTTGATGACGTTGCCGTTGATCTTACCGCCCTCCAGGCTGATGCCTTTGGCTCCTTCACCACTGGCAAAGGTGCCGGAGCCACTGATGTTCCCGTTGAGGATAAGGTTCTTTTCAACGGTCGAACCACTTAGCTGAATCGCATCTTTAACCGCACTCCCCGCATAGGCACCGTTGATCTCAAGATTGCCGGTATGGGTCTGACGCTCGCTTTTGTAGCCAGCGTTGGTCAGTTGGACTGTTTCAGCAAAAGCCGGAACGGCAGTTGCAGCCACAGCCATGGCGAGAAGGGTCTTGCGAAACATCACAGAGTTCACGATTCATTCCTTATGTTGGGGGCGCTGCCATGCTTGGCGAGAACCTGCCGCAGCAAAAAGTGGCGATTGGCCACACAGAAGAGCGCGGCGAGAATAAAGTAACCGACTTGAAATAACATCAACTATTATCGGCACAATCGCACTTCGCTAAAGTTGTGCAAGTGCTCGGGGTCGGGATGGCTAGACCCGATAGGACTCCGCATGCGCTACCTTCCTGAGCGTGCGCCAGTACGAGCGAACGCGCTTGGCAAAGGTCGGCGAGCTGCTGAACAGCACGATGGTCGCAAAGGACACCCACCAGCCGGGCCGCAGGCAGGTCAGCAAGTACTGATTGAGCCATATGCGCGCTATTCTCAGCCTGTAGCGCTTCGGATCAAGACCCTGCAATTGCTCTATCGCGGAGGCCTTGTAGAGTGTGCTCAATACGCGGCGACTGGTTAGAAAGCGTTCCGGGAAGTCTACGCCAGCCTCGGAGTGATTCAGGACTCTGAAGTTGCGCCTCAAGACGTTGTCCCATAACTTCAGATTGCTCAGCCCTACCTCGCAAGGTCGTCCAAGCCGGGCGTCAATGCCCTTCCTGCGCATGACACCCAGCATCAGCGCCTGCTCGGTCACCAGGCGCGCAGACGTGTAGCCAATGAAGTTGCCAAACGGGTTGCGAGACGGCTTGTCATTGAAAAGCGCGTCCCTTTCGAATAGTGGTTGCTCCCACATGGCGAGCATCGCATCACGCGTGCCGAACTGAACAAGGTCCGATATGTGGAACAACATCGGTAACCGTTCAGGGTCACGAATGTAGAGCGTCGTGGTGGTAATGGGCGTCTCGAACAGCCGTGTTTCGCCAGACTCGGCATCATCTGGCTGACCTATGACAGCCAGTGCAGGGCTGGTCAGGTTGTGGTCGGCGCGCATCTTCATGACATACGGTCTTGAGGCGGCTTGAATACCGCACAACGTCGATCGCAGCATGCGATTGATGTTGATCTGATTACCGGCATCGTCGACGAAGGCACCCGGATCATCCGACATGATGAGCTGATCCACCTCAACCGCAGAGGTATCTTCATGACGCCAGGTAGAGACGATAACCTCGGCATGCGGCAGGTGCGCCCTGACCGATGCGATACAGGCGAAGATATTCCGCTGGGGGCTCAGGTTGCGATAAAGAGGCCCTTGGATAACCACGCTGATTTTTCTGGAATCAACGGCCACAAGATGAGGCATGTTCTTAACCTTTAATGGGAGATGACGACAAGAAAAACAGATCAGTCAGGTGAATCTCGCAGCACGCCGAAAAACGCGCAGGAAGAGACGATGCATTCGACGCAGGACTCCGGCCAGCATTGGCAGGCTGATCAGCACCGTCTCAAGACGAGTGACCATGAATAACCTCCCGATTTGAGCCGAATGAGCTGCGGCTGTTGTGCTTGAAGGCAGGTTATTGAACGACGCATTGAGGGTTCGCGAATAGATACCCAGGTGCATGGCAGGCACCATGATCACGATGTTTCGGTTTCGAAGCCTTGGGCTCAAATAGTTGTAGCGAGCCATTTTCTGGATGAAGTCCATGCAGGTAGCCGAGTCATGCTGACCAAAATCAATCAGTACCCATGCGCTCTCGACTTTATCCATATGAAGCGCAACGCTGTTCGCCACGATGCCGCTCAGGCCATTCTCGTGAAGGAAGTCTTCCAGACTGAACTGGACGTGGTCCGTCGGTAGATCGCTGATGGGCAGTTCGGTCAGGTTGTAGCGGTCATCGATGACAACCACCGGGATAGTCTTTCTATACGCGTGCTGGATGTGGGACAGCTGACAGATCAGCTCATGACTGGCCGGCCTGGGGCTCAAATGAGACACGACGAATATCTTCATTTTGAACCTCTGGCATAGGACTTGAAGGGAGTGGAGTTGTAGATAGCCTTCACCGCAGCCCACACGCTTTCAAAATAGAAGATTTTCCCGTTGTTTCTGTAAGTACGAACCGCCGAAATCAAAATACCCGGGAGCGACAGGAGGTGGTGGTGAAAGTAATCATCCTGCTGACGAACAAACCATGCCTGCGTACTGCGTTGACGCAACATATTGCGCACTTCACAGCTCTGGGTGATCAGCGTCTGCTTGGCCAGCACAGGGTCTGCAAGGAAGCGATTGACCAGAAACGCCTGTCGGGTTTGTGTTAGCTGATCGAACAGCATCAGCCGCTCGAAATCAGCAAGAAACTCTTTGACTGCGTCGATATCATTTCTGAACGAGGACTGTTGAGCGATGTGATCGATCAGTTCAATCCAGGCTCGGACAGAGATGCAATCAAGACCGGTTGGAATAATGACCGCCGACGGATTGGCCAGGTATTTGTCAGCGAATTGCCGCAATCTGACCAGTGCGGTCTCGGCAGACAGGTTCAAAAGAGGTTTCTTTTTCAGCAGGGACACATAACAAGGCCCGGATATTCCGAGACATCCGTCAACGGATTCGACCGAAGCCTTGCCTCCCAGCAGTGCTCGGGAGGTCACTGACTGAGTGATACCGAAAGGGTTTATACGGTTCGGAATACCCGCTCGGGACGCTCGTAGCGCATGCTCGATGTCTTCGTATTCCACCCAGTGCAGAGACTCGTCCAGAGGGCAGGCATTCCACACATCCTTACGGCAAATATAGAGGCTGCCTGTGGGGTAACTGGCGTCGCTGTTGTGGCGCATCGGGCTGGCGAAACAGAACCCGGTCCGGTCAACTTCCGAGAATACTGACGGGGCAATAGCCTGCGCATTACCGCTGGTACGGTGCAGCCCCAGCAGTCCCTGCGCAACTTGCTCCATGGCCATGCCGTAATCCGAATAGCGGCGAGGGTGCATACTGAGCCGATTGTCGAAAAACATGCTTTGCAGTGTCATCAACGGATAGCGCGGACCAAAGCGACGTACGATTTCTCCAAAATTCCTGGGCAGAAATACGCGGTCATGCAGGATCACGAGATTGCTGAATCCAGCCTCCAGAGCGAGACGATTTTTCTTCTTGCAGATCTGCACTGGCGGAGCGGTAATGTCCTGCCCCACGAGGCGGACCTTGTCGAAATAGGCGAAGTTGCTTCCCGGTGTGCCGCACAGAAGTATCTCTTTGCGCGGAACATCGATTTCCAGAATGCGCTTCACTACCGCATTCAGAACCGTGGCGTCTCCTGGCCCTACAGGAAGGCAAAAGCTCCAGCCATCAAGATCGTCATCGGATTCCGCCGCCAGCCTTGCGACCTTTTTGTAGGTGACAGAGGTGGCCGAGCGTTCGATTACCTTGAGTGATCCGGCAAAATATTCACGGTCCAGATAGCACTCAAACTCAGTGTCTTCGATAACTGTAATCTTCTCGCCAACATTCAGAAAGTGGGCACCGTCCCACAGCAGCAGTGGCGCCAGCGGTGAATCACTCTGGACACCATAAAAGCAGTAACTACCCGCGCCATACATGGATAACGGACGCTGGGCGGCATGCAGGTTTTTGATTACCCGCTCCGGCTTGCGAAACGGATGGGCTCGGAACGAAACAAAACCTGAACATTCATGGGGCAGCAGCAGGCCCACCGGAAGGTTACGCAGGCTGCCCGCTGCCAGGTAACCAAGGCTTGGATGGTGCTGGAGATGAGTAGTTTTCATGGTTCAGACGACGTACTTGTCGGCAAGCGCGCCGGGCACCTTAACGACAACGGTGGTTGCATCAGTGAGCGCTTCGAACGCCGTAATGTCCCCCGGCTCCAGAACAATGATGTCGCCTGCATGCCAGACCTGATCGCGCATGTTGACGGACCCGGAAATGAGCACGGTGATCTCGGTGGCAACCCTGTGGTAATGGGCTGCTTCCTTTTCGCCTGCCGTGTAAGTCTTGACCCCGACCTCACAGGACTCGGTACTGAAAGCAGCAGGCTCGAAGCCGCCCACAAACCAGCCTTTGACCATGTCTTGCAGTCTTGCCGTTTTCATCGCATTTCTCCTGCTTCGAAAGCGTGAAGCTGACTATTGGTTTTCAGCGGCCGGTACTGATTGGGTTCGATCCGGTAGGCACCGATCCTTTTCTGTAACAGCACCAGCTCATTGAGGGCGGGTGCTATGTAGAAGTTGTCATTGACCCTGGCATCCTTGCGAATCATCTCTTTCGCCGCCGCCACGAACAGCGAGCCGGATTTGAACCAGTACACACCTGCAATGGCGTGGGGACTGATCGGATTTTTTTCGGCTGCTTCAATGACCCGGCAGTTGCTATCCAGACGTGCGAATGAATAGCGAGGGTGCAGTGAATTGAAGATAACCACGCCGGCATCTTCATCGTTGTCCCGAAACGCACGCACGGCGTCACGCAGCTCTATATCCAGAAAATCACTGACACTGAGAATCAACAACTCATCATCGTTGTCGATTTGCCCGCTCACCAGAAGTGCCGTGCAGGCGGCACCCCGGGTGACTTTGTTAATGGGCAGAACACTGGCCGCAGGGTGCATTTGCTGGACCATGTTGCGAAGGTGCAGCCGAGTGACATCGTCATTCGAGAATGTGCAGATGATCCTGCGCGGCTCAAGCGCAGCACAGTTGTCGATCAGCGTGTGGATCAGTGGCTTGCCATTGCATTCGCACAGATATTCGGGGTACTCGCCGTCGTCGAGCGACGTCTCTCCCTTCTTTCCCGACAGAAGAATGATGTTCAATGCGCTCACAGGCTAGCCACCTTGTCGACGTTGATCTCATCGACCTTGCCAAGGATGTTATTGAGGTTTACATCGCAGGTTTCAGCCACCACCAGAACATGGGCGCCGGAATCTCTGGCGGCTTTGATACCATTTTCGTTGTCTTCGACGATCAGACACTCTTCGGGCTTCAGCCCCAGTTGCCTGATGGCTTTGGTGTAGATATCGGGAGCTGGCTTGGCATGTTTGACATCCTCGTTGGAGAGCTGCAAATCGAGGTATCGCTCCAGATCTGCCCTGTTCATCATGACCTCCACTGTGTTGCGAATGGAGTTGGATGCAACCGCCAGCTTGTAGCCCATTGTTTTCAACGATGACAACGCGTACTGGTGCACAAACGTCGGCTTGCACTGGGCGTACACGATCTCCATGGTGTACTGCTGCTTCATCTCGTTGATGAATGCGTGCAACGCCACCGGCAGATCGCGCTCGACGCTCAGCATGTCGAGTTTGCGCGAGGTGGGCAGACCGTCGTAGGCGGTGAGGTGTTCATGGCGACTGATGTTGTAACCGAACAGGCCGAGGGCTTTGTTCAGTGCATCGTAATGCCATTCCTTGGCTTCAATGAGGACGCCATCCATATCGAATATCACTGCCTTGATCATGATTGCCTCACTTGAAGAAAGTGGCTGCGTCTGCGGGAATATCAGTGCAAATCGTTAAACCGTTGTGCGCTTCGAGCTCAAGCAATTGCCGCCATAGGCCGCCATGTTCACGCCCGTGCAACTCGGGAGATACCACACACACCTGCTTGCCCTGAGATAGAAGATCGCCAATAACCTGGCTGGAAAACCATTCGCCCTCAAAACCGTCAAGCCAGACACCTGATGCCTGTTCGATCCAGGCTGGGGACGGTTCGACTTCGCTGAGCCGGGTGTAAGTAATGACATTCGCGTGAAAGTAACTGCGCATGTCCGGTACCGCCATATCAAAGGCAAACCAGTTGGTATGACCGTATCGAGCGAAGGTTTTGGCGAGCGCCTGCGCCATGCCATCAGCCTTGATATTGATGGCCAGTGGCAGGTTACGACCCGCCATGATGTCGAGCAGCCCATCAAGCGTCAGCTCGCCGCCGACGGGCATGTCGTGAGAAATAACCAGTTGACCCGCTACATCACGGACATCGGTCTCTGTGCCGAAACCAAGGTCGAATGATCGGTGAAATGCTTCGGGCAAATTGCGCTGCGGCTTTTGCAGCCAGTAGCCGCGATGGCTGATGATGTGCATGTCAGGCCTGTCTTCCCGAGGCTGCCTGCCTGCTCAGCGGCAACGACAGGAATTGGTTCAGGTCTGCCGGTATACCCAGGCCGTACATGCCATGACCTTCTGCACCAATACTGTAATGAATCACCTTGGCACCGCGTCCGATGATCTCGTTGTACGCTGGCGCAACATAGAACTCGCCATTGACGCGAAGATCTTTCATGACCATCGTCTCGATGGCCGATATCAACTGACCTGCATTGCGAAAGTTGTAGATGCCAACAGTGGCTTCGTCAGAGATGACCTCTTTTTCCACTACGCGGGTGATGAGGCCTTCTGCACTGAAGCCCACAAACGACCACTTCGGATCGCTGGCTTTCATCGTCATGATCAAGCCCGCTGCGTCACCCTCGTTCATTGCCTGCAGATAAGCGTTTATGTCCACATCGACATACTGGTCGCTGTTGGCAATCATCACTTGCTGGCTATAGTCGAGCAGGTGCCTGGCGGCATAAACGGAGCACGCGGCGCCCCCCGTCAGCCCACCAAGCTCGACGATGTCGCATCCAGGTGCCCAGGCATTAAGCTTTTCCCTCAGCGAATAGGTTGCGACCTGATCCGCCTGACAGATGAAGATGAATCGGTGCGGACAATCCGGCGTCAGATTGTCAATCACGACCTTGATCATCGGTACACCGTGCACAGGGATCAACGGCTTGGGATCGGTGTAGCCCGCGACCGCAAAGCGACTCCCGGCACCCGCCATCGGAACGATAATTTGCAGCATGAAAATCCCTTTTGAATGGGTAATTTGAAGTTGACGAAATGGCGCTGACTGCAATGAATCAATAACAACCGTGTTCGATCATCCGGCCACGCTCAAGCGTCAAATAACGCTGACAAAACGCTTTACCCTCTTCTACCGCGTGAGTAACAAGAATCAGGGCCATGCCGTCATCCTGCAAAGTGCGAATTCGCTCGTGGCATTTGCGTTTGAACTCTTCATCCCCCACAGCAAGCACCTCGTCAGCCAGCAGGACCTGTGGCTCAACATGAACCGCTACCGAAAAACCCAGCCTCATGTACATACCCGACGAATAGTTCTTCACCGGCGTATCAATAAAGTTTCCAAGCCCGGAAAAATCCACGATCTCGTTGAAACGCGAACGCACTTCCCTGTTACTTAACCCGAACAGGCTGGCGTTGAGATAGATATTCTCTTCCCCTGTCAGATCAGGGTGAAAGCCCACACCGATTTCTATTAAAGGGGCTACACGACCCACCGTAGTCAAGCGTCCGCTGGTGGGAACAAGGATGCGTGAAACCAGCTGTAGGAGCGTGCTTTTACCTGAACCGTTATGTCCCACAAGTGCAAGCGACTCCCCTTTATGCAAGGTGAACGACACGTCGCTGACTGCCATGAACGTTTCGGCATGCTCACGGTATCGAGCATCGAACAGGCCTAGAAACTTGCTTTTCAAACCGCCCCTGTTGTGGCGAAGAGTGAACTGCTTGGTAAGGTTTTCCGCCTTGATGACGACGCGGCTCATAAATACTCCACCACGTCGTCGACCTTTCTGAATATCAGCAGGCCGATGAGCAACGAGGCGGCCCCCATCAACACGCAAAGCAGCAGATCACGGGTGTCTGGAACCACACCAGCATGCAAAATGCTGCTGAAACTATCGAAATAAAGAGCTACCGGGTTGTAGGCCGCTATGCTGGCGACACCCTCGGGCAGCGCGGAGGTGACCCACACAATTGGCGTCAACCAGAACAGCAAGGGCAGAAACACATCGATGAAATGTTTTGCATCCCTCACCGTTACCTGAATGACGCTAAGCGCCAGACCGAACCCCATAATCAGCGCCATGAACGCAATCAGTACAATGGGATAAAAAAACAGCGCGCGTGAAAACACACCACCCAGCATGGGGAATAACAATACATACACGAGCATGCAGCCCGCCCAGAATACAGCAATCGACAATGCTCCGGAGACGGGTAGCAATATACGCGGGAAGCGTAACTTCCGAATGAGGTTGCCATTATTGATGAGCCATTCCCCGCTCTGTGAAACTATTTGTGCCAGAAGCATCCAGTGGACGACACCCGTTACCAGATGAAGCGCAAAGCGGTCCTGATTGCTGGGCAGGATATAGGTGAAGACCGTGTAATACGTAAGTGTAACAACCAGCGGATTTCCCAATGACCAAACGAAGCCCAACGTCGCCCCCATGTAACGGATTTTAATTTCCTTGGACACAAGATTGATGATCAGGTCACGCCATTTTATAAAGCTTGTGCTGCGAGATGACGACATACGGTATCCAGCTATTGACAGGTAGATCAGAGAACGATTTTGACAATCAAGATCATAAATGGATAACCTTATGGCCTCATGCTGCGGGCATATGTTCTCTTCTTTCATAGAGTTACAGCTATAGGGCGACGCCTTAGTTACTGTAGGAATATTCCACAAACTACCGGCGGCAGCTAAAGGGCCCTTTCGAGGCCTCGCCACGCTCGATCAGAATCGCAAGGCACTTCCATCCGCGCACGTTGATCTATAACGTCAATGGTCATTCGCAATACGACCGGTCCAGCGATCACCCTTGAACAAGCGAGGCTACTCATGACCCAAACCCCTTACACCCCGCCGAAGGTATGGCAGCAGGAAACAAAAGCAGGCGGTACGTTCGCCAGCATCAACCGGCCCGTAGCCGGTCCCACGCATGACAAGGTACTGCCCGTCGGCAAGCACCCACTGCAGCTTTATTCTCTGGCCACACCCAACGGGGTGAAGGTCACGATCATGCTCGAAGAGCTGCTGGCGCTGGGGCATAGCGGCGCGGAATACGATGCCTGGCTGATCCGCATTTCCGAGGGCGATCAGTTCTCCAGCGGCTTTGTCGAGATCAATCCCAACTCCAAGATCCCTGCGTTGCTGGACCGAAGCCATGAAACACCTGTCCGGGTATTCGAGTCCGGTTCGATTCTGCTGTACCTGGCTGAGAAGTTTTCCAGTTTCCTGCCCGCCGACCCGGCAGGCCGTACCGAAACGCTGAACTGGCTGTTCTGGCAGATGGGCGCGGCGCCCTACCTGGGTGGCGGGTTCGGGCACTTCTACGCCTACGCGCCGGAGAAACTCGAATACCCCATCAATCGCTTCGCGATGGAGGCCAAGCGCCAACTCGATGTGCTGAACCGTCGACTGGGCGAGCACCGCTACCTGGCTGGCGACACCTACACGATTGCCGATATCGCGGTCTGGCCATGGTATGGCGCGCTGGTAAGGAACAAGGTTTATTCGGCCGCCGAGTTCCTGTCGGTGCACGAATACCCGAACCTGATTCGCTGGACGGAAGAAATCGCCGCGCGCCCTGCCGTCATCAAAGGCCAGAAGGTCAACCGCACCTGGGGCGAAGAGGCGGACCAGGTGCCGGAGCGGCATCAGGCGTCCGACCTGGATAAATAAGGCGCAAGTCAAGGCCTGCGCAAACAGAAACCTGGTGCTACAAACTCAAAAGAGATTCTGGGTCGGACAGTCGTGATCTGAACGTAAAGTAGCGTCCTTAGCCACTGCCCAAGGACGCGCCCTATGAGCCGGACAACTGCCCATCCAGATTTTCGCTTGCAACTCGACACCGGTTTCCCACGCAGTGGAGTACTTGCAGCATGAGTACTCCCAATGCCCCGCATACGCCTGTAAATGATCGCTTTGATGAAGTGCTCGCAATGATTCAGGGCGCTCGACAGCAAGCTGCACAGGCGGTCAACACTCGCCTGATCGAGCTTTACTGGCAGGTAGGCGCCTACATCAGCCGCAAGATTGAAAACGCCGAATGGGGTGACGCGGTGGTCAGCCAGCTTGCCGAGCATCTGGCTGTAACCCAGCCAGGACTGCGCGGGTTTACGCGCAGCAACCTGTTTCGCATGCGTCAGTTCTATGAGATTTACCGCGCAGAAGAGAAAGTCGCACCACTGGCGCGACAATTATCCTGATCCCATAACCTGATCATTTTCAGCCAGAGCAAGCGCCCTGAAGAACGCGAGTTTTATCTGAAAATGGCAACTCAGGAGAGATGGTCAAAACGCGAGCTGGAGCGCCAGTTCAAGACCGCCTTGTTCGAGCGCAGTATCACCCAGCCAGCCAAAGCCTCGGCAATGCTCAAGGAAACCCGACCGGCAGCACTGGATGTGTTCCGTGATGCCTACATGGTGGAGTTCCTCGAGCTACCATCGGGACACGCCGAAGCCGACCTGCATCGCGGTTTGCTGCAACGCCTGAGGGATTTTCTGATCGAGTTGGGCCGCGACTTCTGTTTTGTCGGCTCCGAGTACACGTTGCAGGTCGGCGGTCAGGATTTTGCACTGGATCTGCTGTTTTTCCATCGCGGCCTCAACTGCCTTGTTGCCATCGAACTCAAGGTCGGCCGCTTTGAGCCAGAATATCTGGGCAAGCTGGACTTTTATCTTGAGGCGCTGGACCGGAAGGTACGCAAACCCCATGAAAACCCGGCCATCGGCGTTTTACTCTGCGCCAGCAAAAACGATGAAGTGGTCGAGTACGCCCTGAACCGCTCGCTTTCACCCGCGCTGATTGCCGAGTATCAGACCCGCTTGCCGGACAGGCAGCTATTGCAGGCAAAGCTGCATGAGTTCTACGCGAGCGCTGCGCTGAACGATCAGTGATACCTGCCAGACGCACGATGCATTACGCTTGTGCGTGCCTGAGCGGCAGTCTGCCTGCTTGCCCTTTCCCTGACTGGAGCCTCCAATGCCGCACGATAAGGACCCTCGCGCCCACACCGCCCTGTCGCAACGCGGCCGCAGCGCCAGCAGCGGGCCTGGGCTTGCGGTCAACCCGCCGGTCGTGCGTCTGAGCACGGTGCTGTTCGACAGTCTGGAGAGTTTGCGCGAGGCAGAAATTCGCACCACAGGGCCAGAGCGCTCGCTGACCTACGGTGCCAACGGCAACCCGACGGCGTTTGCCTTGCAGGATCTGATTTCCGGGCTTGAGGGCGCGCACGGTACTTGCCTGTACCCAACCGGGCTGGCAGCAGTGGCGCAGATGTTTCAATCGTTTCTGCGCCCAGGCGACCACGTGCTGATTACTGAATCGGTGTACGGCCCCGTTCGGCGCCTGGCAAAAACGATGCTGACGGCCTTCGACATCCAGTTCGATTTCTACTCGGCCGACGGCAGCAATGTGGAATCGCTGATCAAGACCAACACACGGATGATCTACGCTGAAGTGCCCGGTTCGCTGACGTTCGACATGTGCGACCTGCCTGCCCTGTCACAGGTGTGCAAGGCAAGGAATCTACTGCTGGCTGTGGATAACTCGTGGGGCTCGGGAATTCTTTACAAGCCGCTGGAGCTGGGCGCGGACATTTCCCTGATGGCCCTGACCAAATACGTGGCCGGGCATTCCGATGTCATGATGGGCAGCGTCAGCACCACCGAAGCGCACTGGAAAACCCTCAAGACCATGAATACCGCCGTGGGCAATACCGTCAGCCCCGACGACGCGTATCTGGTGCTGCGCGGTGCCCGCAGCCTGGCGGCGCGCATGGCCATGCACGAACGCCATGCGCTGCAGATCGCGCAATGGCTGCAGGACCAGCCTCAGGTTGCCCGCGTGCTGTATCCCGCATTGCCGGGCAATCCGGGGCACGCCATCTGGAAGCGCGATTTTCATGGCTGCAATGGCTTGCTCAGTTTCGAATTCCATGCCGTTGACCGGCAGGTGCTGGACCGATTTACCGGCGCGTTGAAACTGTTCGGGATTGGTTACTCCTGGGGCGGTTTTGAAAGCCTGATCACTGAAGTCGAGCAATATGGCCCTGACCGCGGCATCGGCCCGATGCTGCGGCTACAGGTCGGCCTGGAAAGCCCGGAAGACCTGATCGCAGACCTGCAGAACGGGTTCGCTGCGGGTTAATCCTGACAACTGCTGCCCTGGCATTGCTCCGTCGCCGTTATTTGCCCAGAAGCCCTCGCTCTGCTAGTGTCGCGCGGTTTAACCTCTACCGGAAATGCCCCCATGGCCCGCAAGAAAGCTGCACTGGATTTCGAACAGTCACTCGCTGACCTGCAAGCGCTGGTAGAGCGGCTGGAGAATGGCGAGTTGTCGCTGGAAGACTCATTGACCGCCTTCGAGCAAGGCGTACGCCTGACCCGCGACTGCCAGAGCGCCCTTACCCAGGCCGAACAGAAGGTTCAGGTACTGCTGGAGCGCGATGGTGAACTGAGCGAAGAGCCGTTCGACGATGCGGAACTTCCCGAATGATCGCGAGCTATCAAGCGCAAAGCCAGACTCGCGTCAACGCAGCACTCGAAAAACTGTTTCAGGCACCGAGCCCTGAGCTGAACCGCCTTTACGAAGCCATGCGCTACAGCGTGATGAACGGCGGCAAGCGCGTGCGCCCGCTGCTGGCCTACGCGGCCTGCGAAGCGCTGGGTGGCGTAGCCGAAGATGCCAACGGTGCCGCCTGTGCGGTTGAACTGATTCATGCTTACTCGCTGGTGCACGACGATTTACCGGCGATGGACGATGACGACCTGCGTCGCGGCCAGCCGACCACGCACAAGGCCTTCGATGAAGCCTGCGCGATCCTGGCAGGTGACGGCCTGCAAAGCCTGGCGTTCACTGCGCTGCTCGCGCCGCACCTGACCTCACGCGATGCTGAAACGCGTCTGCAGATGGTCAACACCCTCGCAGCCGCTGCCGGCCCGGCAGGTATGGTGGGCGGGCAGGCGATCGATCTGGGCTCTGTGGGGCTGAAGCTTGATCAGGCCGCGCTGGAATACATGCATCGGCACAAGACCGGTGCGTTGATCGAAGCCAGCGTCCGGCTTGGCGCACTGGCCAGTGGTCAAGCCGATCAGCCCCGTCTTGACGCCTTGCAGGTCTATGCGCGCGCGGTCGGTCTGGCCTTTCAGGTTCAGGACGACATTCTCGATGTCGAAAGCGATACTGCGACCCTCGGCAAGCGTCAGGGTGCCGACATCGCCCGCGACAAGCCGACCTACCCTGCGTTGCTGGGCCTGGAAGCGGCCAAGCACTATGCACTGGAACTGCGTGATCAGGCGCTGACGGCGCTGAGCCCGTTCGATGCCGCCGCAGAGCCGTTGCGCGAGCTGGCACGCTATATCGTCGAACGCCGCCACTGATCACCGTCACCGAAGCCGGAAATCTGCTGAATCAACCACGGTTCGTCAGGTCTCAGTCATTAAGCGTGTGAGTCGGCGGACCATCCGCCGACGCACTTCATGGGCAGCTTGCGATGCATAAGGTAAACTGCCGCCTCTTTTACTTATAACGATTCGCCTGATGCCCACGACGTTCAAAGAGATCCCCCGCGAGCGCCCGGTCACGCCGTTGCTCGACCGAGCCGATACCCCGCACGGCCTGCGCCGTCTGGGCGAAGCCGAGCTGGAAACCCTGGCCGATGAACTGCGCCTGGAATTGCTGTATTCCGTTGGCCAGACCGGAGGGCATTTTGGTGCCGGTCTTGGGGTCATCGAGCTGACCATCGCGCTGCATTACGTTTTCGACACCCCGGACGACCGTCTGGTGTGGGACGTGGGTCATCAAGCCTATCCGCACAAGATCCTCACTGGCCGTCGCGCGCGCATGTCCACCCTGCGCCAGAAGGATGGGGTGGCGGCCTTCCCGCGTCGCAGCGAGAGCGAGTACGACACCTTTGGCGTCGGGCACTCCAGCACCTCTATCAGCGCCGCCCTCGGTATGGCGATTGCCTCGCGCCTGCAAGGCAGCGAGCGTAAATCCATTGCCGTGATCGGCGACGGTGCGCTGACTGCCGGCATGGCCTTCGAAGCGTTGAACCACGCGCCGGAAGTGGCAGCCGACATGCTGGTGATTCTCAACGACAACGACATGTCGATCTCGCGCAATGTCGGCGGTCTGTCGAATTACCTGGCCAAGATTCTTTCCAGCCGCACGTACAGCAGCATGCGCGAAGGCAGCAAAAAGGTGCTTTCGCGCCTGCCCGGTGCCTGGGAAATCGCGCGTCGCACCGAAGAATACGCCAAGGGCATGCTGGTTCCGGGCACGCTTTTCGAAGAGCTGGGCTGGAACTACATCGGCCCTATCGATGGCCACGACCTGCCGACTCTGATCGCCACTCTGCGCAACATGCGTGATCTGAAAGGCCCGCAGTTTCTGCACGTGGTCACCAAGAAGGGCAAAGGTTTTGCGCCAGCCGAAGTCGACCCGATCGGTTATCACGCCATTACCAAGCTTGAGCCGCTGAATGCGCCTGTCGCTCCGAAAAAAATCAGTGCACCGAAGTATTCCGCAGTGTTCGGCCAGTGGATCTGCGACATGGCCGAGGCTGATTCGCGGCTGGTGGGCATCACGCCAGCCATGAAGGAAGGCTCGGACCTGGTGGCATTCAGCGAGCGCTTTCCAGAACGCTACTTCGATGTTGCCATCGCCGAACAACACGCTGTAACGCTGGCGGCCGGTATGGCCTGCGAAGGCAGCAAGCCGGTCGTGGCTATCTACTCGACCTTCCTGCAGCGCGGCTACGATCAACTGGTGCATGACGTCGCGGTGCAGAACCTCGACGTACTGTTCGCCATCGACCGCGCCGGTCTGGTGGGCGAAGACGGCCCGACCCACGCAGGCAGCTTCGACCTGTCCTACCTGCGCTGCATCCCCGGCATGGTGGTCATGACGCCGAGTGACGAAAACGAACTGCGCAAGCTGCTCAGCACCGGTTACCTGCACACAGGCCCTGCGGCAGTGCGCTACCCACGCGGCACCGGTCCGAACGCGTTGATCGAGGCAGGTCTTGACCCTGTCGAAATCGGCAAGGGCGTTGTGCGTCGTCAGGGCCAAGGCGTTGCGATACTGGCGTTTGGCGTGCAACTGGCCGATGCGCTGGTGGTGGCCGAGAAGCTGGATGCGACGGTGATCGACATGCGTTTCGTCAAGCCGCTGGACGATGCTCTGGTGAGCGAAGCGGCCGCCGGTCACGAACTGCTGGTTACGCTGGAAGAGAACGCAGTGATGGGCGGTGCCGGTGCTGCGGTCAGCGAGTTTCTGGCACGCGCCAATATCCTCAAATCGGTATTGCACCTGGGCCTGCCGGACACCTACGTCGAGCATGCCAAGCCTGCGCAGATGCTGGCTGAGTGCGGGCTGGACGCCCAAGGGATCGAAGCGGCGATCAATGAGCGGTTGGCGTTGATTGGCTGACTGAAAGAGGTTCCTCACGCGCCGAGCGTGAGGAACGATCGCCCCGACCCCGCATGCAGCAATCCTGATAACATGCTGCGCACCTCGACACTGCCGCGATGCCAGCCGATGCCTCATGTGACCCGCTCCGCCTCCACGCCTGAATTGACCTCGGTGTTCGCTGCCTTGCAGCAGCATTTTCTGCAGGTCGTCGTTCCGCTCTGGCAGGGCCCTGGCTGGAACGCACAATTGGCATTGCCTTACGAAGCGCTCGACGCCAACGATCAGCCTCTAGCGCCGCAACGCTATCGCGCCATGGCCTGTGCACGTCAGTTGTTTCTGTTTTCCAGCCTTATCGATAACGTCGAAGTACCGAACGCCCGAGCCCGAGCAGGTGAGCTGTTTCGCTCCCTGCAACAGCACTTCCACGATGCCGAGCATGGCGGCTGGTTCTATAGCATCGATCCACAGGGCAAACCTCTGGATCGCCGCAAGGACCTCTACACTCACGCTTTCATTATTTTCGCCTGCGCACATTACTGGGCGCAGGTGCAGGACCCGCTGGCAGAGTCCGTGCTCAATGCGGCGCTCAGTGTTGTAGCGGAGCGCTTTGCCGACGATGACGGGCTGTACGAAGCGCAACTCGATGAAGACTGGTCGACGCTGGGCACCGGCCCGCTCCAGAACCCCTTGATGCATCTGGCAGAGGCCTTTCTGGCGACGCTGTCGGTGCGCGCCGACCCTGCAACCCAGTCAGCGCTGGACGCCCTGGTTATCCACATGCAGCGCCGCTTTGTCGACACCGCCACCGGCGTGATGCTGGAGAAACCCTTGGGCGCTGTGGATAACTGGTACGAGCCAGGTCATCAGTTCGAATGGTTCTTCCTGCTGCAATCGTCGCCAGAGCTGCACGGGCGCGAGCTGCACGAGTCCATGACCCGCGCGTTTGCCTACGCTCAGGCACAGGGCGTCGAGCCAAAGAGCGGCGCAGTGACTGCAATGCTGACACTTGATGGCACGATACGCGATGCCACCCAGCGAATCTGGGCTCAGGCGGAATACCTGCGAGCCATGGCCATGCAGCCAGAGTGCGAGGCGAGTTTAACTGCGCAAATGTCAGCCTTTGCGCAGCGCTTCCTGCATGCCAAAGGCTGGAACGAGTGTGTAGAGCCCGATGGCGCAGTCAGCCGCAGCGACATGCCGTCGACCACGCCTTACCACTTGGCAACCTGTTACATCGGGCTGGCTGACTTTGTCGAGAACCGCTTCGTGAACGCTTTCCCGCCGCCGACGCCTGTAGAAGACTGATCGATCGAACCGCACCACCTGTGCGGCCCGATCAGCAAGCAATCAACCGCGGTTACGATCAATCGCAAAACCGGCCCAGGTCTGGCTGACGGGCATCAGTTCCAGGCTGTTGATGTTGACGTGCGCTGGCGTGTTCATGATCCAGAAGATGGTGTCGGCGATGTCCTGAGGCTGAATCGGCTCGGCACCTGCGTAGGTCGCATCGTACTTGGCCTGATCCCCGCCGAAACGTACCAGCGAAAACTCACTCTCGCACAGCCCGGGCTCAAGGTTGGTGACTCGCACGCCCGTGCCGATCAGATCGTTGCGCAGGTTCAGCGAGAACTGCCCGACAAACGCCTTGGTGCCACCGTAGACGTTACCACCCGGATAAGGATAGTTGCCGGCTACCGAGCCCAGGTTGACGATACTTGCGCCGCGACCATGCGCAATCAGGCGTGGAAGCAACAGGCGTGTGGTGTAAACCAGACCTTTGACGTTGGTGTCGATCATGGTGTCCCAGTCATCCAGATCGCACTTGGGCGCAGGGTCGATCCCCAGCGCCAGACCGGCGTTGTTGATCAACCCGCGAATGCTGCCGAACTCTTCAGGTAAATCTGCGATGGCACTCTCCATTGCCTTGCGGTCACGCACATCCAGTACCAGCGTATGCACCTTGGTCTGCTTCGACAGCTCGGCGCTCAACGCGGCAAGACGGTCCTCGCGACGGCCAGTCAATACCAGCGACCAGCCTGCTTCGGCAAAACGGCGGGCACAGGCCTCACCGAAACCGGAAGTAGCGCCCGTGATGAATACAGTGGAAGTCATTTCGTTCTCCTGACCTGGCGCGAAAAACAGCGCACCTGTTAATAAGTTCTGACGAGGGCAGCAGAATGCCCGTCAGCGGCACGTCGATGCAACAACCCAGTGTATTTGTACAAAAAACAACCAACTCAAGCCGAGCCATACGCCACGGGCCTTTCAGGCAGTTTTGCCCACCTTATCCACAGTCAGACACACAATCTCTGGGGGCAAGTCGGTAACGCTGAAAGTCCCGTCGTTCGGGGCTTCCAGCAGATCCGCAGAAGTTTTCACCTTGACTTTGCCCGATACTGCCAGGACGCCACCAGGCGTCAGAAAACCGTGATGGCCTGTAGCCCAGACGCAGTAACGGCTGGATCACTATTTCCAAGGCTTGTTAACAGACTTATCCACAGGCTTTGTAACTGGAAAAGCTGTATGAACGACCAGCTTCAATGCTGTTGACAAACACCCCTGAAAGCCAGTCCAAAACCCTTGATCAAAATTTAATCAATCCTCTACAGCCCTTATGCATAAAGGCCTTCAGGCACATACTCCCAAGTTATTAACAGCCGGTTCCACAGTAAACCTGAACAAGTCAAAACAGTGACAAAACAACCATTTGCAGCGGTTTTATGTCGCACCTGGTAGCGCCGTCAAAATTGTTTTCCACAATTGCAAAAAGCGACGCCCCGGATGTTTACACATTCGGGGCGCGCGTCAAAAACGGCAGGGTTTTGACGAACTCAGTGTCCGCCCAGATAAGCGTTCCTGACCTCTTCATTTACAAGCAATTCCTTGCCCGTGCCGGACAGTCGGATCTCGCCATTGACCATCACATAGGCGCGATCAGACAGTTTCAGCGCATGGTTGGCGTTCTGCTCGACCAGAAAGATGGTCATACCGGTGGCCGCCAGCTCGCGCAGGGTCGAGAAGATCTGTTTAACGATGATTGGCGCCAACCCGAGGCTCGGCTCATCAAGCAACAACAACCTGGGACGACTCATCAGCGCGCGGGCGATGGCGAGCATTTGCTGCTCGCCACCGGACATGGTCATGGCGCGCTGGTTGCGGCGCTCCTTGAGGCGCGGGAACAGTTCGAACATGCGCTGCATGTCTTCGGCCGAATGCTTGTCGCCAATCGGGATGGTGCCCATCATCAGGTTTTCCTCGACTGACATGTCGGGGAACACCCGCCGCCCCTCCGGCGACTGCGCAATACCGTTGGAAGCAATGTAATGCGAGGACTTCTGGGTGATGTCAGTACCCTGATAGATGATCTGCCCGCTGGCAGCGCGCGGCTGGCCGAAGATCGACATCAGCAGCGTGGACTTGCCCGCACCGTTGGAGCCGATCAGGCTCACCGTTTCGCCTTCATTGATGTGTAGCGAGACTTTCTTGAGGGCCTGAATCGGCCCGTAAAACACATCGATCTCTTTCAGTTCGAGGATCGGCTTGCTCATACCAACTCCTCTTCATCAGCGCCCAGGTACGCGGCGATCACTTTCGGATCGTTACGGATCTGTTCCGGCCCGCCCATGGCAATCACGTTGCCGTGGTCAAGCACCACAATATCGTCGGAAATGCCCATGACCATGCCCATGTCGTGCTCGATCAGCACAATGGTCATGTCGTGTTCATCGCGCAGCAGGCGGATCATGCCGCTGAGCGCCTCGGTTTCCTGCGGGTTGAGACCGGCAGCCGGTTCATCCAGACAGATCACCTGCGGACGCGTGCACATGGCCCGGGCGATTTCCAGGCGCCGTTGCTGCCCGTAGGACAGCTCTCCCGCCAGACGATTGGCACAGTCCACCAGGTCCACGACTTCCAGCCAGTAGAACGCCGTATTGAGCGCATCCTCTTCGGCCTTGCGATAGCCTTTGGTATTGAGGATCCCGCTGATCAGGCTGCGGTTGACCCACATGTGCTGCGCAACCAGGAGGTTTTCGACGACCGACATTTCCTTGAACAGACGAATGTTCTGAAACGTACGCGCCAGCCCTGCCCTGTTGACCAGATGGGTACCGCCGAACATTTTGTAGTACACCCGGCTGAAGAAGCTTTTCGGCGAAACAAAGTCGGTTGCCTTGAACGGCTCGCCCAGCAGCCTGATCACATTGGTGGTCTTGCCACGAGTATGCAGCTCGATGCGTCCGCCTGTGGCCTTGTAGAAGCCGGTCAGGCAGTTGAACACGGTGGTCTTGCCTGCCCCGTTGGGGCCGATCAGAGCGAAGATAGAGTTGCGGCGGACGTTGAGGCTGACATCGCTGAGAGCCTTGATGCCGCCGAAGTGCATCATCAGGTGCTCGACGGAAAGAATCACTTCATTGCTCATCGCGCACCTCCTTCTGTCACCAGCGCACCCTTGCGCGGTTTTACGCCAGTGCGGCTGATGCGGATCAGCCCGCGTGGGCGCCAGATCATCATCAACACCATCAGGATGCCGAACAGCAGCACCCGGTACTCGGAGAAGCTGCGCAACAGTTCAGGCGCAACGGTCAGCACGAACGCAGCGATAACCACCCCTACGGTCGACCCCATACCGCCCAGCACTACAATCGCCAGAATCAGTGCAGACTCGAAGAAGGTGAATGACGTCGGGTTGACGAAGCCCTGATAGCTGGCGAAAAACACCCCGGCCAGTCCCGCCGTCGAAGCACCGATGGTGAACGCCGATAGCTTGACCAGTACGTGATTGAGGCCCATCGAACGGCAAGCAATCTCGTCCTCGCGCAGGGCTTCCCAGGCGCGGCCGATCGGCATGCGAGTCAGACGATGTTTGATGAACAACACGGCCAGCACGACAAGAAACAGCACGGTGTAGATGAACAGGAATTTCAGGTCCGGGTTGTAATCGAAGCCGAAATATTCATGAATCGGAATGCCACCATCCTTGGCACGACGCCCGAACTCTAGGCCGAAAAAGGTCGGTGACGGGACCGGCACACCATTCGGACCGCCCGTGAACGACAGCCAGTTATTCAGCACCAGACGGATGATTTCCCCGAACCCCAGCGTCACGATGGCCAGATAATCGCCATGCATGCGTAACACCGGAAAGCCCAGAATACATCCGGCCAGTGCCGCCGCAATTGCCGCCAGCGGCAGCGCCGACCAGAAGCCCAGGCCAAGGTACTGATAACCGAGTGCCAAGCCATAGGCTCCGATGGCGTAGAACGCCACGTAGCCCAGATCGAGCAGGCCGGCCAGGCCGACCACGATATTCAGGCCAAGCCCCAGCAATACGTAGATCAGCCCGAGAATAACCACGGTCAGAATGTACTTGTTGGCGAAGATCGGAAACACGATTGCAATCACGATCAGTAGCGGAATGATCCAGTACAGGCGGGATTTGTGATCAGGCTTGAGCACATGCACGCCGGAGTCGGAGCTTTCGAAGCTCTGGGAAACACGTATGCCTTTGGGTGTTTGCAGAAACAGGCTGATCAGAAATCGCCCGACCATGACCACGGCCACCAGCCAGGCCACGCGGGTGGGTTGCAGGTTGAAGCTGTAGCCATCGAGCACAATCCCGACGATGGGACCGAACACGATCAGTGCCAGCAGCCCCGCGACCACGGCATCTATCAGGCTTTTCTTGATTTCAACAGGTTTGACGACAGGAGCAGCAACAGGAGCGGACATACTTATACCTTCGCCACGAGTGGGCGACCCAGCAGGCCTTGGGGACGGAAAATCAGGATCAGCACCAACAGGCCGAAACTGAACACGTCTTTGTAATCGGAGTTGATCAGGCCGGAAAACTGCGACTCGGCAACCCCCAGGATCAAACCGCCCAACATGGCGCCCGGCAGCGAGCCGATCCCGCCCAGCACCGCGGCAGTGAACGCCTTGATGCCGATGATGAAGCCGGCATAGAAGTCGAACGTGCCGTAATTCATGGTGATCAGCACACCGGCCAGTGCCGCCATGGCAGCACCGATGATGAACACATAGGAGATGACCCGATCAGTGTTGATGCCAAGGATCGACGCCATCTTGCGGTCCTGCTGCGTGGCGCGGCACATGCGGCCCAGCTTGGTGTATTTGATGATGTAGGTCAGCACGCCCATGCCGACAAAAGCGGCGATGAGAATGAAGATCTTGGTGTAGGTAATCTGCACAAAGCCGCTGCCGATCTCGAAGCGCCACGCACCCTCAAGCAACGTGGGCACGCCCTGCTGGCGAGCGCCCTGACTGATCTGCGCGTAGTTTTGCAGGATCAGGGAAATACCGATGGCGCTGATCAGCGGTGCCAGCCGGGTCGAGTTGCGCAGCGGCTTGTAGGCCACGCGCTCGATGACAAACCCGTATACCCCCGTCACCACGATGGTGAAGACCAGCGTGCCGAGAATCAGGAATGGAAAGGATTCCAGTCCGAAGAAAGACAGAACCGCCAGACCGATAGCGGCCAGGTAGGCGGAAATCATATAAACGTCGCCGTGGGCGAAGTTGATCATGCCGATGATGCCGTAGACCATCGTATAGCCGATGGCGATGAGGCCATAGACAGACCCGAGGGTGAGTCCGTTGACCATTTGTTGCAGGAAGATCCCATCCATCACGCACGCTCACACTGAAAGGCAGCTCAGCACCCTGCCGATCACACCCTCGTGAGGTGCGACCGACAGGTCCGAAAACAATAAAAGAGATGCAGGCTCGCTCATGGGCGAGCCCATCACCGGGTCAGCGTCTGCTGGGCAGAACTGACACGAGGTCTATCTCACTTCTGTTTTTCGAGTTGCTTGTATTTGCCGGTGGCGTCCCACTGGTAAACCACGTAGTCGGAGACTTTCAGGTCGCCTTTGGCATCCCAGGCTTTTTCACCCATGACGGTCTTGACCGGGTGCGCTTTAAGCCACTCTGCGGCTTTGTCGCCCTTGTTGGATTTGGCACCATTGAAACCGGCAGCCAGGGCCTGTATCGAAGCGTACGCGTAGAGGGTATAGCCTTCAGGCTCGTAACCGGACTTGCGGAATTCGTCCACGACTGCCTTGCTATCCGGCAGTACGCGCGGGTCGGCACCGAAGGTCATGTACACGCCGTCAACGTATTGCGCACCACCGGCAGTGGTGACCAGTTCGTCAGTCACGATACCGTCATCGGACATGAACTTGACGTCCTTGAGGCCCTGCTCGCGCATCTGGCGAACCAGTGGACCGGCTTCCGGATGCAGGCCACCGAAGTACACAACGTCGGCACCGGTCGAGCGGATTTTCGTTACCAGCGCACTGAAATCCTTTTCGCCACGGGTCAGACCTTCCTCAAGTACCGGCTTCACGCCACGCGCTACCAGTTGTTTGGCAGTGGCATCAGCAAGCCCTTTACCGTAGGTGTCCTTGTCATTGATGACCGCGACTTTCTTGCCCTTGAGCACATCAACGATGTAATCACCGGCGACCACACCTTGCTGATCGTCACGACCGCACATGCGGAACATTTCCTTCAGGCCACGCTCGGTCACCGTCGGATTGGTCGAACCCGGCGTGATGGCGATTACCCCCGCATCGCTGTAAACCTCTGAAGCAGGAATGGTCGATGACGAGCAGAAGTGCCCGACCACGCCGATCACTTTGTCCTGGTCAACCAGACGGTTGGCCACTGCCACGGCCTGTTTCGGCTCACAGGCGTCATCGCCCGCGACCAGCACGATTTTTTCCCCGTTGACACCGCCCGCCGCGTTGATCGCGTCGGCCGCTGCCTGTGCACCTTTCATGTATTGCTGACCAAATGATGCGTTCGCGCCGGTCATCGGACCCGCAACGCCGATTTTCACGTCCGCCTGTGCAAACGAAGACACGCCCAATGCAGTTGCCACTGCGATTGCCAGAAAACCTTTCCTGTAAAACGTATGCGACATGAGTGGTGCTCCTGAGGATATTTTTTTAATTAGCAGTGCGGTTACATGATTACCCGGATACGCGTTTGCTTAGAGCAAGGCCCGTGCCATCACTTTTCTCTTGTTGAAAATGTCATGCGTTTCCAGCCATTCAGTGACACGACTGCTCAAGTCGCAGGCCGTACAACCGCTTGAGACGCCAAAGGTGCAACCCTCCCCATAAAAAGGGCAACCCAAGCCAGATCGAATAGCAACCTGACCAAATACCATTGGACAACCCACCTGTAACAACACGCGTCACCGAATTGCACACGCCCGGTGCGCGAACGCTACGAGACGCACCATTTGAGGCTAGCGGATTCAGCCGAAACTGCCGGAATCAACGCCTGAATCCGAAACGCGCGTCACGCAACCGCAGTAATAACCTTCCCGCATGCGACCGACAAACGACCTTTAAGCGAGATATCATTCCGATTATTCATATTGCCCGTACCTGCACCCTCGCGCCTCGAACAGAGAAACCATCATGCTGAACAAACGTCATCTGCCCTCGATAGCCGCGCTGCAATGCTTTGAGGCGGTGACCCGGCACCTGAGCTTCACCCGCGCGGCCGAAGAACTCAACCTGACCCAGAGCGCCGTCAGCAAACAGGTCGCGCAGCTTGAGGAGCTGGTTCAGCACCTGCTGTTTCAGCGCGTCCGCCGCCGTTTGCAGTTGACGCCAGCCGGCGCGCTGTATCTGGCAGAAGTGCGCAAGATCCTGACCCAGATAGAGATGTCCACGCACTTCCTGCGCTCTTACGGCGGAGAAACCGAGGTGCTGCGGGTGTCCACCCCCTCGACGTTCGGTGCCCGCTGGCTGGTGCCACGCCTGAAGGGCTGGCGCTTGCGTCATCCGCATATTCACCTGGACCTGATCAACGAACAGGAGTCTGACGACCTGATCAAGGGACGTTGTGACGTGTCGTTCTATTTCGGCCAGGCCGCCATACCGGGCGCGGAAAGCGTGAAGCTGTTTGGCGAAGAACTGGTAGCGGTGTGTTCACCTGAAAGCTTGCCGGAAGCCCCCCTCAGCGACCCGACTCAGTTGAGCGAACTGGTCCTGCTGCAGAATGCCTTCCGCCCCGAGGCCTGGCACGAATGGTTCGAAAGCCAGGGCTATCACACCGACCATAGTTATCACGGGCCGCGTTTTGAGACGTTCTATATGTGCATCCGCGCCGCACAAGTCGGCTGCGGTGTCGCACTGTTGCCACGCTTTCTGGTCGAGGAAGAACTGGCAGAGAACAAGCTGGTAATTGCATGGGATTACGCATTGCCCAGCACTAACAGTGCGTACTACCTGTCCTATCCGGAACACACTGCCGACGTGCCCAAAATCCGGGTTTTTCTGCAGTGGATGCTGGAACAGTTGGATCAACCGGCCCGTTAAGGGCGACAATGCCCACCCATCCGGCCGTGAGCTTTCCGTGGTGACAGACAGGAAGTCGCGGGTCCGACATTATCCGGCTGCTCTGGAGAGCCCGATTCAATGAGCGAGAGCGCCTTTTCAAATCGTATCGTGCAAAGCCTGCTCGACACCGATTTCTACAAGCTGACCATGATGCAGGCGGTGCTGCACAACTACCCCAACGTCGACGTTGAGTGGGAGTTTCGTTGCCGCAACGGGGAGGATCTCCGCCCCTATCTGGACGAGATCAGACACCAGATCGAGTTACTGTGCGAGCTGTCTCTGAGCCCGGAACACCTGGCTTTTCTGGAGCGCATCACGTTCATAAAACCGGACTTTCTGAGGTTTCTGGGACTGTTCCGCTTTAACACCCGCTATGTGAAAACCAGCATCGAAAACGATGAGCTGTGCATTCGTCTGCACGGCCCCTGGCTGCACGTCATTCTGTTCGAAGTGCCACTGCTGGCGATCGTCAGCGAGGTGCGCAACCGGCACCGCTATCCTGACACCCTGCTCAGTCAGGCGCGGGATCGTCTGTATGACAAGTTCGAATGGCTGACCACGCATGCCACGGCCGATGAACTGGCCGAGCTGAAAGTGGCCGACTTCGGCACACGCAGGCGTTTTTCCTATCGCGTGCAGGAAGAAATGCTTGGCGTCCTGAAAAACGACTTCCCAGGCCAGTTTGTCGGCACCAGCAACGTTCATCTGGCGCGTCAGCTTGACCTGAAACCACTGGGCACCATGGCTCACGAATGGATCATGGCCCATCAACAACTGGGACCGCGCCTGATCGACAGCCAGATTGCCGCGCTTGATTGCTGGGTCCGCGAGTACCGCGGCCTGTTGGGTATCGCGCTGACCGACTGCATCACCACTGATGCCTTCCTGAATGACTTCGATCTGTACTTCGCCAAACTGTTCGACGGTTTGCGCCATGATTCGGGCGACCCGGTGAAGTGGGCCGAAAAATGCATCTCGCATTACCAGAAGCTCGGTATCGACCCGATGAGCAAGACGCTGGTGTTTTCCGACGGGCTGAACCTGCCCAAGGCACTCGACATCTTCCGGGCGTTGCGCGGACGCATCAATGTCAGCTTCGGGATCGGCACCAACCTGACCGCCGACATACCCGGCATCGCGCCCATGAACATGGTGTTGAAAATGACCGCATGCGCCGGTCAGGCTGTGGCAAAGATTTCCGACGAGCCTGGCAAGACGCAGTGCAAGGACCCGAACTTTGTCGCCTACCTGCGACATGTGTTCAAGGTGCCGGATTTGCCGAGCCCTGAAAAACCAGCTTGAATTGTCCTATTTACGAGGAGTGAATCATGCACGCCGTACAGCGCCAGATTGCTGAACAGCTCAAGGTCCAGCCACCTTTCGCGGACCAGAACGCGCTACAGGCCGAAGTCGCCCGCCGCGTCAGTTTCATCAAGGAATGCCTGCAGAACGCACGGCTCAAGACCCTGGTGCTCGGCATCAGCGGCGGGGTCGACTCACTGACGGCCGGCTTGCTCGCTCAGCGTGCGGTGAAGGAATTGCGCGCGAGCACAGGCGATAACAGCTACCGCTTTATCGCCGTGCGTCTGCCCTATGTCGTGCAGGCCGATGAGCACGAAGCCCAGGCCTCGGTCGACTTCATCGAGCCGGACGAGCGCCATACCATCAACATCGGTAGCAGCGTCAAGGCGCTGGCTGCCGAGGTGAAGGCGTTTGACGGTCTTCCAGCCAGCTCGGTGGATTTCGTTCTCGGCAACACCAAGGCGCGCATGCGCATGGTCGCGCAGTACACCGTCGCCGGCGCTTATCAGGGTCTGGTGATCGGTACTGACCACGCTGCCGAAGCGGTCATGGGCTTCTTCACCAAGTTCGGCGACGGCGCATGCGATCTGGCACCGTTGAGCGGTCTGGTGAAAAACCAGGTACGCGCTATTGCCCGCCATTTCGGCGCACCGGAATCACTGGTCGAGAAAGTACCGACGGCGGACCTGGAAGACCTGTCCCCCGGCAAACCGGACGAAGCCTCGCACGGCGTGACCTACGCCGAGATCGACGCTTTCCTGCACGGTGAACCAGTACGTGAGGAAGCCTTCAAGATCATCTGCGAAACCTACGCCAAGACCCAGCACAAACGCGAGCTGCCGTACGCGCCGTGAGTGGGTACGTGCGGAACGAGAGAGCAGCAACACCATCGTGCCCATGCTCCGCGTGGGTACGCCTTTCTGGACGCTCTGCGTCCGCTTCTGAATGTGCGGCGCGGCACAGTTCTGTGACGCAGAGCGTCACCCACGGCATTCCCACGCTGCAGTGTGCGGAACGATAATTCAACTATCGTGCGACGCTCTGCGTCTGGTCTTGCGTTTGCGGCGCGGCGCATATCTGCGACGCGGAGCGTCAACCAAGGCATCCCCACGCTGCAGCGTGCGGAACGATAATCTCAACTATCGTGCGACGCTCCGCGTCGGCATGCCGTTCTGGACGCTCTGCGTCCTCGTTCGGGGGCGTGTCGTTACTTCAGGGTCACAGCGCCTTTCATCATGCTGATGTGCCCGGGGAATGTGCAGAAGAACTGGTATTCCTGTGCCGGGTCCAGCTTCGATACATCAAAGGTAACCGAGTCTTTTTCACCAGCGCCGATGACTTTGGTGTGGGCGATGACGCGGCTGTCGTCGGGCTTCAGGTAATCCTTGTCGATGCCGACAGCCATGCCGTCGGTAACGATTGCCTGGGTATCGGACTTCTTGCTCAGCACCCAGTTATGGCCCATGACATTCTTCGGCAGGCTGCCGGAGTGCGTCAGGTTGACGGTGAATTCCTTGCAGCTCTTGTCGATCTCAATGGCTTTGGTGTTGTACATCATTTGATCGGTCGAATCGACTGTGGCCGAACACTCGGCAGCCAGCAACTGGCTACTGGCCAACGACAACAGCGAAATCGCTACAAGCTTGCGAATCATTTGAATCTCCAGGGCAGGACTTGATTGACGTGATAACTGACGTAAGAAGAGAGTGCCCGATCAGGGCCGGGGTTCCAAGGACGTGCGTCAAATGGTCCCTCGGGCGCTCGCGACGGAGCGCCCTTCTGAAGAACGATTCACGGGAGCAGGTAATTAGGCGCTGACCGGCATCACCGTCACCCGGACATCGGGATCATGCGTGCCGCCGCCCAGAATCACGCCGCGCAAAGGCGAGACGTCAGAGAAGTCACGCCCCCAGGCCAGGCTGATGTGCTCCAGCGCAGGTTGCACATTGTTGGTGGGGTCGAAGTCGACCCAGCCCGAAGCCGGACAGAACACCGATACCCAGGCATGCGAGGCATCGGCACCGATCAAGCGGGGCTGGCCCGGTGGTGGCTGGGTCAGCAGATAGCCACTGACGTAGCGCGCGGCCAGACCTCGAGAGCGCAGGCACGCCAGCATCAAGTGGGCGAAGTCCTGACACACCCCCCGTCGCCGCTCCAGCACTTCCACCAGGGGCGTGGCGACCTGAGTCGCCTCTTCATCGAAGGTGAATTCCTCGAAAATCTTTTCCATCAGGGCCTGTACGCACAACAACAAAGGGCGGCCCGGCGGGAAACAGACCTGCGAGAATTCGACGAACGAACGCTTCAGGTGAACATAGGGGGATTCGAAGCGATAGCGGCAGGCCTCCAGAATATCAGCAGTCATCGGCTTGGCGCTGTAGGTCAGCGCACTGCGGGTCACTTCCCATTCCGGCGACAGATTGAAGTCCAGAAACGGCTTCTCCATGACCTCGATACGCAACCGCGCATTGACCTGCAATTCATCATGTGGACGCTCGAACGCCAGTCGGGTCAGCGGGTTGCCGAAAACATCCAGCTCATCACGGCGCGTGGTAGGCTCCGGAAAAATCTCGAGTGCCTGCTCGGTGCAACGCTGCCACGGACTGCTGCGCGGCCAGAGATGCGCCAGTTGCTGAGCCAGCGAAACCGGGCTGTCGTACTTGTAATGCGTGTCATGAAAAATCTGGTAGAAGGCGCTCATCAAACAGATACCGTGCGTTGGCTGACGTCATCGACGTGAGCAAAATGGCGCAGCGCCAGGCGGTCGGAGGCCTGCCCACTGCTGTCACCAATGCTCTGCAGCAGATCGGCCAGCCCGTCGAGAACAGCGTCGATGCTGCTCTGACCGAACAGCGGGTTCTCCAGACTGCCAAGGTCAAATGCGGCGAGACGCTGAGCCAGCACCGCCAGGCTGCTGTCACGCGGCGCATCAAACTCGTCGTTCAGGCGGCGCAGCGAGCGTTGCACCAGCTTGAGTTGAAACAGCACCGCATGCGGGTTCTGCTCATCAAGCAACAAAAGGTCCAGCACCGGAATCAGGTGCGGCACGGCCATGTACCGCGAACGATAAGTAATGCTGCTGTTGCCCAGTTCCAGCAACCATTCCAGCCCGGCTTTCTCCGAGACTGCCGAGCCGCGCAAAAACGCCGCCAGACTGGTGCTGAGAAACTTCAGGCGCTCGATACGTCGCCCGATCATCAAAAAGCTCCAGCCTTCGTCGCGGGTCATGTCGTCCAGCGCAAAACCGGAAAGCGCTGCCAGAGACATCACCAGACGGTTGAGAAAATCCAGCAGCTCGCCAAAATCCGGCTCTTCGGTTTCCAGGCTTGAGGCTTCGCGCTGCAATTCGACCAGCGCCTGCCAGTTTTCCCGTGAGAGCTTGCCGCGCACTTGCGAAGCGGCCCACTGCAAACGCTGCAAATTGGCGCGCAGGCTGAACGGCCACTCGTCGCCCAGCAGAGCAACCAGCAGGCGATCCTTCAACTCTTCGCCCTCCTCGGCTTCGGGCAGCATGCCCAGGCTCTCGGCCAGAGCGACGGCCGCCTGCAACGCGAGGGGATCATCGTCATCGACATAGCGCGTCAACATGATGCGCAGCAGACGAGCACTGTCGTCGCAACGTTCACAATAACGCCCGAACCAGAACAGGTTCTCCACCACCCGCGACGGCAGGTAAGGATCACGGCGAATCAGGTCATAGACGCCCAGCGTGCGCTGCCCCTTCCAGGGCTCGCCAAGGTGCGAGCGTTCGCCCAGCACCCAGGTGTCCTTGCTCGCACCGCCGCGCTGCATCGACACCACGTCGGCATCGGCTTCGGCGGCCACTCGGGTCAGGCCGCCCGGCAGTACGCGATAGCCGTCGAGGCTGGCCACCGCGTATACGCGCATGCCGATGGCGCGCGGCTGCAAACCGGTGCCATCGGCCTGCAGCACCGGTGCATGAGACAACTGCGCCAGCTCCTGAGCGACGTAGGCATAGGGGCGCGACTGCATGCGCAGGGCAAGCGCGTTGCGCTGCTCCTCATTCAAATCGCGACCGAACACCGGGGCGAAGTGCTGCGAAGGAAATGCAGGCTTGATCAACAGATCAGGCAGTTTCTCCAGCGCTTGCGCCAGCACGGGCGGCTCTCCGCACCACCAGGTTGCAACCGATGGCAGGATCAGATCTTCGCCAAACAGGTACTGACTGATTTTCGGCAAAAAGCCCAGCAGGCCAGGCGACTCCAGAACACCACTGCCCAATGCGTTGGCGACCAGCACATTGCCCTGACGCACAGCCTCCAGCAGCCCCGGCACACCGAGCGCAGAATCGGTACGTAATTCCAGAGGGTCGCAGAAGTCATCGTCCAGACGGCGCATGATGGCGTGAACCCGACGCAAGCCGCTGAGGGTTTTCAGGTAGACAGTGGCATCGCGCACGGTCAGATCACCACCCTCGACCAGCGGATAGCCCAGTTGTCGCGCCAGGTACAAGTGTTCGAAGTAGCTTTCGTTGAAACGGCCCGGCGTCAGCAGGACGATCAGCGGTGCCTCGTTGCTGGTTGGCGCCTGACGGGCCAGCGTCTGTTGCAATGCGTCGAAGAAACCCGAGAGGTGCCGGACTTGCAGGTCACGATAGGTTTCCGGCAAGGCACGCGCGACGCTCTGGCGATTTTCCAGTGCATAACCGGCACCCGAAGGCGCTTGGGTGCGGTCGGCAGTCACCCACCAGCGCCCGTCCGGGGTGCGTGCCAGATCGACCGCGTACATATGCAGGAACGTGCCTTCTGGAGGTTTTACTCCCTGACACGGCCAGAGAAAGTTGTTGTGGCCAAACACAAGTTCGGCGGGCAGCAAGCCATTGGCGATTAGCGTCTGCGGGCCGTAAAGGTCCGCGAGCACTGCGTTGAGCAGCCGTGCACGCTGGGCAATCCCTGCCGCTACGTGCTGCCACTCATCGGCCGCAATGATGTGCGGCAACAGGTCCAGCTCCCATGGGCGATCCGCGCCTTTGGGGTCGGCGTAAACGTTATAGGTGACACCGTTTTCCTGGATCTGCCGGGTCAGCAAGGCTTGGCGCTGGATCAGCTGCGCCGCGCTGCTGCGCCGCATGTGCTCGTACAGACGACGCCAGTGCGGGCGGACGGCTCCGTCGGCGTCGAGCATTTCGTGGTAAGTACCCTCGGACAGCGGGTAGTGGTCAAGCAGGTCGGGCATGGAAGGCTCGGCAGGCAACGTAAGGACTTCAGATTAGTGCAGTCAGATGTCACGTCCGTGTGCATCTGACGCACAGAGCCACTGTTTTTCTAATGCAGACGCATATCCAGCGTCATCGGCAGCTCGTCGTTAATGTTGAGCGACGGAACGTCCAGTTTGCCCGGGGTGTGACCGATGCGGAAGAAACGTGACAGGCGACGACTTTCCGCTTCGTTGGCGTTGACCGGCAAGGTTTCGTAGTTACGGCCGCCCGGGTGGGCGACATGATACTCGCAGCCACCCAGTGAGCGGTGCATCCAGGTGTCGAGCAGATCAAAAACCAGTGGCGCATGCACGCCGATGGTCGGTTGCAGGCAGTTGGCCGGTTGCCAGGCGCGATAACGCACACCCGCGACGAACTCGCCAACCCGTCCAGTGGGCTGCAAAGGCACCGCGACGCCGTTGCAGGTCAATACGTAGCGCTGCGGTGGTAGCCCGCTGAGATGCACCTGCAAGCGCTCCAGCGACGAATCGACGTAGCGCACCGCGCCACCGGCCGAGCCTTCTTCACCCAGAACGTGCCAGGGCTCCAGCGCCTGCCGCAGCTCCAGCTCGATGCCGTTGACGGCGTAATCACCCACTTTCGGAAAGCGAAATTCCAAATGCGCAGAGAACCAGTCGGCCTGTACCGGGTAGCCTGCTGCGTTGAGGTCGGCGACCACATCGGCGAAATCCTGCTCGATGAAGTGCGGCAGCATGAAGCGATCATGTAATTGCGTGCCCCAGCGTGCCAGCTTGGCCGGTGCATAGGGTTCACGCCAGAAACGCGCCACCAGTGCGCGTAGCAGTAACTGCTGCGCCAGGCTCATGCGCGCATGCGGCGGCATCTCGAAGGCACGCAGCTCCAGCAGGCCAAGACGCCCGGTTGCACCATCGGGCGAGTACAGCTTGTCGATGCAGAATTCGGCTCGATGGGTGTTGCCGGTGACGTCGATCAACAGGTTGCGCAACAGGCGGTCCACGATCCACGGCGCGACATCCTCACCAGGCTCCGGCATCTGTGCGAAGGCGATTTCCATTTCATAAAGCGAGTCGTTGCGCGCCTCATCGATGCGTGGTGCCTGGGACGTCGGGCCGATGAACAGGCCGGAAAACAGATACGACAGCGAAGGATGGTTGTGCCAATAGCTGATCAGACTGCGCAGCAGGTCTGGACGACGCAAAAACGGCGAATCCGCCGGTGTCGCACCGCCCAGCACGAAGTGGTTGCCGCCGCCTGTGCCGGTGTGGCGGCCGTCGATCATGAATTTCTCTGTGGTCAGACGTGTGAGACGCGCCTGCTCGTAAAGAAACTCGGTGCGCTCGACCAACTCGTCCCAACTGGCGGACGGCTGCACGTTGACCTCGATCACACCAGGGTCCGGGGTAATGCGGAAGTTACACAGACGCGGATCGCTAGGTGGCTCGTAGCCTTCCAGCAGAATCGGGCATTGCAGTTCTTCAGCGGTCGCTTCGATCACGGCCACCAGTTCAAGGTATTCCTCAAGCTTTTGCAGTGGCGGCATAAACAGATACAGACGCCCGTCGCGCGCTTCGGCACACAGCGCCGTACGAGTCAGCCAGTCGGCCGACTCATCGATTTTCGGCGAGCGTTCGGCGTCGATATCTGTGGACTTGAGCGCCGAGGTCAGCGAGTCGCTGTCGGCAAGCTCGGGGAAGTCCTGGTTATGATCGGTCGGATGAATGAACGGATACTCCGCCGCCTTGACCCAGGGCTGCGATGCCAATGGCAGGCGATAGCCCAGCGCGGAATCACCCGGCACCAGACGGCAGTGTTCGTCACGCAAATACCAGCGGCCACTCTGCCAGCTATCGCCGCCTGCATTACGGGCCAACGGCAGGACCTGACCAATCATCTTGTCCAGCCCCTGAGCGAATACCTTGCGCAGACGCGCGCGCTCCAGCTCATCACCCAGCCGCGAGTCTTCAGCAGTCACGTTGACCGGCAACGCACCTTCGCGCCACAGGTAGTAGAAATTGTCTTCGTAAGCCGGAAAAACGAAACGGGCCGGTAGTTTCAGACGCTCGGCAACGCTGGCCAGAAAGCGCCCGGCCAGCTCGCCGGTAGCGCCGTAATCCTGGGTTTCATCGGCGATCAGCGCATTGTTGCGCCAGACCGGTTTGCCATCCTTGCGCCAGAAACAGTTCAGTGACCAGCGTGGCAACTGTTCGCCCGGATACCATTTGCCCTGGCCGAAATGCACGATCCCCAGTGGCGCGTAATGCGCGCGCATGCGCTGAAACAGCTCGGCAGACAGCTCACGCTTGCGAGGCCCCAGCGCAGCCGTGTTCCACTCGGCACCGTCGCGATCATCGATGGACACGAACGTCGGTTCGCCGCCCATGGTCAGGCGCACGTCGTCACGCGTCAGGTCCGCGTCGATCTGTCGGCCAAGTGCCTGTATGTCCTGCCATTGCGCTTCGGTGTAAGGCTTGGTGACGCGTGGCGCCTCCCAGATGCGCTCGACCGACATTTCGTGGCTGAAATCGGTTTCGCACGGCTCGACCAGACCGCTGATCGGCGCTGCGGAAGACGGCTCCGGGCTGCACGCCAGCGGAATATGCCCTTCGCCTGCAAAGAGGCCGGAAGTAGCATCCAGACCGACCCAGCCAGCACCCGGCAGATAGACCTCGCACCAGGCATGCAGGTCGGTGAAGTCGACATCAGTGCCCGACGGCCCGTCCAGCGCCTCGACATCGGCCTTGAGCTGGATGAGATAGCCCGATACAAATCGCGCCGCCATGCCCAGATGGCGCAACAGCTGCACCAGCAGCCACGCGGAGTCACGGCAAGAACCTGAAGCGTTTTCCAGGGTGAATTCCGGGGTCTGCACACCCGGTTCCATACGGATCAGGTAAGCGACATCCTGACTCAGGCGCTGGTTGAGGCCCACCAGAAAGTCGATGGCGGGTATCGGCTCGCGACTGATGCTGTCCAGATACGCCCGAAATCTCGGGGTCAGCGGCAGTTTTTCGAGGTACGGCGCCAGCTCGCGCTGCTCTTCGCTGGCGTAGGTGAACGGAATGTTCTCGGCGTAAGGCTCCAGAAAGAAGTCGAACGGATTGAACACCGCCATCTCGGCGACCAGATCGACCTCGACGCGAAATTCCCTGGTCTTTTCCGGGAAGACCAGACGCGCCAGGTAATTACCTTGAGGGTCCTGCTGCCAGTTGATGAAGTGGTTTTCGGGCAGGACTTTCAGCGAATACGACAGTACGCGCGTGCGGCTGTGAGCGGCCGGGCGCAGGCGAACGATCTGAGGACCCAGTTCGACCGCGCGTTCGTAGCGATAGTGCGTGACATGGTGCAAGGCAATATGAATCGACACGGCGTGCCTCCTGCGAGCCTGAACGGTAATTGAGCCGCGCAAGACTTATGCCATCCGGTCAAAGTCGTGCGCCAACGAGAGTGACATTCCCCGCCCGATCAGGCGCAGCACCAAAAATGTGCTCGCCTGAACTGAAGGTGCAAGGGTCGCACGGAAACGGGGCGCACAGGGCAATAAGGTTGGACCCGCACGCAATATTTACTTAGTGCCACAGCCAGATTGATGACTGATTACATCGTCCTCCAATGATTAACCATTATCGGAGCACTTGTAATGACACAGCTAAATCCCGCGCAACAACCGCTTTCAGAACCGGCCCAAGCTGTCGACGCTCACATCGACCTCATGGATCCGGCCGAAAGTGCTGACTACGAGACGACACGAAAAGCATTGCTTGCGGTAATGCAGAGCAGCAATGCCCCTATCAGCCTTGAAGACATTCGGATCAAGCCAGATCCAGCGTCCGGATTCGGCGAATACTGCGCTGAGAAAGCGGCTCTGCCTGCACCGCTTCAAGCCGAAAAGCAGGAGTTGCCGTTTCAGATAGACAGCGATGGCCGCGTCAGCCTGGCATTGATGCTGAGCTACAACTACGGGTTGTCGCTTCCACCATCGCCTGACAAAACGGCAATCAAAACCCTGCTCAATACGCTGGCAGAACTTCGCGCCAGTCAGGAATTGGGGCTTATTGATCAGTTCGACATCAAGGTCATGCTGACACCGAAAAATCTGCAGGACCTGAAACGAGCCTGCACCGAGTACTTGGGCAACGAAGGTGGCACGCTGCTAAGCAAGCTGGGTGCTGAAATCATTGCCTCCTGTCCACTGGCAGATGTGCAGGACTCCCCAGTGGCGGTTATGGCCCGGGTTCTCAGATCCGGACCGGCAAGGGCATTGGGACAAACGCTGCTGGCACAACTTGATCGGCCTGAGGGAGAAACGTCCGCGTCCCTGATGACACTCATGGACCGGATTTTATGGCATGCCATCAGCAGCGATCTTCAGCAACCTGAGGATCGAAAGCCTGGAGAAATTGCCGGCTACACATTCTCCAGAACAGAAAACCTGGGGCGTAGCCACGCTGACATCCTGAACGATATGCACAGCCACCTGATCAACACGGGCAAGGCGGCGTCGATCAACGAAGCAATACTCGCACGCTTCATACTGGCACTGGAGAACTGCCCTGAATGGCTGGTCAACGGTGTTCCCGACGATCTGCCATATGGTTGTACTGAAGTGTGGGTCAATTTTCAGCATGGGGTCACCCTTGCGGAAGCCATCGAGTTTGGTTCTTCACGCTGGATGAGCTTTGACGACCTGATCGAACTGCCAGTGATCTTCAACAAAAAGATGGACACCGAAGAACAGCAGGCAGCCTATCTCACAACCCGCCTGCCCATCCTTCTGGCATGGGCGCAGGCCAACGGTTATATCCGTATTCAGGGCAACCTGCCTTATTCCGAACAAGAGATAGCACAGGCAGTCAGCGCGTTCGAAGAATCCGAAACCGAATCACTTGAAGCTGTGAATGCACTGGTTCGCACAGCGCCAGAACGCAAGGCGCTGGCCATCGTCGCCATGACAGAAGCGCGAAGAACGCCTGCAATTCAACAGATACTTGAGCAGGAAGATTACCCATTCCCGCCCATTGATCTACGCCCCAGGCTGGCGGTGCTACGCAAAAGCCATACGCCTGTCTATCGCGATCATAAAGGCACCCTCTCAGCATCCAATCTGCCCTATAACGCTTACGGCATAAAACACGATTCGTCGTCGTTGCTGGAGGTCTACATGGCCGGTGAAAACATTGATGACTGGAGACTGCCGGGGCGCGACAGCACGGAAGGCCTACTTCCCATAAACCGTGAAATGCAGTTGCTGTACAAGGCGCTGCCAGACATCAATCAACAATTCGAGCATGAGTTTCAGGCTTATCTGGCGGATGCCCGCAAGGCTTACGCGACAATCATTAAAAAGTTGCTGACTCAACTGCCTTTCAAGCATCGCCTGGCCATCGAAAATGGTGCCGTATCACTCTACTCGCTCAGACTACCGACCCAAGACCTGATGGCTGTTGCAGAAAGCGAGGAGCATCGAGAACCACTACGAGGGCGCGCCGGTTTTATCATTGAGGCTGTCTACGAAGGTAAAACAAGGTTCTACGAAGTTTTCCCGCTGTTGATGAGGGTGCGGTATCGCCCTGATCTGAAGGCGCTTATCGAGAATGGTGTACCCGGGATCGAGTTCTGGACGATTACATCCACAATCCCGACGCCGGTGGTTGTCAATAAGGGAAGAACATTGCCGTTTGATCAAAACGCCTACCTGCGCGGCGATGAACCGCGTGATGGCGCGACCGCCACCATGATTGCAGAAATTGTTGGCGAGCCATTCGGCCCATCGAACACTGAGACAGCCCTGCATATGCCCATAACCACGTTTTCAAAACGCTGTACCGGCATTGCCAGTATTGTCTGCAGCCAGTTGTTCTACATTAATGAGGATGACCTTTATGCACAATGCAAAGGCATTACCAAAATAGAAAAGGACAAAAGCGCGCCCGGGGCTATCGAAGAGATAACCAATATCCTGATATCTCTGACGCCCTGGCACGAATTCAAAAGCCTCCTGTCCGGAGAGAAAAACCGCATGAGGGCAGGAGCACTAGGGCTGACGGTCTACATGATTCCGTACGGTGGTTTCGCCGGAAAGCTACTTGCAGGTACTGCAAAGGTCGCCACGCGTTTAGGCAAAAAGCTGATAGCCCGAGTTGGCAAAGTTCATGTTTCGAAATTGCTCATGAAAACGCGCATTACACTCAGAGGTACCACCTCGATCAATATCAGGCTAGCCCCTGACATGGCGGGGAAAGTATTGACTGGCGTTTCGCAATTCGTCGTGAAGCACGTCACCTGGAAATTTTTGGCGATAAACGTAGGTAAGGGTTACAGTCGCAGACTTCTCGCCAGTATGGGCACGCAGGAGCCTCAAGCTGAAGAGCAAAAGGCTACCTGACCTGAAGAACAGCCGGGCCGCAGGCACAAGCGTACCTGCGGCCCATAGCTATCAGCGAGGCACTGCAGGCTTGCGGGCTGGCTTGCCGCCTTTGCCCTTGCCACCCTTGGCTGCATCCATGCGCTCCTTGGCGGCCTGCTTGTTGCGCGCCATTGCGGCGGCCTTGGCCTCTTCGCGTTTGTCCCACGGCTTGCTGCCATCGCTGCCACGCGGTGGCAGGCCAGTATGCTGGGTCTGGATCAGCGTAGTCTTCGCGTTCTTGGCAACCTTGTGGCTGCCAGCTGGCGTCGAGTTCTTGCGGCGCGCACTTTGATAGCTGTCGGTCGCCGGCTGATGCAACGGGATCAGTTGATCCTTGCCCGGCCCGATCAGATCGGCACGGCCCATGCGTTCAAGGGCCTCGCGCAACATCGGCCAGCCTTTCGGGTCGTGATACCGCAGGAAGGCCTTGTGCAGACGACGCTGCGCTTCACTCTTCACAATCGTGACTGCGTCGCTCTTGTAGGTGACTTTGCGCAAAGGGTTCTTGCCGGAGTGGTACATGGCCGTGGCGGTTGCCATCGGCGACGGGTAGAACGCCTGCACCTGATCCGCGCGGAAGCCGTTGCCCTTGAGCCACAGCGCCAGGTTCATCATGTCTTCATCGGTGGTGCCGGGGTGTGCGGCGATGAAGTAAGGAATCAGGTACTGCTCCTTGCCGGCTTCCTTGGTGTACTTCTCGAACATGCGCTTGAATTTGTCATAGCTGCCAATGCCCGGCTTCATCATCTGGTTGAGCGGACCTTCCTCGGTGTGCTCCGGGGCGATCTTCAGGTAACCACCCACGTGGTGCGTTACCAGCTCTTTGACATACTCCGGCGACTCGACCGCCAGGTCGTAGCGCAGGCCCGAGGCGATCAGGATTTTCTTCACGCCCGGCAGGGCGCGGGCACTGCGATACAGCTGAATCAGCGATGAGTGATCGGTATTCAGGTTCGGGCAGATGCCGGGGAATACGCAGGACGGCTTACGGCAAGCCGATTCGATCTCCGGGCTTTTGCAGGCGATGCGGTACATGTTCGCGGTCGGCCCGCCCAGGTCGGAAATCACGCCAGTAAAGCCCGGCACCTTGTCGCGAATCTCTTCGATTTCGCGAATGATCGACTCTTCGGAGCGGTTCTGAATGATCCGGCCTTCATGCTCGGTGATCGAGCAGAAGGTGCAGCCGCCGAAGCAGCCACGCATGATGTTCACCGAGAAACGAATCATGTCGTAGGCAGGGATCTTTTCCTTGCCGTACGCAGGATGCGGGACACGCGCGTAAGGCATGCCAAACACGTAGTCCATTTCTTCAGTGGTCATCGGAATGGGCGGCGGGTTGAACCAGACGTCGACCTCTCCATGCTTCTGCACCAGCGCGCGGGCGTTGCCCGGGTTGGTTTCAAGGTGCAAGACGCGGTTGGCGTGGGCATACAGCACAGCGTCATTACGGACCTTTTCCACCGATGGCAGGCGGATGACCGTCTTGTCCCGGGTCATGCGCGGGCTGGCAAGAATCTGCACCACCTTGGCTTCGTTAGGGTCCTCGACGTTGCCTTTTTCCTGCTCGATGGCGCAGGCCTGCGTGTCCTGGGTGTTGACGTACGGGTTGATGATCTTGTCGACCTTGCCCGGACGGTCAATACGTGTCGAATCGACTTCGTACCAACCCTGCGGCGTGTCGCGACGAATGAACGCGGTGCCGCGCACATCGGTGATGTCTTCGATCTTGTGGCCATAGGACAGGCGCTGAGCGACTTCGACAATCGCGCGTTCGGCATTGCCGTACAGCAGGATGTCGGCGCAGGCGTCAATCAGGATCGAGTTGCGAACCTTGTCCTGCCAGTAGTCATAGTGCGCGATGCGGCGCAGCGAAGCTTCGATGCCTCCCAGCACGATTGGTACATGCTTGTAGGCTTCCTTGCAGCGCTGGCTGTAGACCAGACTCGCGCGATCCGGACGCTTGCCAGCCATGCCGCCAGGGGTATAGGCGTCATCGGAGCGAATCTTCTTGTCCGCGGTATAGCGGTTGATCATCGAGTCCATGTTGCCTGCAGCGACACCGAAGAACAGGTTCGGCTCGCCGAGCTTCATGAAGTCGTCTTTGGACTGCCAGTTTGGCTGCGCAATGATCCCGACCCGAAAGCCCTGGGACTCAAGCAGACGGCCGATGATCGCCATGCCGAAAGACGGGTGATCGACGTACGCATCACCGGTAACGATGATGATGTCGCAGGAATCCCAGCCAAGCAGATCCATCTCTTCCCGGCTCATGGGCAGGAAAGGTGCTGGTCCGAAACATTCGGCCCAGTACTTGGGATAGTCAAATAACGGCTTGGCTGCTTGCATGTTCAGGACCTACGTTTGCACGTTGGAAAAATCGCGGGCGCGGAATATAGCACATTTTTTGATCAAACCCGACGACAGTGGTCGGATTTGATTGGCCTGGCCTCGGGTCAATCGTCGTCGAAGTTGTAACTGCCCGGTGCCAGGTTCTCGAAACGCGTGTATTTGCCGATGAATGCGAGGCGTGTGGTGCCGATCGGCCCGTTACGCTGCTTGCCGATGATGATCTCGGCAATGCCTTTATGCTCGGTTTCCGGGTGATACACCTCGTCCCGGTAGACGAACATGATCACGTCGGCGTCCTGCTCGATCGCTCCGGATTCCCGGAGGTCGGAGTTGATCGGACGCTTGTTCGGCCGCTGCTCAAGGGAGCGGTTGAGCTGCGACAGGGCAATGACCGGGCAGTTGAATTCCTTGGCCAGCGCTTTCAGCGAGCGCGAAATCTCGGAAATTTCGTTGGTCCGGTTGTCACCGCTCGAGCCGGGAATCTGCATCAACTGCAGGTAGTCGATCATGATCATGGCGATATCGCCGTGCTCACGTACGATCCGCCGGGTACGCGCACGCATTTCGGACGGGCTGATACCGGCAGTGTCATCGATGAACAGCTTGCGATCATTGAGCAGGTTGACCGCGGACGTCAGCCGCGGCCAGTCATCGTCGTCGAGCTGACCCGCGCGCACCTTGGTCTGGTCGATGCGCCCCAGTGACGACAACATACGCATGATCAGCGATTCACCTGGCATCTCCAGCGAGTAGACCAGAACCACCTTGTCACTGCGCAGCACCGCATTCTCGACAAGGTTCATGGCAAACGTGGTTTTACCCATCGACGGACGTCCGGCAACGATGATCAGGTCGGCGGGCTGCATTCCGCTGGTCTTTTCGTCGAGGTCGGTATACCCGGTGGACAGGCCGGTGATGGCGTTATCACTGTTGAACAGGGTATCGATACGGTCGATGGCCTTGGTCAGCAGGTCGTTGACGCTGACCGGACCGCCCGTCTTGGGGCGCGCTTCGGCGATCTGGAAGATCTGCCGCTCAGCCTCGTCAAGAATTTCTTCGGCGGTACGGCCTTCCGGGTTGAACGCACTGTCGGCAATTTCGGTGCTGATGCCGATCAATTGCCGCAATGTGGCACGTGCCCGGACAATCTGCGCGTAGGCCTTGATGTTGGCGACAGAAGGCGTGTTTTTCGCCAGCTCACTGAGGTAGCCCAGGCCGCCTACTTGCGAGGTCTGCCCTTCCTTGTCCAGCTGCTCAGCCAGGGTGACCACGTCAATCGGGCTGTTCTGGTCGGCCAAGCGGGCGATGGCGCGGAATATCAGGCGGTGGTCATGTCGATAGAAATCACCATCGGAAACTTGATCAAGCACCCGCTCCCAGGCGTTGTTATCCAGCATCAAACCACCGAGCACGGCCTGTTCGGCCTCGATGGAATGTGGCGGCACCTTCAGGGCAGCGGTTTGCAGATCGTATTGTTCGGGGGTGGAAATATCGTTCATGGCCACTTCAATTCGAGGTTTGCAGAATGGGGATGGCACAAAGACAAAGGGCACGACCTGTGAACAGGATCGTGCCCGATGTTAATCCTCTGGCAGCAATGCCGCCAGACGATTACGTATTGCTTAAGCAGCCACTACGACAACGCGTACGGTCGCTTCTACGTCGCTGTGCAGGTGCACGGCTACGTCGTATTCGCCAACGTTGCGGATAGTGCCGTTCGGCAGACGAACTTCGCTTTTTGCAACTTCAACGCCGGAGGCGGTCAGTGCATCAGCGATGTCGTGCGTACCGATCGAACCGAACAGCTTGCCTTCGTCACCAGCGGTGGCAGTGATAGTCACTTCCAGCTCAGCCAGTTGAGCAGCGCGAGTTTCGGCAGATGCTTTCTTGTCTGCAGCCAGTTTTTCCAGCTCTGCACGACGCTCTTCAAACGCAGCCACGTTGGCAGCGGTTGCAGCGGTTGCTTTGCCGTAAGGCAGCAGGTAGTTACGACCGTAGCCGGCCTTAACGTTTACTTTGTCGCCCAGGTTGCCCAGGTTGGCGACTTTTTCCAGAAGGATCAGTTGCATGTGGAAATCCTCTTAACTTTTAACCTTCACCGTTCGCAGGACCATTGCCGGAATCTTTCGAACTCCGGCGACCGCGAAAATCAATCAGGCTGTCGACAATGGCAATTACCACGAGCAACGGATAGATCAGTTGCATGAACACCAGCAGCGTTATGTACATCCCTACCAGCCAGAACCGGGAAAGCCGCTTTTCAGCAACCAGACCGTGGATCAGAGCCAGCCCCGCAAACACCAGCGGTACGCTGCAAAGCGGTGTAAGTATTGCTATCTGCGGACCGAAATTCGGCCCCACCAGCATGCACACCAACAGCGCCAACGCAGGCACCAGCGGGAGTTTCACAGCGCGAAATTCACGCCCGAAACCACCAGGGTTGTACAACATCGCTTGCCAGTACCGCCCAAGAATCAGGCACAGCACACTGACAATTTGCAGCACAGCCGCTATCAGGCCATTCAGGACGGGTGCAATCAGTGCCCCCAGACGCGCTCGCTCTTCTACGTTCAACTGCTCGTAGAGCCCGGCCAGCATTGTCGGCAGATGCTTTTGCAGCTCCTGCGACATTGCTTCCAGAGGTTCGCGAAAAACCGTGCCCAGAATTACTGCATACACCACACCCAACGCCACGCTGACCAGCAGCACGCGGACCCAGGACTCGCTGGCACGCAAAACCATTGCCAAACTCAGCGAACCTGCCAGCACCATGGCTGTACGAGGTTCGCCGAAATACCACCAGACCAAAGCCGGCAGCAGAGCCCAGGACAGGACACCAACGGCATCACTGAACCCGCGTCGCAGAAGCACAAGGCACCCTGCGGCAGCACTCAACCAGAACAACAGCGGCAATGCCGCACATCCAGCCACTACAAGAGTGGCCTGCATACGGCCGCGCATGATGAATTCAGCCAGGGCACGCATGCTTTCTATCCTTTGTTACGTTTTGTCGACTACCTGGTCTCAGCGGCCGTGGCTGTCGGTGTAGGCCAGCAGGGCCAGGAAGCGGGCACGCTTGATAGCGGTGGCCAGCTGACGCTGATAACGTGCTTTGGTACCAGTGATACGGCTTGGAACGATTTTGCCGGTCTCGGATACGTAGGCTTTCAGAGTGTTGAGATCTTTGTAATCGATCTCTTTGACGTCTTCAGCGGTGAAGCGGCAGAATTTACGACGACGGAAGAAACGTGCCATGTAATTGGCTCCTCAAAAGGTCCGTGGATTACTCGTCAGCGTTATCGCTAACGTCGCTGTTGTCGCCGTCATCGCCATCGGCGCTGTCGGAGTGCTCAGGACGGTCACGACGCTCACGGCGCTCACTGCGGTTCTCTTCAGCCTTGAGCATCTCGGACTGGCCAGTTACGGCTTCGTCGCGACGGATGACCAGGTTACGGATCACAGCATCGTTGTAACGGAAGTTGTCTTCCAGCTCGGCCAGAGCCTTGCCAGTGCACTCAACGTTCAGCATCACGTAGTGAGCCTTGTGAACATTGTTGATTGCGTAAGCCAGTTGACGACGGCCCCAATCTTCCAGACGGTGGATTTTGCCGCCGTCTTCTTCGATCAGCTTGGTGTAACGCTCTACCATGCCGCCGACTTGCTCGCTTTGATCCGGGTGGACCAAAAAGATAATTTCGTAATGACGCATGAATGCTCCTTACGGGTTGTAGCCTGCCGCTCAAAAGCGGTCAGACAAGGAGTGAATGACACTGTTGGTCTTGCTCAGGGACAGGCACATGCGCGCCTGCCGTGACAGCAAGGGGCGCAATTGTAGAGAAGGGTCGAGGGAGGCGCAAGGCAATTGGTGAATTAATGAGCAGATCGCATGGCGCGACCTGCTCACTCTGGCCAGGCGCCGAAATCAGGCCTTTTTGCCGGCAGCCTTGACACTGCGCTGACGCAGCGCTTCAAACAGACACACGCCAGTCGCGACCGACACGTTAAGACTGCTGACACTGCCCGCCATCGGCAGACGCACCAGATAATCGCAGTGCTCGCGGGTCAGGCGACGCATGCCCTTGCCTTCCGCACCCATGATGATGATGGTCGGGCCGGTCAGGTCCTGTTGATACAACTCGACCTCGGCCTCGCCTGCCGTGCCGACAACCCACAAGCCGCGCTGCTGGAGCTTTTCCAGCGTGCGCGCCAGGTTGGTCACAGCCACCAGCGGGATGACTTCTGCCGCACCGCAGGCGACTTTGCGCACCGCTGGCGTCAAGGTCGCAGACTTATCCTTGGGCACGATCACGGCCAGTGCACCTGCCGCATCGGCGGTACGCAGGCAGGCGCCGAGGTTGTGCGGATCGGTCACACCATCAAGCACCAGCAGCAACGGCGAACCTTCGCTGCGGTCGAGTAGCTCGTCGAGCATTGCCTCGCCCCAGACCTGGCTAGGACTCACATCGGCAACCACACCTTGATGCACGCCTTCGACCCAGGCATCCATTTCGCGACGCTCCGCCTGACCAATGGTCACGCGATTCTCACCCGCCAGCGCCACCAGCGTCTGAACGCGGGGGTCGTTACGACCCTCGGCCAGCCAGATGTGCTTGACGCGTTTCGGGTGATGACGAAGTAACGCTTCTACGGCGTGAACACCGTAGATTTTTTCCAGCTGACTCATGACTTGGCCTTGGGTTTACGAGCGCCACCACTTTTCGCGGTTGGCGCGGAGCCCGATTTTGACGGACCTTTACGGTGTTTGCTGGCCGGCTTGCCCGATGAAGGCGCAGAGCCCGACCTGTCAGGCTTTCCCGACGACGCCTTGCTACCACCCTTCGCGTCTGCCAGAAGGGCTTTTTTCAGCTCGCGGCTTTTACGCACTTCTGCGTTTTTCGCCGCCGCATCGCTCGGGCGATACGCTTCGGTACTGCTCTCCTTGGCAGAAGCGCTACGGCGACCGGACTTGGCAGGCGCCTTTTCCTTTTCAGCCGCTGTAGTAGCAGGCGGCGCAGTGTCATGACCACGACGCTTGCGACCAACCGGCGTTGCAGCCGCTGCGGTTTCGGAAATCTCGAAGTCGATCTTGCGCTCATCCAGATCAACACGCATGACGCGCACTTCGACGCTGTCGCCCAGACGGAAGTTACGCCCGGTACGCTCGCCGGCAAGGCGGTGATGCAGGGGGTCGAAATGGTAGTAATCACCCGGCAGAGCCGTGACGTGAACCAGACCTTCGACGTAGATGTCAGTCAGCTCGACGAACAGGCCAAAGCCGGTTACCGCCGTAATCACGCCCGGGAATGACTCGCCCACGCGATCTTTCATGTACTCGCACTTGAGCCAGTTGACCACGTCGCGCGTAGCCTCGTCGGCACGGCGCTCGCTCATCGAGCATTGTTCGCCCAACTGATCGAGCAGCGCGTCGTCGTACGGGTAGATACGCGCCTTCGGAATCGTTGCAGCACCGGCACGACGTACGTGTGGAGTATCCTGCTTGGAGCGGATAACGCTGCGAATAGCACGGTGCGTCAGCAGATCCGGATAACGACGGATCGGCGAGGTGAAGTGCGTATACGCTTCGTAATTCAGACCGAAGTGGCCGTTGTTGTCCGAGCTGTAAACGGCCTGGCTCAACGAACGCAGCATGACGGTCTGAATCAGGTGGTAATCCGGACGGTCACGAACGGTTTCAAGCAGCGCCTGATAATCCTTCGGTGTCGGTCCTTCCTTGCCTTTGTGCAGCGTCAGACCCAGCTCACCCAGGAATGCACGCAGTTTTTCCAGACGCTCTGGCGGCGGACCATCATGGACGCGGTACAACGCGGGAATTTCGTGCTTCTTCAAGAACTGCGCGGTGGCCACGTTGGCGGCCAGCATGCACTCTTCGATCAGCTTGTGAGCATCGTTACGAGTGGTCGGACGGATTTCGGCAATCTTGCGCTCGGAACCGAAGATGATCCGGGTTTCCTGAGTTTCGAAATCGATCGCACCGCGCACATGACGCGCACCCAGCAACACCTTGTACATGGCGTAAAGCTGCTTGAGGTGCGGAACCACGTCGCCGTATTCGCCGCGAAGGCTTTTGGCTTCAGCCGTTTTCGGCTGTTCCAGGATCGTGCTGACCTTGTTGTAGGTCAGGCGAGCGTGGGAGTGGATGATGCCTTCGTAGAATACGTAGTCAGTCATCTCGCCGGTCTTGGAGATGGTCATCTCACAAACCATGGCCAGACGATCGACATGCGGGTTCAGCGAGCACAGGCCGTTGGACAACTGCTCAGGCAACATCGGTACAACACGCTCGGGGAAGTACACCGAGTTGCCGCGAACCTGGGATTCAGCATCCAGCGCCGAGCCGATTTTCACGTAGCTCGATACGTCGGCAATGGCCACGTAGAGCTTCCAGCCACCGGAGAACAAGCGCAGCTTGCCCGGCTTGGCTTCGCAATAAACCGCGTCATCAAAGTCGCGAGCGTCTTCGCCATCGATGGTCACGAAAGGCAGGTGGCGCAGGTCTACGCGGTTTTCCTTGTCCTTCTCTTCGACTTCCGGCTTTAGCTTCGCAGCTTCCTTGAGTACAGCCTCGGGCCACACGTGCGGAATATCGTAAGTGCGTAGCGCAACATCGATTTCCATGCCCGGCGCCATGTAGTTGCCGACCACTTCGACCACATCACCCTGCGGCTGGAAGCGCGGCGTTGGCCAGTGGGTGATTTTCACCTCGACGAACTGGCCGATCTTCGCATTATTGTTGCGGCCCGGCGTTACCAGCACTTCCTGCTGGATTTTCGGGTTATCGGGTACAACAAAACCAATGCCGCTCTCTTCGAAGTAGCGACCAACGATGGTTTCGTGAGCACGCGAGATCACTTCGACAATAACGCCTTCGCGACGACCGCGACGGTCAAGGCCGGAAACGCGCGCCAGCGCCCGGTCACCGTCGAATACCAGACGCATTTGCGCCGGGCTCATGAACAGGTCATCGGAACCGTCGTCCGGCACCAGAAAGCCGAAGCCATCGCGATGCCCGGAGATGCGACCCAGGATAAGGTCAAGCTTGTCTACCGGTGCATAAGTGCCACGACGGGTATAGATCAACTGGGCGTCGCGCTCCATCGCGCGAAGGCGACGGCGCAGGGCCTCGAATTGATCTTCGGTGGTCAGGCCGAATTCTTCGACCAGTTGCTCGCGACTGGCCGGCGAACCGCGCTCGGCAAGGTGCTGCAATATCAGCTCACGGCTGGGAATAGGGTTTTCGTATTTTTCCGCTTCACGAGCGGCCTCGGGATCGAGGGACTGCCAATCGGCCATTAGATAGTTTTCACCTTGTATATATAGGGGTTAGTTTGGCATAGACCTCATGAAACGGGAAATTTCACGCTCAAACCACTCGACAAAAAGCCTCCCTGACCACGCTGCAACACCCGAAACACACCGCCCGCGAATTTTTTCGACTTTTTTTCATCGCCGGGGTTTACAGCCTAAAAAGCGCTCCGTATAGTGCGCGCCATCGGCAGGTTGATGCCTTCCGATACTGCCCAGATGGTGAAATTGGTAGACACGCCAGCTTCAGGTGCTGGTGACCGCAAGGTCGTGGAAGTTCGAGTCTTCTTCTGGGCACCAATTCAGGCAACAGACTACAACAGTCTCCCGCCTCACAAAAACCCGCGAAAGCGGGTTTTTGCATTTTCAGGTTTTGATTATTAAATCAAAACAGGGGTTTACAGAGCAAAATGATCGCCGTATAGTGCGCCCCATCAACGGCGGAGACGCTGCTGATGCTGCCCAGATGGTGAAATTGGTAGACACGCCAGCTTCAGGTGCTGGTGACCGCAAGGTCGTGGAAGTTCGAGTCTTC